>JBKPGE010000316.1:0-13061 GCA_046729215.1 Actinomycetota bacterium | reverse complement strand
CCGCCCTCGTGGATCGAGCCCGGCGTCTCCGGCGCGACGTGGCTGGGGATGCCGCCCGGGAAGGAGAACTGCCGGAAGAGCTGTCGCAACCCCTCCTCGTCGAGCCCGACGTGCGGGTAGAGCTCCGAGTACGTCCCCTCGAGGTAGGTGTTGGCGACGACGCCCGGTCCGCCGTGTCCCGGCCCCGCGATGTAGATCGCACTGAGGTCGCGGTCGCGGATCGCGCGGTTCAGGTGCGCGTAGACGAGGTTGAGCCCCGGCGTGGTGCCGAAGTGCCCGAGCAGCCGAGGCTTCACGTGCTCAGGCCTGAGCGGCTCGCGAAGCAACGGGTTTTCGAGCAGGTAGATCTGGCCAACGGACAGGTAGTTCGCGGCGCGCCAGTAGGCGTCGAGCAGACGAAGCTCCTCGGAAGCCAATGGTTCTTCTGTCGTCTCCAGCGTGGTCCTAGGCTCGTCCATTCGCCTCTCCTCCCACCGACACGGGGATCAACATCACCGGAATCTTGGACCGCTCGAGCGTTGCACGGACGACAGGCGCTCGCCCGTGCGACAGCTGCTGTGCCCATCCGAGCACGATCAAGTCTGACTGCAGCTCATCGGCGACGAGCGGAAGGACATCCTCGCGCCTACCCGCCCGCCGCTCCAATCGAACCTTGCCGAGGCCCCACGGGCAAAAGCGCGTGAGGAACTCGCGAGCCCACCGCTCGTCACTTTCGTCTGAACCGTTGACATGCAAGACGGTGACCTCGACCTCTGCGCCGTCCTCGAGCTCGATGATCGACCTGGGCGCCAGCGAGCTCGACATGGTCGCTTCGAGCGGCACCAGGACGCGGCGGATCCTCGAGGCGACCTCGGCCGTGGGCGGCACAACCACAACCGGCGTCTGCAGCAAGGTCACGACGGCGAGTGCGGTCGAGCCAAGAGGATGGTCCGAAGTGATGGTGCCGCGGGCCCCGATCACCAGGACCGAAACGCCGTCTATCCGCCCTGCCTCGACGAGGCTTTCCACGACCGGTCCGCGAGCGAGTCGGAGCGGGACTCCTGCGGCGATGGTTGCCTCCTCAGCGGCTTCCGCTCCTTCGCCGACGACATGGATGGCCTCGACGCGGTCCCCAAGAAGGCGGGCGAGCGCTCGAGCCATGACCAGGACTGGGTTCACCGCAAGGCTGTTGTCGAGTGCCGCCAGAACGGCCGCCATGCCCGTCATCGTCGGACAGCCCCCGCGGCGGCGCATCGGTAGTTGACCGCACCGGCATCCGCGCCGCCTCCGATGCCGTGCAGCCTCGACAACGCGACACTCAAGCCAGACCGACGAAAGGAGCGTTCGTGAAGACCGCCGTAGACAGGATGACCGTCGCCGATGCGATGCACCACGGCGTCGTGGCCTGCGATGTCGATACGCCGCTCTCGAAGGTCGCACAGATGATGGTCGGCCACGGGATCCACTGCGTAGTCGTGAGCTCCAGAACCGAGCAGGAGCTGCCTCCGTGGGGCGTCGTCTCGGACCTCGATCTCGCTGCGGCCTCCCGCCACGACGGGGTCGCGGACACCCCCGCCGGCGAGGTTGCGGCCACACCTCCCGTAATGGTCGGAATAAGGGAACCACTTGGCCGCGCCGTCCAGTTGATGACCGAGCACGGAGTGAGCCACCTCGTCGTGATCGACCGGGGCTCGAGCCGACCACTCGGCGTGCTGTCGACGCTCGACATCGCCCGAGTCGTCGCGGACGCCTAGCCGTACGCCGGCTGGGCGATCCGAAAGCGGAGCAGGGCGAGGATCGCCAGCACGCTCACGATTGCGTCGCTCACCAAGCACCACTCGCAGATCGCGCCGATCAGCTCGAGCTGAACGTAGACGAGGTACAGGCTGAACACGGCCGCTGTGACCGCGACGACAGTGTGCGCGAAGAGCGCCCGCCCGGTTCCAAGCAGCGCCGTCGCAACGAGCACGATGTAGCCGGCCAAGCCCAGGAAGGCAACCGGCACGCCCATGATCTCGGCGTAGCGGGAGTGTTGGACGGTCTCGCAGCCGCCGGTCGCGCACACGATGCTCGCGCCGGCCTCGTGGACCCAAAGCAGGTAACCGCTGACCGCGACGCCGACGAGCGCCAGGGCGACCGCGCCGATCCGAAGGCGCCGGTCGGTCACCGCGCGAGCGCCGACTCGATCGCGGGCCGAAGGGCTTCCGACGCGAGCGAGCGCACAGGCACGAGCTGGAGCTTCGCGCCCGTGCGGCCAACCTGAAAGGCCGGCGTGCCCGTGACGCCTGCAGCTTCGGCCGCTTGGCTCGCAAGCTGGAGACGGCGAGTGACCCACATTTCGTTGCTCTGAGCGAGAGCCTTGCGGCCGGCGATCTCCTCGAGCAGCGGCTCCGTGATCCAGCCGCTGTTCTCAGGGCCCTGCTGGAGATACAAGCCGTGGACGACGTCCCAGAGCCGGTTCTGCCGGCTCGCGGCGACTGCGGCACGAAGCCCCTGCTCCGAGTCGGGGCCGACGAAGGCGAGGCCGTGGAAAACGATCCGAAGCTTCCCCGTCCGGACGTACTCGTCGACGAGGATAGGGAGTGTCCCACGGGCCCACTCGGCGCAGTACGGGCACTGGAGGTCTGCGTACTCGACGAGCGTGACCGGCGCCTTCGGATCGCCGAGCGCCGCGCCCGACTGCGGAATCCCCGCGAAGGAGCTGTGCGGGACTGCGGCCGGCCGTGTCTCCGCCACGCCGGAGCCGATGCGGCTCGCGGCGATCAGGGCGGCAGAGAGAACGACGACGGCCGCCACGAGCAGTGTCGGCTGCCGTCTATGAGCCCAGACGCTCAATGCGACATCGTTCCCTTCACGTTGCCGACCTTGAGCAGGCCGACCTGTCCGAGGTCGACATGCGCGAAGGCGTGGGACACGAACGGGTAGAGACCCGGCTTGTCGATCTTCACGTCGAACGCTGCGCCGCCGCCGGCCGGCACGCCCACCGTCTGGACGTTGCGCTGGAAGCGTGTCATGTCTCCGTTGACCCAAGCCCGGTCGAGGAGCGTCCCGACGACATGGAAGTTCGTGTCCAGCGTCGGGCCCGCGGCGACGACCCAGAAGCGCACGGTCTCACCGGGCTTCGACACGAGCGGGTGCGTCACGTACTGATTCGCGTAGCCGTTGTACGTAGTCCAGTCGGGCATCGTCGCCCGTGCCTTCGACATGTTCAGGCTGGCAGGCTTGTTGATCCCGTCGCCGTCGAGGTACCACTCGCTTGCGACGAGGACGTACTCCTTGTCGGCCTTCGGCAGCGCTTGCCTCGGCTGGACGACGATTGCGCCGTACATCCCGTTTGCGATATGCGCGAGGACGGGCTTCGTCCCGCAGTGGTACATGAAGACGCCCGGGTCATTGGCCTTGAACCGGAAGGTGAACGACTGCCCGGGCATGACGTCCTTGAACGCCACGTTGGGCGCGATGCGTGCGGCATGGAAATCGATCGAGTGCGGGATCGAGCCGCCGTTCGTGAGGGTCATCTCGACGGTCTGGCCCTGCCGAACGTGAACGATCGGCCCCGGCGCGCCGTGCCCATCGAACGCCCATGTGTTGTAGCGGACGCCCGGCGCGATCTGGACCGTCATGTCCTTCAGCGTCATGTGCACTTTGACGGCGTTGCTCGCCGAGACCGGCGGCATGGTCGCGTCGTAGGGCTTGTGCGCTTCCGCGAGCTCCTGCGCGTTGCTCGGAACGACGCCGGCGAAGCTGTTCAGCGGCAGCGCAGTGTTGTGGTCGGCCGCGTGGTTGTGGGCCTCAGCAGGCACAGCGGCGGCGGCCGCCGACGGGCCGTCGTCGCGCGCCTGCCGTGCATCTGCCCACATCAGGACTGCCACAACTGCGAGCGTCCCGGCCAGGAGGCCGAGAAGCAGTGCGGCGGCCTTCACGAGGGCCTCCGAATTCGTCTGTGAACTGCGGCGTGGAAGCTGAGAGCTGTGGACTGCCATGAGCGCGACTCCTTTGGTCTTCTGAGGCATGGTCGTCGCCGTCAGGTCCGCTCGGCTCCGAGCGCGCCCGCAGACCGGCTGCGGGTTTTCCGCAGTCGGCCGGCGCGCAGGCCGGATGCGGCCCCGCCCACGCGGGGTCACGCTGGCCTGGATGAGCACCGAGTCAGAGGCCAGCGTTGACCTGTATTGGCTCCCGCTGGGGGCCGGCGGTCATTCGGTGCGGCTGAACGGGCGCCTGTTCGAGACCCTTGTGGCGCGGCTCGAGAAGCGACCGACGCGTGCGCTCTATCACTCCGCCCTCATCGTCAGAGTGCCGGAGGGGACGTTCGCGATCGAGATGGCGCCGATCCCTGACGGGAACGCAAATTGCGGGGCGTCGTCTCGGAAGGCCCCGTCGGCAGCCGCTGGGTTCGACCCTTGCGGATCTTCCGCTACGAGAATCGGCGCTGGCGGGGAGGTTTGATCCCCGACATCGACGAGGCCGTCGACAGCCCAAAGCGGCTGACAGATGATCCGGTTCTCGCGCGGCGCGTTTTCGACTTCGTGCCCCGTGCGCCAACGCCGGTCTGGGGGCGCGACGAGCTTCGAGCCGGCGAGATGTGGAACTCGAATTCGCTGATCTCGTGGCTGATCACGCGCAGTGGGATCGACGTCGATGCGTTGCATCCGCCGGCTGGCGGTCGGGCTCCGGGTTGGGGCAGCGGCGTCGTCGTGGCGCGGCGGCTAGCTGCGAACACGGGCTCGGCCGACCTCCATCGCCCGCGCGACATCGGTGATCGACAGGAGACCGACGAGCTGCCCGTCGTTGAGCACGAGCGCTCGGTTGAGGCCGTTCGCGTCGAACCGCTCCAGCACCTCCGCTAGGCGGTCGTCTGCGGCCACGACCGGCACCTGGTCGAGCCTCAGCATGCAGTCCCGAACGAAGCGCCGGTCCCACTCGCTGCGAGGAACCTCGGCAACGCAGCGGAACGGCAGCAGGCCGACGGCGCGCCCGTCGTCCACGACCGGGTAGGTGGTGAAGCGCCGTGACCAGACGATGTCGTCCATGAACCGGCCCAGGGACATGTCCTCACGGACCGTGGCTGGGTTCCGAACCATCACGTCGGCGACGCGCAGGCCGCCGAGGGCCTGCCGCGCTGCGATCGTCCGGGCCTCACCGGCGGACGCCTGGAGCAGGAACCAGCCGAGGAACGCGAGCCAGATGCCGCTGAACGATCTGAGGAACGCGAGCTCGGCCAGCCCGCCGACGATGAGCAGGAAGGCGAAGCCGCGCGCGACGACGCCCGCCGTCCGCGTCGCGGACACGAGGTCGCCCGACCTCGCCCACAGCGCCGAGCGGAGCACCCGGCCGCCGTCCAGCGGCAGCGCCGGAAGCATGTTGAACGCAAGCAGGATCAGGTTGATGAACCCGAGCCAGGAGGCAACGGCGTCCACCTCGCGGGGCAGCGGGAGCGCCCAGGCGAACACGACGAACAGCACGCCGATCACGAGCGAGACGATCGGGCCGGCGATGGCGATCCGGAACTCGGCGCCCGCGCTTTGGAACATGCCCCGGAAGCGCGCCACTCCTCCGAAGAGCCATAGCGTGATCCCGTCGATCTCGACGCCCTCCCGTCGGGCCTGAAGCGCGTGTCCGAGCTCGTGCAGCAGAAGCGAGGTGAAGAAGAGCGCGGCCGCGACGAGGGCCATGGCCACGTAGGCCGCGTCGGATAGGCCCGGGTTTGAGTCGGGGAACACCGAGTCGGCCAGCGTCCACGTGATCAGCACGAAGACGACGAGCCAGCTCCAGTGGATCGCGATCCGGATTCCCGCGATCCGACCGACGTGGAAACCCTCATTCAGGCCCACACCGCCGAGCGTAGCTCTTGGCGTCTACCGGACGATCAGGACCGAGCAGCGGGCGTTGTGCGCGACCCGCTCGGAAACCGAGCCAAGGGCCTTGAGCCCGTGGAGCCCGCGACTTCCGACGACGAGCAGGTCCGCTCCCATCGCCGCCTCAACGAGCGCGTCGACCGGTTCCGGCAGGTTCTCATAGCGCTCGAGGTCCGCACTGAACCGCGCGGCGATGTCTCGAGCGACTGCGTCAGCGACGGCTGACTCCTTCGAGCCGTCAAGTCCGGCGATGATCGAGCTGGGGAACTGCTTCAGCGGCGGCCGCGCAACGAGCACCGAACAGGGCGCCTTGTGAATGAGCTCGGTCGCCGTCGAGCCGATCAAGATCCCTTTCGCTCGGCCTGCGCCGTGCGAGCCGACGGCGACGAGGGTGTGGTGCTCGGCCTCGATCTCGTCGAGCAGCACCTGCCAGGGTCGGCCGCGGCCGATCTTCGTAACGGGCTCGACCGGGCTGAGCTCCTGCCGGGCGCGCTCGAGTGCCGCCTCGACGTTCTCTCGGATCGGTCCCTCGTCGAGGTAGACGGGCGCGGGCGGCATCGCTCCGCCGACGACTGCGTCCGTGACGTCGTACGCGGCAAGCAGCGTGATCTGCCCTCGTGCGAGGACGACCGCCTGCCGGGCTGCCTCCAGCGACTCCGGCGAGTCGTCGATGCCGACGAGGATGTGTTCGAACATCGAGGTCCCTGCTTCCGGTGACGCGGCGTGGTCAGTCGTTGCGCTCATGGTGCCTCCTGGGCGTTGCGAACGACGAGGACGGAGCTCGAGGCTCGGTGACCGACCCGTTCGCTGACGCTTCCGAGCGCCCTGGACCCGTGGAGCCCGCGACTCCCGACCACGAGCAAATCGGCTTCCTTCGAGAGTTCGGCGAGCACGTCGGCGGGACGGCCGGGATCGGTCACGAAATACGGTGACAGCGCCTGGATCGGTGGGAGGTCGATGCGGTTACCGCCAGTCGCTGCGACGATCAGGTATTCCGAGCCAAACCGCTCGGAAATTGCCTTCGCGACTGCGGCGGCGGCGAGCGACTGGGACGACCCGTCGACGCCGACGATGATGCTGGACGGGAACTCGCCGAACGCCGGCGCCCGCGCCAGCAGCACCGAGCACGGCGCCTCGCGGAGTAGCCTCGCGGCGACGCCGCCGAGCAGCATCCCGGTCGCGCGACTGTGCCCGCGCGGACCGATCGCGACGAGCGTGGCGCTCGTCTCCTGAATCTCGGCGAGCAGGCACGGCGCAGGCTCGCCGGCGAGCAGATGACTACTTGTGGGCTCTACCTCGTCCGCCGCTCGCCGGAGCCCATCCTCGGCCGCGGCCTCGAGCTCCTGGAGCGCACGGCTCATGGCGAAGCCTGCGGAACGGCGGTGTCGACTTCCATGACAGCCGCAAGCCGCAGCGTTCCGTCCACCGAACGCAAGCGCTCGGCCTGCCGGACCGCCTCGAGCGACTCCGGCGTGGCGTCGACGCCGCAGAGAATGCGATCGAAGACCGCCAGCGCCGCCGGCATGGTGGCGATCATCGGTGCTCGGCTTTCTCTGCGAAGAACACGAACAGGAGGATCAACAGCACCAGGAAGATGGTCGTGCCGAGCCCTGCCACGAACCGGGACGAGCCTTGAGTGAAGTCGAGCATGTCGAACCTCCTTTTTGGTCCCATGCTCGCGACGGCTTGAAAGGGGCGAATCAGGGCTGTCGCGGAGTCGGTTGCGGCAAATCCGCTACCAGGTCTTGGTGCGTCGCGCGGCCTCCAGGCGACTGACGCGGATGCGCGCATCGACCGCGACGCAACCGTCGGGTGACGCGATCACCGGGTTCAGATCCAGTTCGGCGACCTCGCGAAGCTCTTCGCCGAGCCGGGACAGGCGGTGCAGCAGGTCGGTGAGCGCCTGCTCGTCCGCCCCAGGCTTGCCTCGGAACCCTCGAACCAGCTCGCCGGCCTTGCCGCTCGTCACGAGCTCGCGGGCGTCCTCGTCCGTGAGCGGTGCGATGCGGAAGTCGGCTTGTCCGATCAGCTCGGCGAAGACGCCGCCGGGGCCAAAGGCCACGAGCGGCCCGAACACCGGGTCCTGGACGATTCCGGCCAGGAGCTCGGCGCTCCCTTCGAGCATCGGCTGGACGAGCACCGGGGGACCGATGCGCTCGGCAGCCTCGCGAACCTCGTCGGTGGTGGCCAAGCCGAGCGCGATGCCGCCCGTCTCGGTCTTGTGGGCGCCGGGCTCGGCGCTCTTGACGACTACGGGCAACCCGAGCGCGGCGGCGGCCTCCTCGGCCTCGTCGGCCGTCGCCGCGATTCGCTCTGGGACAACCGGGATCCCGTACGCCTGCAGCAGCTCCCGGACCTGGTCGGGACGCAACCACAGATCGTCGCCGGCGGCCAAGGCGTCGGCGACCACTGCGCGCCCTCGCGCGCCGTCAACGCGGTCGAGCGCGGGGACCGAGCCTGCCGGGCGGCGCAACCACTCGGCTCGTGCCGCAGCGAGCCCGAGGGTACGTGCGGCCGATTCGGGATACGCGAAATTCGTTAGGCCCGGTGTCGGGGGCAGTTCGGCCGCGGCGATGATCGAGGTCAGCACCGGCTTTCCCTTCGTGTCTGCCGAGGCGTGAGCGACGGCCAGGGCAACCTCCTCGGCGCCTGCGACCACCGGAGGCACGAAGAGGACGATGACGGCGTCGATCCCGGGATCCGAGAGGACGATCGGCACAACCTGCTCGTACGTGGCGCCAACCGCCGACCCGAGCATGTCGATCGGATTCTCAACGCTGGCCTCGGCGGGCAAGACTGCGCGCAGCGCCGTCTCGGTCTCGGACGCAAGCGACGGCAGTTCGAGCCCGGCCGCCTCGCAGGCATCCGCACACAGGATCCCGAGCCCGCCCGCGTTCGTGATCACTCCGACCCTTCTGCCGGCCGGCAACGGCTGCGCCGCGAGGAGCGCTGCCGCGTCGATCAACTCTTCGAGCGTCCGGGCGCGAATCACGCCGGCCTGGCGGAAGAGCGCGTCGACCGCTGCTTCTGAGCCTGCAAGCGCGGCGGTATGCGAGCTCGCCGCTCGCGCGCCGGTCGAGGTCGTTCCGCTCTTCATCGCCAGAATCGGCTTCTTCCGCGCGACCCGGCGTGCAATCCGGCCGAACCGGCGCGGATTGCCGAACGACTCGAGATAGAGCCCGATGAGCGTCGTGTCCGGGTCGTCCTCCCAGTACTCGAGCAAGTCGTTGGACGAGACGTCCGCCTTGTTCCCGATCGAGACGAAGGCGGAGAGGCCGATCCCTCGCTCCTCCGCCTTCTCCAGCAGCGCCAGGCCGAGCGCGCCGCTCTGCGAGGAGAAGGCGACGGGGCCGGGCGGAAGCGCCCGGGGTCCGAACGTCGCGTTCAGCCGCGGCGCCGAGACCGCAAGCCCGAGGCAGTTCGGGCCGACGAGGCGCCCGCCGTGCGCTCGAACGAGCGCGAGCAGCTGGTCCTGACGCTCGCGTCCCTCGTCCCCGACCTCCGCGAACCCTGCCGAGATCACACAAATCGCCCGCGTGCCGCGTGTCAGCGCGTCCTCGACGCTCGCGATGACGTGTTGAGCCGGAACACACACGACGGCGAGATCGGGCGTCTCAGCGAGCTCCGCGACCGAGCTGTAGCCGCGGACGCCCGCGACGGCGTCTCCGGCCGGGTTCACCGGGTACGCGACGCCCTCGAACTCGGCCGAGATGATGTTCCGGAACAGCAGGCCGCCGATCGACTCCCGCCGCCGGGACGCTCCGAGCACAGCCACACTCGCGGGTGCGAAGAAAGGTCGTAGTGAGGCGACCGCGGAGAGGTGGTCGCGCTCATCGACTCGCTCCAGATAGCTCTGCGTCGGCGCGATCCGGAACTCCACCTCCACGGTTCCGCTCTCCAGCCGGCGCGTGCTCTCGAAGCCGACCGCCTGGAAGACGCTGAGCATCTGGCTGTTCTCCGGGAGGACCTCGGCGACGAAACGCTCGATACCGACCGACGCAGCGCGGTTTGCGAGCTGCTCGAGCAGGCGCGTGCCGATCCCGCGCCGCTGGAAGTCGTCGGCCACGACGAACGCACATTCCGCCGAGCTCGGATCGCGAAGGCGCACGTAGCTCGCCAGCGCGATGATCCGGCCGCCGAGCTCTCCGATGAGGTGCCCTCGCTCCTGCCAGTCCGGGTCGAGGAACCCGGCGACGAGCTTCTCGTTCACGGTTGGGAAGCCGTGGAACCGGTAGTAGAGGCTCTGCTCCGAGAGGCCGTTCATGAACTCGACGAGGCCCTCGTCGTCGTCCGGCGTGGGAGCCCGGAGCCGCAGTGTCGTCCCGTCACGAAGGAGCACGTCGAGCGCGTCGCGGGACGCGCTCGACGTGTTGCGGAGCGCGTTAGGCGGTTGCCTCAACCGCTTTCTCGCCCGCAGGGAGGTGGGCTGGATGCCCGGTCAGGACGACTTTAAGCGCATTCGTGGTCGCCGCGTCGGCGAAGGTGTCGTAGGCCTCGACCATCTCGTCCAGCTCGAAGCGGTGCGTCGCGAATGGGAGCGGATCGAGGCGCCCCTCGGCGATGAGGCGCAGGAGCTTCGGTGTGCTGAACGTGTCCACCAGTCCAGTCGTAATGGTGACATCCCGGATCCAGAGCCGTTCGAGGTGGAGCGTCGCCGGGTGGCCGTGCACGCCGACGTTTGCGACGCGCCCTCCGGGCCTGATCAGATCGGTGCAGAGCTCGAAGGTCTCGGGGATGCCGACTGCTTCGATGGCGACATCGGCGCCGAGGCCGCCCGTCAGCTCCATCACTTCTGCGATCGGATCGGTACGCCCGTTGTTGATCGTGACGTCGGCCCCGAACTCCCGCGCCTTCTCCAGCCGCGCGTCGGCGACATCCAGGACGACGATGCGTCCGGGCGAGAGGAGTGGCGCGGTCATTACCGCCGCGAGGCCAATCGGCCCCGCGCCCACGATCGCGACGGTGTCACCGGGCTCGACTCGGCCGGCGAGGACGCCGACCTCGTAAGCCGTGGGGAGGATGTCCGCCAGGAACACGACCTGTTCGTCGGTCAGTTCGGGCGGAAGCTTGTAGGCCGAGGTATCCGCGAACGGCACTCGCGCGTATTCGGCCTGGAGGCCGTCGATCAGGTGGCCGAAGATCCACCCGCCGCCGCCCGTGCACAGGCCATAGCGGCCCTCCTTGCAGAAGCGGCAGCGGCCGCACGACGAGATGCACGAGACGAGCACGCGGTCACCTTCTGCAAGCGTGGTGACGGCGTTGCCGGTTTCGACGACCGTTCCGACGGCCTCGTGGCCGAGGATGCGGCCAGGCTCGACCTCCGGAACATCGCCCTTGAGGATGTGCAGATCGGTTCCGCAGATCGTCGATGTGTCGATCCGGACGATCGCGTCGGTCGCCTCCTGGATCGTCGGGTCCGGCACGGTTTCCCAGGCCCGTTGTCCGGGCCCGCGGTAAACGAGCGCCTTCATCGTTCTCCCTTCTGGCTAGGCGAGGCCCGGAGGGTGGAACCGGCGAAACGCGGGGCGCTGGTCTCGGCCTAGCCGCTCACGGAGGTCGAGCAGCAGCTCGGTGAGCTTCTGGTTGCCTCCGAAATCGGCCCAGTGGCCGCTGACCGCGCAGCCGTCGTCAGTCCAGAAGGGACACGTATCGCCGGGGCACCTTCGAGCGCGCCCGGCCGCGTATTCGAGTTGGCAGATGCGACGTTCCATGGCGACAGCGTGGCGTCGTGCCGCGTGACCGCCATCCGCGTCGGCGCGGCTCTTCAGTGCGGCTTACTACCGAGCCTCGTCCAGTCACCCTGATCCCACTCGAGCTCGACGTCGACATCTAGCGGGGTCGCTGCGAGCGCGTGAGGCGGAGGCTCGGCGGACAATCCCATGTGCTCTGCGAGGAACGGCGACAGATAGCGGCCCACAATCTTGGCTGGGGGCCACCACAGTGCTTCGGTGTCGACCTCGGACGTGTCGTCCAGCAGACTCGCCGACAGGAACCGCGGGCTCAACCCCGTGAGTAGCAGCCCGCGCAGAACCGGGCGGAACGGTCGAGCCCGGACCGGAGCGCCGGCCCGTGCCGCGATCGACGCTGCGGCAGTGTCGGCCTGCTGCGTGGCGATACCACCCTGCTTGAGGGGAAACGTCGTGATGTCACCCGCGGCGTAGACGTCGTCGCGTCCCTCGACGCGTCCATGTTGGTCGGTGCGCACGAATCCACGTCCGGCGTCAGGCATTCCCGGGATCAGACGGCCCTCGGGCAGGGGGAGCGAGACTACTCGGTCAGCTCGAATCGCCCGGCCGGGAACGACGAGCAGGGCTCCGTTCCGGAACACGACCGGAGTCGTGTCGGTTCGCAGACCGATCCCCCGCGTCTCGAGCAGCGCCCTGATGGACTCCGAGGCTTCGTGTCCGAAGAGACCAAGTGGCTGGCCCTCAGGCGTGACGATGTCCACGCTGACCGCCGTTGCACCGGTGTCCTCGAGCCGGACCTTCGTCATCAGCGCGAGCTCATAGAGCGGAAGCGGCCAGGCGGCAAGTGTCGGCAGCGCGAACATCAGCGAGCGAACGCGACCTGCGGCGGCGTCATCCACAAGCTCCCTCAGCGCCGCGCTATCGTCGGGCCCGCGGAACGTCAGCCCGCCGCCAACGCCCTCGCGCATCCGGGCACCGAGTGCGATGAGCACCACATCCCAGTCGAGCAGCTTGCCGTCCGCGGTTTCCGCACGGCGTGCATCGAGGTCGAGGCCGGCAAGCGTCCCCGGCGACAACCGGCCGCCGGCGAGCTCCACAAGCCGTGCGAGCGGGAACCGCCTGACGTCGCCGTGCTCGAACGGCTGGGCCACCGCCATTGGGCGGTAGACGAACTCGGTGTCCGGCGCCATGAGCTCGATGTCCACGCGGTCTTCCGCCAGGGCCCGGAGAGCCAGTGTCGCTTCGAGCGCCGCGACACCGCCGCCGACGATCAGCACGTGAAGGGGACGCGTCATCGCGTGAACGATGGGAGTTTTGCGAATGATCTACATCCGTGCGGGCGCGGATCTGCACTGCACCTTCTCCGCACTTGTTCTCAATGCGAACATGAAGGCGGTTTGCGCACACGCCGCCTCTAAACGTGTTAGGACTAGGGCGTGGCGGCTCCGGACTTAGCGTCCACGGTCGCGGTCGCCGGAAGGACGCGACCGACCCTTGCAACCGCGGCCGGACATGTGGCGCCGTTCGTCGTGACCGTCCT
>JBKPGE010000315.1:0-19073 GCA_046729215.1 Actinomycetota bacterium | reverse complement strand
TAGCCGCTGATCCAGTCGTTCACGGTGGGCCAGTCGAGATTCGCGAAGAAGGCTTCGATGTAGGAGGCGCGGTCGGTCTGGTAGTCGAGGAAGTACGCGTGCTCGTAGACGTCGAGGGCCACGAGCGGCGTCGCGTTCCAGATGGGATAGGTGTTCTGCGCGTCGCCGAGGTAGTTGAAGAGCCGGCCCTCATCCCAGTCGTAAGCCGTCCAGGCCCAGCCACGCCCAGCCATCCCGGTCGCCGTGAGATCCGCGCGCCACGCGGCCACCGAGCCGAAGTCGCGCTCGATCAGATCAGCGATCGCGTCAATTGGGTCGCCGCCGTCGCCGCCTAGGTGCTCGAAGTAGATCTCGTGGTTCTTGATCCCGCCGATTGCGAACGTCAGGTCGACCTTCAGCGCCCGGACCTCCGAGTACGCCTGGTTTGCGGTCGAGAGATCGACGTCGCTGAGCGCCCCGAGGATCTCGTTCCGCTTCGCGACGTACCCCTCGTAGAGCTTGTAGTGGGCCTCGACGGACTCCCGAGAGATGCCGTCCAGCTCGTAGAGACGGGGCTTGAGCTGGCGAGGAGCAATCTCCTGGTGGTTGTAGGCAAGCGTCGCCAAGGCGTACTCCTTTACGAAGACTTTGGGGCCGGCCGGAGCATAACGAGGCTCCCGCCGGCCCCTGTCTACTTGGTGCGCTTGCGGAAGACGATCGTGCGGCTGTTGCTCCAGAGGTAGCCGGAGCCCGCCTGATTCGTGGTCAGGAAGATCCGCAGGGCGTGGCGTCCGCGGGGCAGGTTCACCTTGAACCTGCGGGCGCCGCTACTGCCCAGGATGACCTTCTTGACGTTCACCCACTGGCCGAGGCTGGACTTCCGCTGCACGTAGACGAAGTGCCCGGCGAACGACGTCCCGCCGGCCTTCGCGGAAGTGACGAACCACGGTGCTCGCCGGATGAATGTCAACCTCGGGCGAACCCCGACCGACGCCGTTGCGCTCTGCCGGTTGCCCCACTTCGCGTAGTACTCCGTCAGGACCTGCGGCGTCTGGGAGAAGTCCCACATCCCTCCGGCCACAGTGGCGACGTCAGCCTGTTTGACGAACGAGGTCTGACCCCAGGAACGAGCCCAGACCTGAACGATCTGATTCGCCGCACCGGATGAGATCTGGCCCGTGAGCCGGACAGGCGCTCCCCAGAAGACGACGCCTGTCGTCGCCGCGATCGAAACCGACGGCGGCGGGCCCTTGACCTCGATCGTCCCACGCGAAGACGGCTTCAGCGCATCGCGGTACCGGTAGGTGCCGGATGCCGTGAAGACCTTCGTGTAGGTCGCCCGAGGCCTGAGGACCGGTGACGCAAAGAGCCCGTTGTCGGCCACCACCTGATGGTTGACCGTGTCGTCGTTTCGCCAACGGATGCTGTCGCCGGTCTGAATCGTGCGTGTGACCGGAACGAACCCGGTCGACCTGATCGCCACAGTCCTCGTCACCGCAGCGAGGGCGGTGGCCCCCACGACAAGTCCGAGGACGGCGGCAGCAAGCAGTAGTGCCTTTCTCATATGCCGAGAACCCCCTTCATTAGGGCGCTACTGCCCGAAGATTGACGTCCCGAATCCCCGGAAACGCCAATCCGAATCAACTTCATACAACTCCTTACAGTTCCTTTGGTTATGAGGGTTCTCGTCACAGGCGGAACCGGCCGGCTCGGGGCGGCGATAGCCGAGCGGCTGCAACGTGAACGGTGGAGCGTCTTCGCAGCGTCGCGGAGAGACGGCGATCTCTCGACGGCCGACGGCGCGCGCGGGCTCGTCCGGCTCGCCGCCGAGCGGCTGGGCGGGCTCGACCTCCTCGTCAACGCCGCCTCGGAGGGGTTCGTCGCGCGTCACCTCGATGATGTCGACGAGGCCGCATGGGACGCGGCCCTTGGCGCCACCGCTAAAGGAAGCTTCTTCGTCACCCAGGCAGCGGCGCCGCTCCTCCGCGAGTCAGGCGGCGTTGTCGTCATGATCGAGGACGTGGCCGCGTACCAGCCGTGGCCGTCCTTTGCGCCCCACTGCGCGGCGAAGGCGGCTCAGGCGATGCTGACCCGTGTCTTCGCGCGCGCCCTCGCTCCGGAGGTCCGCGTCTGCGGGGTCGCCCCCGGGCCGGTTGCCGTCGAGCCAGAGCAAGTCGAGCGCCGCGCCGCCGAGACGCTCTTGCGGCGGATCGGTTCGCCAGAGGATGTGGCGGACGCGGTCCTCTTTCTCACCGGAGCCGACTTCGTCACCGGGACCACACTGGTCCTAGACGGCGGAGTGCTGCTCAGATCCGCAGAGACGCCTCGTCCGTAAGACCATCGAGATGTCGCTGTCCACCTCGCCCGTAGCGGAGCGCTTGCCGCCCGCGCCTCCAGCGGTAACCATTCGGCCCGTGAGGTCCGAGCCCAGCGACGGGGAACTGATCACGAGGGTCGGCTCGGGGGATCGGAACGCATTCGAAGCGCTCTACCGGCGCTACTCCCGGCCGGTGTTCGGGCTCGCGCTGCGAAGGCTCGGAGATCGAGGCCGCGCGGAGGAGGCCGTCCAGGAGACGTTCGCATCGGTCTGGCGGGCGGCGGGGAGCTATCGCCCGGAGCGCGGGCCGGGAGCTCCCTGGCTGTACGCGGTGGCCCGCAACGCGATCGTCGACAACGGCCGAACTCGACGGGAGCCGCCCGTGGAAGGCGTCGAGGAGAAAGCTGACGTCGACACGCCCGCCGAGCGCGCCGAGTCGGGCTGGGTCGCCTGGCGCGTGCATGCCGCGCTCGCCGACCTTCCCGACAGCGAGCGCGTGGTTCTCGAGCTTGCGTACTGGGGCGAGCGCTCGCAGTCCGAGATCGCCGAGTTCCTCGGCATCCCGCTCGGGACGGTCAAGACGCGCACGCGGACGGGGCTCGCCCGGCTCGCGGACGTGCTGGAGGACGTGCTGTGAGACGCCGCTTGCGGTGTCTCTTTCAGGCCGTACGGGCTCTACCCGTGCGGCCGTCTGCAATGACCGGTCGACACGTAAGTAGCCGGGCGGTTCGGGTGTGACGCGCCCGCCCGACTTCGAGGAGCTGGTCGGCGCGGTCGACGATCCCACCGAGCGCGCGCGGCTCGAGCGCGTTCATCAGTTGCTGGTGGAGGCCGGCCCGCCGCCGGACCTCACCCCGAGCCTCGTGGCCACGGCGCCTCCCGCCGAGGAGCGACGCAACGTCTTCCGGCTTCCGCGCCGCCGCCTCGGCTTGGCGCTCGCGGTCATCGGCGCGACGCTGGTCGCCGCCTTCGGCATCGGCTACTTCGCCGGGAACTCGGGCTCGGGCTCGAGCGAGGCGCTCCACGTCGAGAATGCGGTGGCACTGGCCGGCCGAGGTGCGGCGGCAGGCGAGATCGGCATTGGCTCCAGGGACGACGACGGCAACCTG
The DNA here is from genome assembly GCA_046729215.1 of Actinomycetota bacterium. GTDB lineage: Bacteria > Actinomycetota > Thermoleophilia > Gaiellales > Gaiellaceae > JACDAN01. The sequence goes on along the minus strand of JBKPGE010000315.1, from coordinate 15,668 downwards.
CCGATGCTCCTCACCGTGCACGGCCTTCGCAAGCTCGGAGACGGCGACTACTACCGGCTCGCCCTCGTCAAGAACGGCAAGCCGATCGTCACCTGCGGGACCTTCAACGTCGGCGGCAGGGGAGAGACGGCGCTGGAGATGCTGGCCGCGTACGACCTGGAGAACTTCGAAGGCTGGGTCGTGATGCTCTGGCATGGCCGCACGCATGACGAGACGGCCGTGCTCTGGTCGAAGCAGGCGAAGCCGGCTTAGGGCGCCGTGCGTCCCGAGGCGACGAACGCCTCGTGCGTCACAGGCATGCGCTCGGCGAAGAAGCGCTCGCACGCCTCGGCGTAGCGCCTGATCTCCCGCTGCGCGTTCCCGGAGTTCCGCAACGAGAGGAAGTTCATGAGCGCCCGCGCGTTGACCGTCCAGTAAAACTCGGTGTAGGCACCAACCGGGAGCACTGCCCGCGCGAGCTCTCTCGCCACGCCGAGCTCGACGAGCCGCTCGTACGTCGCATACGCCGTTTCGTAGACCTGCCGGAGCTCCTCGCGAGTCGTCTCCGCGACCTCCTCGCTCACCGGCTCGAAGGAGTAGGCGCCTGGCTTGCCGACTTGGGTGCGGACGTCTTCCGCCTCGGGGACGTAGAAGTCGTCTGTCGCCCTCGCATAGCGCATCGAAAACTCATTGAAGGAGCCGACTCGGTGTCGGAACCATTCGCGAGCCACAAAGATCGGCGCGCGGATGTGAAAGCGGAAGGCGTTATGTTCGAAGGGCGTGCCGTGCCTGTCGCGCATGAGGAAGCGGATCAAGCCGGCATCCGAGTCGTCCATCTCCGTCTTGTGCCGGGCGAAGCTGACCCTGGCGCCGTTCACGACCGAGAGGTCGTCCGCCATCGCCTCGTCGAGCCGAACGAAGCCGTGGTCGAGGACCGGAATCGATCCCTGGGCTATCACTTCCGGCGTGACCGCCATGTCAGCGAGTGTAACGGGGCCATATGTCGGCACCTCCGGCTGGTCCTATCCCTCGTGGAAGCCGGGCTTCTATCCGCCTGATGCGAAGCCGGCGGACTTCCTCCGGTTCTATTCACAGCGGCTTCCGAGTGTCGAGCTGAACACGACCGGCTACCGGCTTCCGGCCGAGGGGCAGTTCGAGCGCTGGGCGGCCGCGACGCCCGAGGGCTTCCAGTTCGCGCCGAAGCTGATCGCGTATCGGCTGGGCGACATCGGCACCTTCGAGGAGCGCGTTTGCCGACTGGGCAACCGGCTCGGTCCCATCCGGATCCTCGTCGGCTCTGCCCGTGACGAAGGGTTCCTGCAGCTCGCGCTCGGCTCGGTCGACCCCCACATGCGGATCGCCTTCGATTTCCGCCACGATTCCTGGGAAGGACTAGAGACCAAGCTCCCCGAGAACGCCGTCCGCGTGAACGACCTCGACGCCGACGCGCCGTTTCGCTACCTGCGGCTGCGCGAACCGCCCTATGGCGACGCTGAGCTCCAAGAGTGGGCTGACCGCATCGGGCCACTCGTCGCGCAGGGCATCGACGTCTACTGCTACCTGCGCCACGAGGACGAACCGACGGCGCCGCTGTACGCAGAGCGGCTCCGCGAGCTCGTCGCCGAATCGACCTAGCCCGGGCGACGCGCCCGCACTGCGAGCCTGGTCTCCCGTGTCAGCTCGCCGCCCTCGAGATCGCCGAAGCACTCGATGTCGCCGAAGCCGACGTCAGCGAGTAGGCGTACGAGCTCTGTAGCGGTGTAGACACGGACCCGGAAGGTGACGGCGAGCCGCTCCCCGTCGGCGAAGAGGATGTGGTCCGTCTCGATCTCTCCGACCACCGGATCGAAGCTCGACTCTTCGACGAGCACGTTCTCGTTCTCGAGCGGCTCCCAGCGGCGAGGCTGAAAGATCGTCATCAACCGGTCGCGATGAAGCGTCTCGACGATGAGGGCGCCGCCGGGCCGCAGCACACGCACGAACTCGCCCAGCATCCGCCGGTCTTCCTCTTCGCCGCGGTAGCCGATCGAGCTAAACAGGTTGAGGACGGCGTCGAAGGTCGAATCCGGGAAGGGGAGCTCGCGGAAGTCAGCCTGCACCCATTGCGGCCACTCCGCGTCGCCCGCACGGCGGCGGCCTTCCGCCAGCTGCACGGGCGAGCGGTCGACGACCGTCACCCGGTAACCGGCCTCGGCGAGCGGAATCGCATGGCGGCCGAAGCCCCCCGGCGCGTCGAGGATCTCGGCCGGCGGCTCGACGCCGGCCAGCGACGCAGCTGCCCGGGCCTCCCCGGCCGAATCAGCCTCGCCAAGCCTCAGCGCATAGGTACGGAGGTAGATCTCGTCGAAGAGCTCGTCCCAGTGGTCGGGCCGCATCCCGACCGGACGCTACTCGTACTGCAGCGCCTGGAGGACGTTCAGGCGGGCGGCCCGCCGGGCGGGAAGCACCGCGGCAACGATGCCGACGATGATCGTCACCACCGCAAAGAGGATGAGCTGTCCAGTGGGGATCTTGAAGCCGACCTCGTACTGGCCGAGAGCGCGCACGATCAACGCGGCGAGGAAGACGCCCAGCGGCAGCCCTAATGCGGCGCCGATCAGTGCCGTGATGATGCTCTCGTGGCGGATCATCCGGCGCACCTGGCGCCGCGTCATCCCGACCGCCCGCAGCATCCCCAGCTCGCGGGTGCGCTCGAAGACCGAGAGGACGAGCGTGTTGATGATTCCGAAGACGCTCACGACCACCGAGAGCGCAAGGAGAACGTAGAGCATGCTCAGGAATTGCTGGAACTCCTTGTCCTCCTTGTCGACCCACTCCTCCTGGGTCTGAACGCGCGCATCGGGGAACGTGGCGACGGCGGCCTCGACGTTCTTCTTGGCCGCGTCCGTCGGCGGCCCCTCGACGTTCACGAACGTGAAGCGGTTCAACTTCTGCTCGAACAGCTTGTCGAAGCTGGACTTCGGAACGCTGACCGAGCCGAGCAGCGGGTAGAAGGGCGGCGGCTTGTAGAGGCCGCGGACGACGAACTCCTCCGTCCTGCCACCCGGCGCCTGGATCGTGAACGAGTCGCCGATCGCGAGCGTCCTGTCGTCGGCGAAGTCCTCGGCCACGATCGCCCCGTTCGTCCCCAGGTCGGCGAGCGAGGCATCCGACGAGCCGGCCCTCCAGTCGAAGTTGTAGCCTGCCGTGATCCGGTCGGGATCGATCCCGGTCACTTCCTTCGCCGAGCCGGCCACGCGGGCGACGTTCTCCCGCACATCGGTCACGACCTGGGCCACCGACGCATTCCTCGCAGCGTCGCTCGCGCCGGCGGCGAAGTCTGAGTAACCGTCCTCCGACGTGATGACGAGATCGGCGTTGATCTGATCCTCGATCGCCGTGCGGTTCGAGTCCCGCATCCCCGCAGCGAGCACGGCCACGAAGGTGACGAGCGCGATGCCGATCATCAGCGAAGCCGCAGTCGCGGCGGTCCGTCCCGGGTTACGGCGGGAGTTGCCCTCGGCGAGCTTCCCGGCGGCACCGCCCAGGCGACGTGCCGGCCAGCCAACGACCGACGCGATCGGCCTGACCAGCTTCGGCGAGAGGAGCGCGACGCCGAAAAAGAGCGCGAGAACGCCGAAGCCGAGGGAGAGCAGCCGCTCGGCGATGCCGAGGTCGTCGGCGAAGAGCGAGTAGCCGAGCAGGAGGACCGCAAGTGCGATGAGCACGGCGGCGACGTACGGCCAATAGGGGGCGAGGCGTCCGGGCGGAGGCGTCGCCCCCTCGCGCACGGCCGAGATCGGCGACACACGCGTCGCGCGAAGCGCCGGCGCAAGGCCGGCAACGAGCGTGACGATGACCCCGACCAGAAGCGCGACGATCACCGTGCGCAGTGAGAAGACGAGCCCAGTGGTCGGTAGCTCGAGGTCGAGAGCCTTGAAGAGCACGTTCAGCCCCTTGGCGAGAGCGACACCGAGGAAGAGCCCGATCACCGATGCGATCAAGCCGATCGCGAACGCCTCGAGGAGCACGGAGGTCAGCAGCTGGCGCCTCGACGCGCCGAGCGTCCGCAGCGTCGCGAGCTCACGCGTTCGCTGCGCGACGGTGATCGAGAGCGTGTTGAAGATGACGAAGGCGCCGACGAAGAGCGCGACTGCGCCGAAGGTCAACAGGAAGTAGCGGATGATGCTGACGAAAACGGCCACCTCGTCGCTGTCCTCGTCGGCCTGCTCGATGCCGGTCTTGACCTGCAAGGTGTTCGGAAGCTCGTTTTCGAGCGAAGCGGCGAGCTCATCCGGCGACGTTCCGCCCTTCGCCGCGACGGAGATGGCGTCGAACTTGCCCTCGCGGTCGAGCAGCTTCTGGGCCGCCGTGATGTCGAAGACCGCGAACGTGGCCCCACCGAGCGACTCGACGCCTGGATACTGCGCGGTTCCGACGAGCTCGAAGTCCTGCACCGGCGCAAGGGTCGCGACCTTGACCTTGTCGCCCACCTCGTAGCCCTCGTCCTTCGCCGTTCCAGAGTCGATGACGACCTCACCGGGGCCGGAGGCCCAACGTCCGTCCTTGAGCTCCAGCGGGTTGAAGCGCGGGTATGCAGCATCGACCCCGAACCCGAAGGTCGGCGCGTTCTTCACGATCGGCTCGCCGTCGTTGTCGAGGATCTTCACGGCCGTCTCCTCGAAGACGCTCCCGACGGCGGCGTCCACCTTGTCGTTCGAGCGGATCTGCGGCAGGAGCGAGGCTGGGATCGGCGGCCCCGTCGCGGTCTCACCTTCGAAGCTGATGTCCGAAGACGCTGCGGAGACGACCGCGTCAGTCCCGGCGTAGGACTGGACGAAGATCCGGTCGAACGCGCGGTCGATCGTATCCGTGAGGACGAGCGTCCCGCTGATCATCGCGACACCGAGGACGATCGCGATCGCGGTCAGAACGGCCCGGAACTTCCGGCCCGCGAGGCCCCGGAGCGCGACTCGGATCACGCCAGGGTGACGTCGCGGATCGTCTCGAGGATCTGCTCCTCGCCGGCGCCTCCGAGATCCTTGACGATCCTCCCGTCGGCGAGGAACAGGACCCGATCGGCCGACGCTGCGGCGCGTGCCTCGTGCGTCACCATCACCATCGTCTGGCCGTAGTCGTCGACGGAGTCGTGCAGGAGCTCCAGGATCTCGCCACCCGTCTTCGAGTCGAGGTTCCCCGTCGGCTCGTCGGCGAAGACCACGGTCGGACGCGAGACGAGCGCTCGTGCGATCGCCACGCGCTGCTGCTGGCCGCCCGAGAGCTCCGAGGGTCGATGGCTGACGCGGTCGGCCAGACCGACCCGCTTGACGAGGTCGTTGTAGAAGTCGCGGTCCGGCTTCTCCCCGGCGAGCGACAGCGGCAGCTGGATGTTCTCGTCCGCGGTGAGCATCGGCAGAAGGTTGAAGAACTGAAAGATGAAGCCGATATGGCGGCGCCGGAGCTTCGTGATCTCGTTGTCGCTCAGCTGACCGAGTCGCGTGCCGGCGATCGTCACGTACCCCGACGTGGGCCGGTCGAGCGCGGCGAGGATGTGCATGAGCGTCGACTTGCCGGAGCCGGACGGCCCCATCACGGCCGTCAACTTCTCCCGCTCGACATCCAGCGAGACCCCGCAGAGCGCATCCACGGCAGTGTCGCCCTCGCCGTAGCGGCGAGTGATCTCGTGCGCAGTGACGACCGCGCCGTCGCGACTGCCGTCCTGACCTGCTTCCATGTCCCCTCTTTCGCCCACGAAGTTAGTGACTACTAGCTCTCTGCCAAAGTACTGACATCATTAGACCAGGTCAAGGTGCAAAGTGTCAGGACTCGTCGGAACGGCGCGATACGCTTTCGAAGGTGATTCTGCGGACGCCGCCGCCGGCGGCGGCCGAGGCCGCATCGGCCGCCGCCGACGAAGGCGTCGCCAAGAGGTGGGCCTACACGCGCCCAGCAGCGTCTGCCTCGACGCGGTGCTTCCACCGGAGCGAGCCCAGCATGACTGCGATCGCGGTCACGCCCAGCGTGACGTTGATCGCGACGGTGATGAGCTTGACCCCGACGCTAAAGGCGAGGATGTCCGAGGTAGGTGCGGTTCCCGAGAAGATGTAGACGAGCAGTGCCTGCTCGGTCCCGATCCCCGCGGGAGTGAGCGGCAAGGCCGTCGAGAGGCTTCCGGCGACCTGGTACGCGAGCGCGTTGTGCACGGTGGCCGGCAGCCCGAAGGCCTCGAGGAAGAAGAAGATCGCCGTCAGGCGCAGCAACCAGTCGAGCGCGTCGAAGAGCGCCACGTGCCGCAGGTACTTCCGCGGCGTGCGCAGGATCGTGAGCCCCTGGCGAACGCGGTCCCAGAACGCCGTGATGCGCGGTAAGTAGAGGCCGAGGACAATCAGGGCGATCGCGAGGAAGAAGCCCGCGATCACGACCGACTGCCACGGGTTCCGGAAGACCCAGAGCCAGTCGGTTCCGGGCAGGCTCGGCAGCACGCTGCTCCCGGGAAGGATCCCCTCGTATAGCGCCCACGCGAGTACCAGGCCCGCGGCGAAGAGATCGAAGATCCCGTCGGCGAGCATCGTCGAGGCGAGCGTGGGATAGGTCGAGCCGTCGACGCGGTGCTTGACGATGTAGAGCCGCAGGATGTCCCCACCTCGGCCGGGCAGGATGGCGTTGACCCCGACTCCGGCGACGTATCCGCCGTAGACGTCTCTCCAGCGGACGCGCTCTTCCGGGTAGGCCGCGGCGATGACGTTTCGCCAGGCCCGCGACCGGGACACAATGCGACCGAGATGGCAGCACACCGCGAGGGCAAGCGGCGTCCACGAGATCCCCGTGACGCCGTCGAGGAACGCGTCGATCGCGTCGATCAGGCTCTGCACGCCCGCATCATCCTTGGGCCCACTCCGTACGATCCATCTCTGTGAGCATGGAGCAAGTAGAGGAGACGGCCCGGGTACCTAGCGCCCAGGAGGCCGCCCTGGTCGCGGAGTTCCGCGTCGCGCTTCGGCGCTTCGGGAACGAGGCGGAGCGAGTTGCCCGCGAGAACGCGCTAACGCCCCGCCGCTACCTGCTCCTGCTGATGATCAAAGGGGCGCCGGATCTCAGCGAACGGTCGACGGTCACCGACCTCGCCGAACGCCTCAGCCTCGCGCAGAGCAGCGTCACCGAGCTCGTCGCCCGGGCCGAGACGGCGCGCCTCGTCCGCCGGGAACCCTCGAACGACGATGCGCGTGTCGTCTACCTCCGCCTCACGCCCGAAGGGGAGCGGCGCTTCGCCAGCGCCTTTCGGAGCCTCGCGGCCGAGCGAGACGCCCTCCGCCAGGCCATCGCGGACCTAGACCATTAGGATCGCGAAAGCGCTACCGGGCGACCAGGGGGGAGCGCCGGACCTGGAGGTTGATTTCCTCGTGATTCGCCGATTGAGCAGGTGCTTCTGGCTCACGGCCGCTCTCGCCGCAGTCCTCCTGACCGCATCGGCGACGGCCTAGAGCGCGATCGAGCTGCCGTGGTGCGGCACGCCGATACCCGACGCCGCTGCAAGTCTTCTGACCACCGGCCTGGGCAACTCGCCCACATCCCGTGGTACGCGATCGGCTGCACGCTCGATTCCATCGCCGCACAGAGCAACGGCCGCATGAAGGTCGTCATGAACGGTCAGTCGGCTCTCAGCCGGGACAAGTAACCTCGTCACGATCAATTGCGCTCGACACGAAGGCGCAGCGCCGCGACTACTCGAACTGGCAGAAGATTCGCCGGAACGCGTTGGACCACCCCGCGAAGGCGCAAAAGACCCTTGCCAAGATCGGGGGCGAGGTGAAGGTCTCTGCGGGCGGCCAGGTGAGCGGCTTGACAGCCGCCACGCGAGGCGGAGAGGGCCGGAGCGGCATCATCTACTGGGGGAACACTCCGTCTGGGACGGGTGTGATTACCGGCGCGTACCCGGAGAAGGACACTGCCATCGTTGATCCCCCGACCTGGTTCACCTCGGTGCCGGGGACGATGACGAAGGACGGAATCCTCCCGCTCGTGAGCGACTTCAGCTTCTTCCTGTCCGGGCTCTGGCCGAACGACGCGCTGTCGGCTTCAGCTCCGGGCTCGACCGTGGTCGCCCACGGCACCAACACCACCGCGACGGCGAGGATCAGGTCGTTCGCGGTGAATCCGCTCTACCGGGCCGATCCCGAGCGCGAGTGGCCGATGCTCGCCTCGGCGGTCTACTGGGTGGACAACTAGCGATCGGAATGCGAGGGGCGGGTGCCACCCGCCCCTCGCTCCCCCGTTGACACGTCTGTAAAAGCGTAGTAGCTTCGAGCCGAGGCTGCGGCCGAGGCAACAAGGGGCGTCTGTGGACGGGAACCTAAAGTTGCTCCGGGCTCGTGGTCGGCGCGGATTTTCCCGCCGGCTTATTTTTGTGTGCGCTGCTTTCGCTGTGGTGCTCGGCGCCGCGCCCAGTGCAGTAGCCGTGCCGCCGGAAATCACGGTCACGACCACCGGCACGCTCGGATTGAACGGCTGGTACCGGAGCAACGTCACGGTGAGCTGGACCGTCGTCGGAGAAGACAACTCGACACCGGGCTGCAACACGCAGACCCTGATCACGGATACCCCGGGCACAAAGATCACATGCACGGCGAGTAGCGGCGGCGACGAGACGAGCAAGAGCGTCACGATCAAGCTCGACAAAACCGCTCCGGCAGTCAGCGCGGCCGCCTCGCGTCCGCCGGATGCGAACGGTTGGTACAACCACGCGCTCACCGTTGCCTTCGCCGGCACGGACGCCACATCGGGCATTGCCAGCTGCTCCTCGGCGGGGTATGAAGGCCCCGACAATCCGTCCGCCTCCGTCGCCGGCTCGTGCGCGGATATCGCAGGCAATGCCACGGGCGTGTCCTTTCCGTTCAAGTACGACTCCACGGCTCCCGCGATCTTCGCGGTCATCACGAAGCTCGGGAACCGCAGCGCGCAGGTCACGTGGCGCAAGTCCAGCGACACGCAAGTCGTAGAGGTCTCGCGCGCGCCGGGCCGGAAGGGCGAGGGCGAGAGTGTCGTCTACCGCGGATCGGCGACCGGCTTCCTCGACACGGGACTCGAGATCGGGCGCAAGTACGAGTACCGCGTGACCGGCTTCGATGAGGCAGCGAACCGCTCCGAGCGGGCCGTCAACGTCGTCGCCACCGGCCCGTTGGTGAGCCCGTTGCCGGGGGCACGCATCAAGGGCCCGGCGACGCTGGACTGGATACCGGTCAAACGCGCGAGTTACTACAACCTCCAAATCGTGCGCGGGCGGAAGGTGCTCAGCACCTGGCCCGCGCAGTCCAGTTTCCGACTGCGGCGGACGTGGAGCTACAACGGGCGTCGCTATCGATTGCGCCCCGGCACGTACCGCTGGTACGTCTGGCCCGGGTATGGGCGGATCTCCGCCTCGCGCTATGGCCGACTGCTCGGCAGCAGCACGTTCGTCGTGACCAAGTAGGAGCCACTGCATGCTCCGGCGAGCCGCGTTCCTCTTCCTGGTCGCCGGAGCGCTGCTCGCCGCGCCGTCGGCTCCAGCAGTACCGGACGTGCCCGGAGATCCAACGCCGCCGGTCGTCACGCCCCTCATCACGGGAACGCTCGGCTCGAACGGCTGGTACACGACCAACGTCACGCTCGGGTGGTCGGTCACCGACCCGGAGTCGATCATCCTCTCGACGACCGGCTGCGACACGACCACCCTGACGGCCGATACCACCGGTCAGCCGCGCACGTGCTCCGCGGAGAGCGACGGCGGAACGACGACCGTCACGAAGAACTTCAAGATCGACAAGACGCCGCCCGTAGCCACCGGCTCGACACGCTCGCGCGGAGCCGACGCCAACAGCTGGTACAACCACGCGCTCACGATCGCCTACCAGGGCACCGATGCTATGTCCGGCATCGCCGGGTGCAGCAACGTCAACTACAGCTCTCCCGACAAGGTCAACGCGACGGTCTCGGGCTCGTGCCAGGACAACGCCGGCAACACGAGCGCCGCGCTCACGAGCGCGGCCTTCAACTACGACGCGACCGCGCCGCAGGCGACGGGCTCGAGCCGGTCGCGTCCTGCCGATGCAAACGGTTGGTACAACCACGCGCTCACCGTTGCGTTCCAGGGCAGCGACGCCATCTCGGGCATCGACACCTGCAGCCAGGTCAACTACGGCACCCCGGACAAGGCCGGCGTCACGGTCACGGGCAACTGCAAGGACAAGGCCGGAAACCAGAGCGGGACGATCTCGAGCGCGGCGTTCAACTACGACGCCACGGCGCCGCAGGCCACTGGCTCGACCCGCTCGCGCCTTCCGGATGCCAACGGTTGGTACAACCACGCGCTCACGGTCACCTACCAGGGCACCGACGGCACCTCCGGCATCGACAGCTGCAGCCAGCTCGACTACAGCACGCCCGACAAGGTCGGCGCCGCCGTCACCGGGAGCTGCAAGGACAAGGCCGGAAACCAAAGCGCCGCGCTGACGAGCGCAAGCTTCAACTACGACTCGACCGCGCCGCAGGCGAGCGCCACGCCGTCTAGGGTCGCAGACAAGAACGGCTGGTACAACGACCCGCTCACGGTGAGCTTCTCGGCCGCCGACGCGCTGTCGGGCCTTGGCTCGTGCCCCGCGGCGAAGAACTACGCAGGCCCGGACAACGTGCTTGCGGTGGTCAGCGGGACGTGTCAGGACAAGGCCGGCAATAACGCCACGGCCTCGTTCGCCCTGAAGTTCGACGAGACCGCACCGGTTTCCGTTCAGGGAAGCGCCGGACGCCAACCGGACGCGAACGGCTGGTACAACCGCGCGCTCACCATCTCGTTCCAGGCGACCGACCCCACGTCCGGAGTCGACGCGTGCACGCAGGCGACATACAAGGGGCCGGACGAGCCGTCCGTCGCAATCACCGGGTCCTGCACCGACAAGGCCGGCAACCAGAGCGGTTCCGGCTCCTTCGCGCTCAAGTTCGACGCGACTGGCCCTCAGATCACCGGATTGGCTCCCTCACGCCAGCCAGATGCAAACGGCTGGTACAACCGGCCGCTAACCGTCGCATTCTCCGGAACGGACGCGACCTCCCAGATCGCGGGCTGTTCTTCGAGCTCCTACGCCGGTCCCGACAGCGCGGCCGCGTCGCTCGCGGGCACGTGCACTGACAACGCCGGCAACGTTGCAGCCACCGCATTCGGGTTCAAATACGACGACACGGCTCCGACGGTCTTCGCGGTCTCGAAGACGCTCGGCAACCGGACGGCCCACGTCACGTGGCGAGACTCGAGTGACACGCAAGTCGTCGAGGTCCGGCGCGTACCGGGCCGCAACGGTGAGGACGAAAGCGTCGTTTATCGCGGATCGGAGGACGGCTTCCTCGACACCGGCTTGGCGGTCGGCCGCAGGTACGAGTACCGGGTGGCAGCCATCGATGCCGCGGCGAACCGAGCAGTGCGTACGGTCGATCTCGTAGCCGCGGGGGCACTCCTCAGCCCCGTGCCGGGCGCAACTGTGAGAGCCCCGCCCATTCTCGATTGGATCCGGGTGAAAGGCGCGACGTACTACAACCTTCAGATCGTGCGGGGGCGCAAGGTGCTGAGCACGTGGCCTGCGCAGTCCAGTTTCCGACTGCGGCGGACGTGGAGCTATAACGGGCATCGCTACCGATTGCGACCCGGGACGTACCGCTGGTACGTCTGGCCGGGGTTCGGGCGCATCTCCGCCTCTCGGTACGGCCGGCTGCTCGGCAGCAGCACGTTCGTCGTGAGGAAGTAGGAGCGCGGGGTGCGTCGCCAAGCTGCCGTCCTCTTGCTTGTCGCCGGAGCGCTGCTGCTGACGCCGGGCGCTCCGGGAGGGGCCTGATGTCCCCGGCGGTCCGACACCACCTAACGTCGTGCCTGTGATCACGGGGACGCTTGGCTCGAACGGTTGGTACACGACGACGGTCGGCGTCAGCTGGTCGATCACGGATCCGGAGTCGATCATCCTCTGGACCTCGGGTTGCGACACACAGACGCTGAGCGCAGACACGGTCGGGACCCAGCGTGTGTGCACCGCAGCGAGCGACGGCGGCGAGACGACGGTCAAGAAGACATTCCACATCGATAAGACCCCGCCGGCTGCGAACGCGGCGGCTTCGCGGTTCCCGAACTCGAACGGCTGGTACAAGGATCCGCTGGACGTGAGCTTCAGCGGGAGCGACGCCACCTCCGGCCTCGAGTCGTGCTCTCCGACGAAGACCTACGGGGGCCCCGATAGCGGCAATGCGGCGGTCAGCGGGACCTGCGCGGACATGGCCGGCAACACCGCCACGCCCTCATTGTCCCTGAAGTACGACTCGACCAAGCCGCAGGCGAACCCCTCGGCGCGGGCGACCGACAAGAACGGTTGGTACAACCACTCGGTCACGGTCAACTACGAGGGCGCGGATGCCACATCCGGCATCGACAGCTGCACCCAGACCGCGTACTCCGGGCCGGACGATCCGTCTACCGCAGTCGGGGGGACGTGCACGGACAAAGCGGGGAACCAGAGCGGCTCGAGCCTTTTCACGCTCAAGTACGACGAGACCGCCCCGCAGGCCAGCGCGACGGCCTCGCGAGGCCCCGACGTCAACGCTTGGTACAACCACGATCTGACTGTCAGCTTCAGCGGGAGCGACGCGACTTCGGGGCTGGACTTCTGTGATGCCCCTGCGACGTACTCGGGCCCCGATTCGACCAACGCCGTCGTTTCGGGCACTTGCCGCGACTTCGCCGGCAACACGATCACGCGCTCGCTCGCTTTGAAGTACGACGAGACCGCACCCCAGGCGACGGCCACGCCGGACCGCCAGCCGAACGCGAAGGGTTGGTACAGGGCGGGCGTCACAGTCACGTTCGCCGGAACCGACGCGACATCCGGGCTGACGTCCTGCGTCGCGCCGAAGGACTACTCGGGGCCAGATAGCGCGAACGCTTCCGTAAGCGGCACCTGTCTCGATCAGGCCGGCAACGTCGGCAGCACCTCGTTCGGGCTCAAGTACGACGCGACGGCGCCCCAGACGACGGCGTCGCCCTCGCGCCAACCGAACGCGAACGGTTGGTTCAACGCCTCGCTCGCTGTGTCGTTCGCGGGGACGGACGCCACGGCCGGAATCGACTCCTGTGACGCGCCGAAGAGCTACTCCGGGCCGGACACCCTCTCCACGGCGGTGAGCGGCTCATGCCGCGACAACGCAGGGAACAGCGGGCCGGGCGCCTTCACGCTCAAGTACGACGCGACCAATCCTTCGGTCACCGCCGCGGCCGCACGCCAAGCCAACGGGAACGGTTGTTACAGCGCCTCGGTCGGAGTGAACTTCACCGGGGGCGACGCCACCTCCGGTGTCGAGTCATGCGACGCCCCAAAGACGTACGCCGGCCCGGACAACGCGAATGCCTCGGTCGCGGGTGACTGTCACGACAAGGCTGGGAACACCGGCACGGGTTCCTTGTCGCTGAAATACGATGCCACGGCGCCTGTTTCGACGGCCACGCCCGATCGCCAGCCGAACGCAAACGGGTGGTACAGGACACCGGTGACAGTGACCTTCGGTGGCACAGACGCCACCTCCGGGCTCGACTCGTGCGACACGGCGAAGACCTACTCCGGGCCCGACATGCAGTCGCACACGCTGAGCGGCGCGTGCCTGGACAAGGCCGGGAACTCGAGCTCTGCTTCCCGGACGCTGAAGTACGACGCGACGGCGCCCGTTTCCACGGCGACACCCGATCGCCAGCCGAACGTGAACGGCTGGTACAGGGCTCCTGTAACCGTCGCCTTCGCGGGAACCGACGCCACCTCCGATATTGACTCCTGCGATCAGGCGAAGACCTACTCGGGGCCCGACTCCCAGTCCACGACGCTGAGCGGGGATTGTCGCGACAAGGCGGGCAACTCGACGTCGGCGTCCCGGACGCTCAAGTACGACGCAACCGCGCCGCAGTCGACGGCGACGCCGTCGCGTCAGCCGAACGCAAACGGGTGGTACAGGGCTGCGCTCAGTGTCGGTTTCGGGGCGACAGACGCGATGTCGGGGTTCGACTCGTGCGAACCGGCGAAGAGCTACTCAGGCCCCGACAGTGCCACGGCCTCGGTGAGCGGCACGTGCCTCGATAAGGCGGGGAATGCAGGTTCGGCGTCGTACGCGCTCAAGTACGACGCAACGGCGCCCCAGGCCAGTCCGACGCCGTCGCGCCAGCCGACGCGGACGGCTGGTTCAGCGCGTCACTCAGTGTCGGCTTCGCGGGCACCGATTCGCTCTCGGGCCTCGACTCGTGTTCGGCGGCGCAGAGCTACAGCGGGCCGGACACCGTCTCGGCCGTGGTCAGCGGGACATGTCTGGACAAGGTGCGGGCAACGGCGGCCTCGCGTCCTACGGATTCAAGTACGACGCGACCGCGCCGGTGGCGACGGCCACGCTCGATCCACAGCCGAACACGGCCGGCTGGAACAACGCGAAGGTCACAGTCACGTTCGCGGGCAGCGACGTGACCGCCGGCATCGAGTCCTGCGATGCGGCGAAGAGCTACTCCGGGCCCGACACGCAGTCCACAACCTTGAGCGGCACCTGCAAGGACAAGGCCGGAAACGCCGATACAGCGAGTCGAACGCTGAAGTACGAGGCGACGGCGCCGACCTCCGGGCCGGACGGCGAGGACGTTCCGATTTCCGGTCAGTGCATTGATGCGGCCGGGAACGTCGGGTCCAAGTGGTTCTCGATCGACTACGACGACACCGGGCCGCAGGCGGCCGCGACTCCGAGCCGCGGCCCGGACGTGAACGGCTGGTACAACCAGGCGCTCACCGTCAGCTTCACGGGCAGCGATCCGGTCTAAGGTCTCGAGTCCTGCGCGCCCCCCGAGAACTACGGCGGCCCAGACAGCGGCATGGCCGTCGTCGGCGGTATCTGCGTCGACAAGGCGGGCAATGCGGGGGTCGGGTCGTACGCGCTGCAGTTCGACGCAACTGCGCCTCAAGTCACGGGCGCCTCGCCCGCACGTCAGCCGGATTCGAACGGCTGGTACAACCAGCCGCTCGAGGTTAGGTTCCATGGCACCGACGCGACCTCGGCGATCGAGAGCTGCACACAGGCCCGCTACGCGGGGCCTGACGCCGGAGCCGCCTCCATCAGCGGCTTCTGCCGCGATCGCGCCGGCAACCGCAGCAGGGACTCGTCACTCGCACTCAAGTACGACGCGACGCCGCCGTCGATTACCGGGATGACCGCCAAGGCCGGTGATCGCAGGGCCGTCTGAGCTGGACGGCCTCGCCGGACACGACCCTCGTCGAGATGCACCGGGCCGGAACCCTCGTCTACCGCGGCCACGACGAGAGCTTCACTGACACCGGCCTCAAGAACGGTGTTCGCTACCGCTACACGCTGACGGGCTACGACGAGGCGCACAACGGCGCTGCGAGCACCACATCGATTACCCCAACCGCGCCGCTCGTGTCACCTGCTCCCGGCGCCGTGGTGAAGGCCCCGCTGCGGCTGGCCTGGACTCGCGTCGCGAAAGCCACGTACTACAACGTCCAGGTCTGGCGTAAAGGCAGGATCTTCAGCTCCTGGCCGAAGGGAACGTCGATCAAGCTCAAGCGCACCTGGATCTACGACGGCCGCCGCTACCGGCTGACGCCGGGTAAGTACCGCTGGTACGTCTGGCCGGGCCTCGGGGCCCGCACGGGCAAGAAGTT
>JBKPGE010000314.1:0-7399 GCA_046729215.1 Actinomycetota bacterium | reverse complement strand
GGCGAAGGCCGCGCTCGAGAGCTGACTCCCGAGCTCGAGCGGATCTTTCTCCACCAGGCCGAGCAGTGCGAGCGCACCGGCTCGCCGCTCTACGCCGACCTCTGCCGCCGGCTGGCCGCTGAGCCGGCCGTCGCGGAGGTCATTGGCGACGTCCGCTGGGACCGGCCGCTCCAGCTCCTCGCGGGCCTCCACTACCTGGCGCTGAGCGAGGGGATCGACCCCTGGACCGACCCGGTTGCCGTGATCGAGGAGCGGCGCGATTGGCTGCGCGACTTCATCCAGCAGCAGAGCGTCCAGACGAATGAGGTGCAACGGAGCTGGTTCCTTCTGCCATGTTTCCTCGAGATCGCGCGGCGCACCGGCGTCGAGACGCTCGACCTGATCGAGCTCGGTCCGAGCGCCGGTCTCAACCTCGTCTGGGATCGCTACCGCTACCGCTACGACGACGGCGACTGGGGCCCGGCTGAGGCGGAGCTCGAGCTGACCGGCGAGGAGCGGCGTTCTGTGCCCGCGAGCCTGCTCGCGCTGCGGCCTCGCGTGCGATCACGCCGCGGAATCGACCTCGCGCCCCTCGACGTCACCCACCGTGAGGACATGCTGCTGCTCCAGTCCTTCGTCTGGGCCGACCAGACCCATCGACTGGACCGTCTGGACCACGCGATCGAGACACTGCGCAGAGATCCGCCGGTCCTCGAGCGGGGCAACGCTGTGGAGCGCCTCCCCGACCTGCTCGCTGAACGCCTGCCGGGCGCGCTGACGGTCGTCTTCCAGACCGCCGTGCGCGGCTACCTGAGCCGCGAGGACTGGAAGCGACTTCTCGGCGCCCTCGACGAGGCGGGCCGGATGTTCCCGCTCGCGCTGATCTCCGTCAGCCGACCGGCAGCCGGGGAGCACAGGTACTGGGGCCTCTGGTTGCGCCTGTGGCCGGGCGGAGAGAAGCGGCTCCTGGCACACGCGGGCTTCCACGGGCAGTGGCTGGAGTGGCTGCCGTGATCACCTCGGCCTCGAACCCGCGCCTGAAGCTCGTCCGCCGCCTGGCTTCCAGGAGGCAGCGCGAACGCCTGGGCATGTTCGTTTGTGAGGGCGAAGATCTCGTTCAGGCGGCGCTCGCGGCCGGCATACGGCCCGTCGAGGTGCTCGTCGACGCCGAGCGGCCACCGCTTCTGGACAGATTGGATGAGTTCGAGCCGGTGGAGCCCCGCCTGCTCGCCGACGTCTCAGTGCTTGCTCATCCACCTCGAGTCCTCGCGATCTTCAGACGCGCCGATCTTCCGCAGCTCGATCCGGCCGACCTTCCTCCCGCCGGTGTGGCTCTCTGGCATGTTGTCGATCCGGGCAACGTAGGTACGGTACTACGAGCGTCGGACGGATTCGGCCCGGCGTTCGTCGCGCTCTCGGCGGGTTGTGCCGATCCATCCGGACCAAAGGTCCTCCGGGCCTCCGCGGGCGCGGTCTTCAGAGTCCCCATCGGCCGCTTCGAGGCTGCGCCGCGACCCCGAATCGCGCTCATCACCCGAGGCGGGACGGCCCTAGCCGAAGCGGAGCTTCCCGAACGAACCACGTTCGTGCTCGGTGCGGAGCGCGACGGCCTGCCGGAGGACATCGTCCGCGACTGCGACGGGCAGGCCACGATCCCGCTCGCACCGGCGGCTGAGTCGCTGAACGTGGCCGTCACGGCGGCGATCGCGCTCTATGAGTGGAGCAGACGGAACCGCCGACCTCGCGGGTAGAGTCCGTTCGGATGGCGCGCGTGGCCGGCCTCTGGACGTCTCCTGCGAAGGGGAGCGGCCGCATGGACGCGCGCGAGCGCGTTCGGGCGCTCGAGGGACACGGCCTGGAGGGCTGCGCGCACGCGCGTGCGGGGACGAAACGCCAGGTTCTCTTCGCATCGGCGGAGCACCTCGACGCGCTCGGGGTCGATCACGGGCGCATCCGCGAGAACTTCACCATCGACGGCGCCGACGTCCATGACTGGCTCGTAGGGCAGCAACTCCGTATCGGGGATGCGCTGTTCGAGATCACGATGGTCTGCGATCCGTGCTCGCGGATGGACGAGATCCGCCCGGGCCTCCAGGCTGAGCTGGACGGGAGGCGTGGGATGCTGGCACGCGTGGTCGAAAGCGGCGACGTCGCCGCCGGCGACCAGGTCGAACTCCTCTAGTCCGCGCGGGCTGCGACAAAGACCATGTCCTCGCCGCCGCGGTACGGGCGGTAGTCGAACCAGCCGTAGCTCCGCTCGACCTCGAAGCCGGACTTCTCCAGGGTCCGCCGCCACTCGGGCTCCGAGATCCAGGCGAGGCGCATCGTCCCGGCACCGCCAGGGCCGCGTACCGACAGTGTCAGCGTCTGCGCTTCCTCGTCCCAGTCGGCTCGTTCGAAGATCTCGGGCTCGCGCTCGATCCAGCGGCCGTGGGTCTCCTCGATGTCGTCTCGTCGAGGCGCGAAGACGTCGAAGATCAGCCGCCCGCCTGGTAGGAGCAGCTCGCGGGCGGCGCGAAACGCTGCGACTCGGGCACCCTCGTCCTGGAGATGAAGGTAGGCCCGGAACGGACAGGTCACCAAGCGCACCTGCTCCGTCACCGGCGGCGTGGCGAGGTCGCCGAGCCGCAGTTCGAGCAGCTCCGCGACGCCCGCTTCCTCCGCGCGTTGCCGGCAAATCTCGAGCATCCGCGCGGACGAGTCGACGCCGACCACGCTCACGCCTGCCGCCGCCGTCGGCACCGCGATGCGACCAGTGCCGACGCCGAGCTCGACGATCGGGCCGCCGACGCCCACCGCTTCGGCGACGTAGAACGGGATGTCCTCGGTGACGCTTCTGCTCCACGGGTCGTAGAGCTCGGCGATCGGGTCGTAGGTTTCTAGCGGGGCTTCTGCGCCACCCACACGAACTCTCCGCTCTCGTCGGTGAAGGGCCTCCGATCGAACCAGCCGTACAGGCCTTCGATCTCGAGCCCGGAAACGTCGATCAATCCGAGCCACTCGTTCTTCGTGGTCCACCAGAGAGAGGTTGCCCCACCCGAGTCAAGGAGGAGGTCGATCCGGCTTTCGCCGATCGAGTAACGCGGCGTATGCGGCACCGGCTTCTCCTGGCGCTGACCGTCCAGGCGGGCTGCGATCTCGTGGCTGAAGACGAACGCGTTCCAGGCGAAGCGGCCTCCCGGCCGGAGTGCCGCGGCCACGCGTTCGAATGTGCGACGCCGGTCGCCCCAGGTCGGCAGATGCAGCAGGGATCGGAACGGGCAATAGATCAGTGCCGCCGGCTCGTCCAGCGAGAGCTCACGCATGTCGCCCTGCCGCAGATCGAGGTCAACGCCAGCCTCCTCTGCCGCCTTACGCGCCTTGGCAAGCATCGCCGGAGAAGCATCGATCCCGATCACACGCCGTCCGATCGCCTCCGCCACCGGCACCGCGGCTCGCCCGGTCCCGACCGCAAGCTCAACGACAGGCCCGTTCGCCTCTCGCGCGAGGTCGACGTAGAACGGGACGTCCTCCGTCATCTCCGCCGACCACTCCTCGTAGATGGCCGCAAAGGGCGCGTACTGATCCACGAGGGCATTCTCCGTTATCGTGTCCTCATGGCGATGAGGCCCTTGGATTCCCCGTTTACCCGGCCCCGGCTCGTGTCCGGGGACCGGCGCTGACGCTCTCGCCGCCGATCCGCCGAGACTCGAACCGGGGCCGTCTTGGACGCTGAGACCTACCGGCAGCACGCTCTCACCGCCGTCGAGCGCGCGGAGAATGCGACGGAGCTCGACGAAGCGCGCGTCCGCTACCTGGGGCGCAAGAGCGAGCTGAAGCAGGCGCTGCGCGAGGTCCGCGACCGCGAGACGGGCATGGCGCTGAACGCCGCGCGCGAGGCGATCGAGGAGGCGGTACGCGCCCGGCAAGCTGCCCTCGAGGCGGCGGCCACAGTCGACGGGGAGCCGTTCGACTCGACCCTGCCGGGCGAACCGATCGCCCGCGGCACCTACCACCTGATCACACAGCTGCGGCATCGGATCGAGGACATCTTCATCGGCATGGGCTACGAGGTCTTCGACGGCCGCGAGGTCGAGACCGTCTACTACAACTTCGAGGCCCTCAACACGCCCGAGGCGCACCCGTCCCGAGATCCACGCGACACGTTCTACGTCAACGCGAATGCGGTGCTCCGCACCCATACGTCGCCCTCGCAGGTCCGGGCGATGGAGCAGAGGGAACCGCCTGTCTACATCGTCTCGCTCGGTCGGGTCTACCGGCGAGATACGCTCGACCCGACGCACACCCCGGTCTTCCACCAGGTGGAAGCGCTCGCGATCGATCGCAACATCACGCTGGCCGACCTCCGCGGGACGATGGAGACGTTCGCGACCGCCGTCTTCGGCGGCCAGCGAGAGGTTCGCATGCGCACGAGCTTTTTCCCGTTCACCGAGCCGTCGGTCGAATTCGACGTCACCTGCTACCTCTGTGACGGCGAGGGCTGCGCGGTCTGCAAGCACTCGGGCTGGATCGAGATGGGCGGCGCCGGCGAGGTGGATCCCGCCGTGCTCGAGGCCGTCGGCTACGACCCCGAGGAGTGGCAGGGTTTCGCGTTCGGGCTCGGGATCGACCGCATCGCGTTCCTGCGGCACGGCGTTCCCGACCTGCGACTCTTCTGGGAAAACGACATCCGCTTCCTCGAGCAGTTCTGAGCCGATGCGATGAAGGTTCCAGTCTCCTGGCTTCGTGACTACGTCAGCTTCGACATGCCGCTCGACGAGCTGGCGTCGACGCTCGTCTTCACGAGCTTCGAGGTCGACCGCGTCGTGCGACGCGGCGTCCCCGACCTCGACGACAACTTGGGCCTCTTCCGGGTGGGCAAGGTCCTCGAGGCGGGGAAGCACCCGAATGCGGACCGCCTCCAGCTCTGCCAGGTGGACGTGGGCGAGGGCGAGCCGCGCCAGATCGTCTGTGGCGCGTGGAACTTCGGTGCCGGCGCGACGGTGGCGGTTGCGCTGCCCGGCGCCCGTCTGCCGCGCTCCGACGAGCCCCTCGGAGAGGCAAAGCTCCGCGGCGAGCTCTCGCGCGGAATGATTCTCTCCGAACGCGAGCTCGAGCTAGGCGACGACCACAGCGGCATCATCGTCCTCGAGGACGAGCACGAGCCGGGCACGCCGCTCGACGACGTGCTTCCGTTGGCAGAGGACGTACTGGAGATCGAGACCGGCTTCAACCGCCCCGATCTCACGGGGATCTACGGCATCGCCCGCGAGGTGGCGGTCGTCACCGGGGGCGAGCTCGCATCTGCCCCGGGTCGCGATCCTGAGCCTGCCCGCGACGAGCCCGTCGACGTGCGGGTCGAGGACTTCGAGGGCTGTCCCCGCTATGTCGGGCGACTATTCCGCGGCGTGACCGTGGGCCAGTCGCCGGTCTGGATGAAGGCGCGTCTCCTCGCCGCCGGCATGCGTCCGATCTCGAACGTCGTCGACGTGACGAACTACGCCATGCACGCGCTTGGGAACCCCTTGCACGCCTTCGACTTCGACACGTTGGCGGGCGGACGCGTCGTCGTCCGCCGGGCGCGGGCTGGTGAGGAGTTCACGAGCCTCGACGGCAACCTTCGCAAGCTCGAAGCGGAGGATCTCGTGATCGCGGACGCCGAGCGCGCGATCGCCTTCGCCGGAATCATGGGCGGACTCGACACGGAGGTGAGCGCAGAGACGACGACGGTGTTGCTGGAGGCGGCCAACTTCGAGCCCCTCGGCATCCTCAGGAGCTCGGAGCGGCACGGGTTGCGTACCGAAGGCTCTGGCCGCTGGGAGAAAGGTGTCGATCCCTTCCTCGCCCCACAAGCCGCGGCGCTTGCAACCGAGCTGATCGTCGAGCTCGCAGGGGCGCGCTGGACGGGGCACGTGGACGTAAAAGGCGATCTGCCTCACCCTCCCGTCGTTCCGTTTCGACCCGACCGCGCGAGCCAGCTGATCGGCCTCGACATACCGGCGGACGACCAGGCGGAGACTCTGCGCAGGCTCGGAGTCGAGGGCGGCGAGGGCGGTCCCATGACGGTTCCGACCTGGCGCGCGCGAGACCTCACGCGCGAGACGGATCTCATCGAAGAAGTCGCCCGTTTCCACTTGTCCGAAGTGCCCTTCACGCTCCCGCGTGGCCAAGCGGCTCACGTGACACGCGAGCAGGAACTCCGTCGCATCGTCGAGGAGGTGCTCGTTGGCTGTGGCTGCTCGGAGGCGTACACGCTCAGTCTCGTCGCGGAGGATCCTGCGCCCGACGCATACCGCCTTCCGATGCCGCTCACCGCGGAGCAGGAGATTCTGCGCACGACGCTGCTGACGGGGCTGTTGCAATCGGTGCGCCTGAACGTGGACGTCGGCAACGAGGACATCGCGCTTTTCGAGATCGCCCGCGTCTATCTCCCTTCGGGCGGCCCGAGGCCAGATGAACACTGGCATGTCGGCGGGATCATCGAGGGTGGTTTCTCGCGCGCCAAGGGGATCGTGGAGACGCTCTACGAGACGCTGCACGTGCCGCTGCGAGTGGAACGGGCAACATCCCTCTTCCTCCATCCGGGGAAGGGTGGGCATCTCGAGGCGGGATGGCTCGGCGAGCTTCATCCCTCCCTCCTGGAAGGGGAGTGGGGCGCCTTCGAGCTCGACCTGCCGGCCCTGTTCGCGCTGGTCCCCGAGCGCGTCGTCTACCAGGACGTGATCACCTATCCCGCCGTTCGGCAGGATCTCGCGTTTGTCGTAGACGAAGGGGTCGAGGCGGGTGCGCTGGTGGAGGCGGCGCGCGAGGCTGCCGGCCCCGAGCTTCGCGAGATGCGTGTTTTCGACGTCTACCGGGGCGGTCAGATCCCCGCGAGGAGGAAGTCGATCGCCTTCTCGGTCGTCTTCCAGTCGCCCGAACGGACGCTCTCGGACGACGACGCGCGGGAGTTGCGCGAGCGCATCGTGACGGCGCTCGGCGCTCAGTTTGCAGCCGAGTTGAGAGCGTGAGCGCCCAGGCCGACACCGTGGTCTTCGTCCCTGCCTTCAACGAGGAGGAGAGCCTTCCGGGCGTCCTCGAGGAGCTCCGCGAGGAGCTTCCCGACGTGGATGTCCTCGTCGTCGACGACGGCTCCGTGGACCGCACTGCCGAGGTCGCGCAGGAGCGAGGCGCAGAGGTGCTCAGCTTCCCGGAGAACCGCGGCCTGCCTGTCGTCGTCGCGGCCGGATACGAGTACGCGGCGCGCAAGCACTACGCCTACTGCGGTCGGGTCGATGCCGACGGACAACATCCGGCGAAGGAGCTCCACCGGCTGCTCGATCGCGTCCGCACGGGAGAGTGCGACGTCGCGGTCGGATCGCGCTTCGTCTCCGGCGACGGTTACGAGCCGTATCGCTACAAGCCGAGCCCGGCACGGCGGCTTGGCACCGGGGTGCTGAGA
>JBKPGE010000313.1:0-21139 GCA_046729215.1 Actinomycetota bacterium | reverse complement strand
GCGAGCATGAGCGACTCGGTGAGGAACTGGAGCCGAATGTGACCTTTGGTGGCGCCGAGCGCGCGCCGGAGCCCGATCTCGGACCGCCGTTCGAGGACGGAGATCACCATCACGTTGGCGATACCGACCCCGCCCACCAGGAGGGCGACTGCGCCGAGGCCGAGGAAGAGCGAGGTGAACGCCGTCTTGGCCGCCGCGCGAGCCTCGAGCGCGTCGGAAGGCCGGCTCACCTCGACCTCCTCGGGATGCTCCGGGTTGCTGGTCGAACCGAGAACGCTCCGGACGTCGTCGAGATCGTCCGGGTCAGCGCGGACATAGATCGTCGAGGCCGAGCCCTCTGCATCGAAAAGCTGCTTGGCAATGGGCAGCCCGATCAGCGCATCGCTGTCGAGGTCCGGTGCCAGCTCGACCGGGTCGAGGATGCCGACGACAGTGAACCATTGCTCTCCGAGCCAGACGTTGACGCCGGGCCTGTCAATTCCGAGGCGCTCGGCCGCTGTCGACCCGAGCACGACGGCGGGGTAGTGCGAGGTCGCCGAATCGAGATAGACGCCGCGTTTCACCGTCGCCCCGAGGGTTTTGAGTAGGTCGGGGTCGGCCGCCATGACGCTGATTCCGCCCGACTCCTCCTCGGGGATGTACTTCGTGCGTCTGACCGTGGCATCAACCCTCTCCACGGCAGACACCGATTCGACGGGGCCAATGCGGCCGATCATCGACGCAGCCTCTTTGGGAAGGTCTGCGTCCTCGCCAAAGATCGTCTGGCCTGGCGCGACCCGGAGGAGGTTCGTGCCAAGTCGATCGAGGGTGGCGATGAGATCCGACTTGGAAGATTCGGAGACGCCGAGCACGGCCACCATTGCGGCGATGCCGATAGCAATGCCGAGTGCGGAAAGCGCGGCCCGAAGCCGGCGCGTACGCAGCCCGACGCCGCCGACGCGCAAGACGTCGGTTGGGAGCAGTCTCGAAGGCGCAAGCTCCATTTCCTTTTACTCCAGTCCTGTGTCGTTGACGATGCGGCCGTCACGCATTTCGATCTGGCGTCGCATGGAGGCGGCGATTTCGTGGTTGTGCGTGATGACGAGGATCGTTGTGCCGTCGGCGTTGAGATCGCACATCAGCGCGAGGATCTCGGCTCCGGTCTGGGAATCGAGGTTGCCTGTCGGCTCGTCCGCGAAGACAATCGCCGGCCGGACAACGAGTGCCCTTGCGATCGCAACACGTTGACGCTCGCCGCCAGACAGCTTCGAGGGGGCGTGGTCGAGGCGGTGACCGAGACCGACCCGTTGCAGCGCGTCCGTCGCCCGCCGGCGTCGTTCGGGCGCCGAAGTCCCCGTGTAGAGAAGCCCGTTGGCCACGTTGTCGAGCGCGGACATTCCTTCGAGCAGGAAGAACTGCTGGAAGACGAAGCCGATTGAGCGCGATCGCAACGCCGCGAGCTGCCGGTCCGAGAGGTCCTCGATGTTCGCTCCGGCGACCCGGACGGTGCCGGAGGTTGGACGGTCGAGGGTGCCCATGATCTGCAGCAGCGTCGTCTTGCCGGAGCCCGAGGGGCCGACCAGAGCCGCGAGCTCGCCCGGCTGCACGGACAGGTCGACATCGGCGACCGCCATGACCGGCCCCGGGTAGGTCTTGACGAGACTTTGGATCTCGAGCACGGCGCTCATACGGCTTCCTCCAGCAAGACATCGATCAGCTGGAGCGTGTCGGTGAGCCGGTCGTTCTGATCCTCAACCAGACCGAGGGTCCTGACCGCCTCCAGCGACCTGTGAATGAGCACGAGCTCCTGAAAGCCAAGCTTGAGCTCGACGGGACCCTCGTCGCTCCGTATCCACGGCAGTTCCTTCCGCACCGGCTGCGTCGTGGCGAGCCGCAGGCTTGGGCCGAACGCCGTGTCGGTTCCGTGACGCTTGATCGCCTCGATGCTGGTCACTCCGGAACCACCACCTTCATGCCCTTCTTGATCCCCTTGCCGCTGACCTCGACGATCCCGTCGGCGTACAAGCCCGGCTCGACCCGGACGAGGTGGGTCGTTCCGCCCGCGTCGACGACCTCGACGGCGTAGCCACCGCCGGCTAGCGCGAGCAGTGCGCTCACCGGCACCGTGAGGACGTCGTTGGCCCTGTCCTTCTGGATGGAGACGTCGACGGGGGCCTCGTCGAGGCTTCCGCTCTTCGTGCCTCGCGCAAGCCGAATCTCGACGGGGATCGTCGGGTCGCTCTTCTCACCTGTTTGAGGGTCCGTCTCCGACTCGGCGACCTTGCCGACGCTCGAGATCCATCCGTCGACTATCGAGCCGTCCGGCAGCTCGACGGTAACCTTGTCGCCCTCCTTCACGAGGGACTGTTTGTCAGCGTCGAGGTCGACGGTGACCAAGCGCGTCGTCGAGCTCGTGTCGACAACTTCACTGCCCGGCTGCATCAGCGCACCTCGGGTTGCCTTCAGCTGCCCGATCCGCCGTGGGCCCGGCAGGAACGCAATCTGGCCTCGCTCGACCGAGCCGGTCTTGGGTAGACCCTTGTCCTTCTGCCAACGCTTCACCGCCGCAGTCGTGGCCGACTCCCACGCGTTGTCGACGTCGATGTCGCCGTCGGGGTCGTAGCCGAGTGCGACGAGATTCCGCTCGAGCTCGCGGATGTCTCGGCCGCCTGTGGACGAAGCGTCGAGGCGGCGCCACATCGGTACTCGGCCGTACATGAGTATGACAGGCTTGCCGTCGAGCCAGTAGAGAGGTTGGCCTTGCCTGACGACGCTGCCGGGCTTGCGAAGCGCAGTGACCGTACCCATGCCCTGCGCGTACAGGGTCTCGGCGTCGTCGTACCCGAGCGTCCCGTCGACACTCTCGTGCTGAACGAGATCGCGCCGCTCGACCGTCGCAGTCGCGTGCGGCGTCGCCGTCGTCTGGCCGTCGGTCGAGCCCGAGTCTCCGCGGGCGACGGCCAAGGTTGCGCCGCCGGCGGCGGCCGCGAGTGCGACCGCCGCCACAGGAATGACGATTCGGCGCTTCATTGGCTTTGCACCGAAGGGTTCTTGGGCCGCCCGGCGTTGAGGATCGGCTGGCAGGCCTTCTGCGCTTTCTGCACCTTTGGATCGTCCGGCGACGAGCCCTCGGGCATCAGCTGCGTAAGCCCGCCGCTCTCGTCGACCTTCGGGTCGGGCATGTCGACGCCGTGTTCGCGCATGCACTTGGCGAACTCGAGAGCGGCCTCCCGCAGCTTGGCTTTCTGCTCCTCGTTCAGCTCAGGCGCGACCCCCTCGAGGATGCCCTGGCACGCCTTTTGCGCTTCCTGCACCTTCTTTTCATCGCCGCGCTGCGCCTTGAGCCGGAGTTCGCCGTTCACGGGGTCGGGCATGTCGACGCCGTGCTCGCGCATGCACTTCGCGTACTCGAGCTGGGCCTTCTCCCGATCCTCCTTGCTGGCGGTACCTGAGCCGTTGGCCCCCGCGCCCGTCGTGGTCTGACCCGTGGTGTCAGTGAGCGAGGCGACACCGTTTGAGTCGCCGTTTCCGCCGCAGGCCGCAACGACCAGTGCGAGTGCAACGGCGAGCGCACCAGCCGCGGCTGCAACTGCCAGTTTGCGTTTCACGGGCGTTCCTTTCGTTCGGTTCATGGGATAAGCCCGAACGAAAGCCCCCCTGCCTAAAGCGACCATGAAGCGTGGCTCAGCGCGGCCTAAAGCCTGGGCAAGGCTTTAGGGACCCTTTAACCTGAGTGCCGATACTTGCGAGATGAACGTCCTCGTCGTCGACGACGACTACGCGATTCGCGAATCGCTCGACCGGTCGCTGCGAGCCAACGGCTACGACGTGGAACTCGCGAATGACGGGACGGAGGCGCTCCGAGCGATCGAGGACGCGCCGTTCGACGTCGTCGTCCTCGACGTGCTCATGCCCGGACGCAACGGCACCGACGTCTGTCGCACGCTCAGGGCCGCCGGGAATCGCGTCCCGATCCTGATCCTGACGGCGCGCGACACCGTCTCCGACCGCGTTGCCGGGCTCGAGGCCGGCGCCGACGACTACCTCGTCAAGCCGTTTGCGCTCGAGGAGCTGATCGCTCGGCTCCGCGCGTTGGTGCGGCGAACGACCGCCGATGCCATCGAGCCGATTCTCAGATTCGCCGACCTCTCGCTTGATCGCAGGTCGCTGGAAGTGCAGCGCGGCCTGCGCAGAATCGAGCTGCCGAGGATGCAACTCCTCCTTCTCGAGCTATTCATGCTCAACCCCCGTCAGGTGCTGCCCCGTACCCTCGTATACGAGCGCGTCTGGGGTTACGACTTCGGAGGAAGCTCCAACTCGCTCGACGTTCACCTGAGCCAGCTGCGGCGCAAGCTCGAAGATGGCGGCGAGCCGCGTCTCATTCACACGGTTCGGGGCATGGGCTACATCCTCCGCGAGCAATGAGCAGGCTCACCTTCCGCCAGCGGGTCACGCTCTTTTCCGCCGCCGGCATCGCCTTGGTCCTCCTCGTCGGCTCCGCAGCGACCTATCTCGCCGTACGCAGCCAGCTCCGCGGCCAGATCGACGAAAGCCTTCGTCGGCAATCAGCCGCAGTCGTGATCAGAAGCACCGGGGGCGGCACCGAGGCCGGGCTATTGCCCGAAAAGACGCTCGAGCGACCAAGCCGAGGGACCGGCGACTCGAGGCAACGGCCCAGAGACCTGTCCGTCCGGATCGTCGCGCCGGCGCAGGAGTTCGGAAACGCACCGAGCTTCTTTCAGCTGATCGACACGAAGGGCGCAGCGGTCGGCCCGAACCTAGACCGATTCAGTCTCCCAGTCCCCGAGCGTGCGATCGAAGTCGCGAGGACAGGGAAGGGTGCCTATTACACCGATGTCGAGGTCAAGGGGACCGCCCTGCGAATGTATGTCAGTCCTTCCGGATCCGG
This sequence comes from Actinomycetota bacterium, assembly GCA_046729215.1. Taxonomy (GTDB): domain Bacteria; phylum Actinomycetota; class Thermoleophilia; order Gaiellales; family Gaiellaceae; genus JACDAN01. The sequence continues at coordinate 16,251 of JBKPGE010000313.1, read as the reverse complement.
GCACGCGCTTCTTGCGGCGCGCTCGCTCAAGGAGGTCGACAATGCGCTGAGCCGGCTGGGCTGGAGCCTCGGCATCACCTCGCTCGCGGGAATCGCGCTCGCTGCGCTCGTCGGAGCCTTCGTCGCCCGGGGCGCACTCCGCCCTGTTCGCGAGCTGTCCGCTACCGCAGAGCGGATCGCAGATACGCATGACCTCGGGGAGCGGATCGAGACCGAGGGCAACGACGAGCTAAGCCGCCTCGGCACCACGTTCAACGTGATGCTGGATTCGCTCGAAGGCGCGCTCCGCTCGCAACGGCAGCTCGTCTCCGACGCATCCCACGAGCTGCGCACACCGCTGACGAGCCTGCGGACGAACATTGACCTCCTTCGCCAGGGTGTCACGCTGAGCGACCGCGACCGCGAACGCCTCCTGCGCGACATCACCCGAGAGCTCGATGAGCTGACAACACTCGTCGCCAACATCGTCGAGCTTGCCCGCGGCAGCCAGCGAGACCTTCACCTCGAGCATGTCCGCCTCGACGAGCTTGCCGAGCGCGTCGTCCAGCGTGCCGAGACCCGATTCCCGAGCCTCGAATTCGCGCTCGACGGTCAGCCGACGACGGTCTGGGGTGATCCGGAGGAGCTCGAACGGGCGGTCTGGAACCTCGTCGAGAATGCCGCCAAATGGAGCAACGGAGGCGGCCGCATCGACCTGACGATCGTCGGCGGCGAGGTAGCCGTTCGTGACCACGGCCCCGGTGTCCCCGAAGTGGACCGGCCGTTCATCTTCGACCGTTTCTATCGCTCCGAGGCCGCACGCGGCCAACCGGGCTCCGGTCTGGGCCTCGCGATCGTCAGGCAGATCGCGGAGAGCCACGGCGGCCGCGTCGATGTCGAGAACGCTGAAGGCGGCGGGGCGCGCTTCCGACTCGTGCTGGTGCCGTCGTAGCAGCCGTTCCTCCCGACTGCCATAACGACTACGTGGGAGGCGCCGCGTAGCCCTCGCTACCGAGGATGTGGAGCGAGACGTATGGCTCGTCGCCGACAACCCAGCTGTCGTGCCCGGGCGGAACGTGGAAGAAGTCGCCGGCCTTCATCAACCGCTCGGTGCCGTCATCCATCTTGACGACTGCCTGCCCGCTGAGCACGAGCCCGACGTGCTCGACCTGGCAGGACTCGGTACCGACCGTCGGACCGAGGTGCTCGGACCAGCGCCAACCCGGCTGGTATGTCGCTCGTCCGACGGTCGCAGGACCGACCCGGTAGAGGTCGAAACGCCCCTTCTCGAAGCGTCGCGTCTCGCTCGGCTGGTCAAGGTTGATCAATGCGAGGTTCATCGCTGCCGCTCCTTTGGTGTGTGATCTGTCACGATCGCGCCGTTCCGACGGCCGCTTCCGGCGCCGGTGGGACAGGTTCCTCACGACGAGCGCCCGGCCCCCTCCCCCGCAGCAGGATCCCGGCAACGATGGCCATGGCGATCGCCACGGCTACACCAGCCACAGCCGCAACCTGCATGCCCTGCGTGAACGCCTCTCGGGCGGCGTCGAGCAGCGTCTCGCCGAGTCGGCCGGGCAGAGCCTCGGCCGCCTCATTCGCGCCGCCCAACGTGTCCTCCGCGCTCGCGAATGCCTCTGGCGGCACCTGATCGGGAGCAGCTTGGGCGAACTGGCTTCGGTAGACGGCGACGCTGATACTTCCGAGTACCGCGATCCCGAGTGCTCCACCAAGCTCGGCGCCGGTTTCGGAGATTCCCGACGCGACGCCCGCTCGCTCCGGCGGCACGCAGCCCACGACCAGGTCGGTTCCCAGCGTGACAGGCGGCGCGACGCCAAGGGCGACGACGACGGAGCCGACTACGACCAGCGCAACGCTGGACTCCGCCTCGACCTGAGCCAGCAGCGCGAGACCTGCGGCCGTGACCACGAGACCGCCCGCGACGACGAACGCCGGTCGAACGACGCGCACGAGGAGCGGCGCAAGCATCGACCCCGCGATGAACCCGCCAGAAGAAGGCACCGTCCACAGCCCCGCCTCGAGCGGCGAATATCCCAACACGAGTTGCAGGTATTGCGCGATCAGGAGAAAGATCCCGAAGGCGATAGCGATGCTCAACGAATTGGCGGCGAGGGACGCACTGAACGCACGGCTCCGGAACAGTCTCAGGTCGATGAGAGGGTTGGCGAGCGTCTGTTGGCGGCGAACGAACAGGAGGCCGACCGTGAGACCGGCGATCATCGAGAACACCGGAGTCAAGCCAAGACCGTGCGCCGCGAGCTCCTTCAGCCCGTAGATCAGGGCAAGCACGGCGACGACCGAGAGGCCGGCGCTGACGAGATCTAGACGCCCTGCGCCAGGATCGCGAAACTCCGGCAACAGCCTCGGGCCGAGGGCAAGCAGCAACAGCATCACCGGCACCGCCAGGAGGAAGACAGAGCCCCACCAGAAGAACTCGAGCAGCACTCCACCAAGCAGCGGGCCGAGGGCGGCGCCGACCGAGAAGCTCGTCGCCCAGACGCCGATGGCAAACGTCCGTTGTCCTGGGTCGAGGAACATGTTCCGGATGAGCGAGAGTGTCGACGGAGCAAGCGTCGCCGCAGCGACCCCGAGCAGCGCGCGAGACACGATCAGCATCTCGACACTCGTCGAAAAGGCCGCGAGCACCGAGGCGACCCCGAACGTCGCCGCGCCGGTGAGGAGCAAGCGGCGACGGCCGATGCGGTCGCCGAGCGTGCCCATCGTGATCAGGAAGCCGGCGAGGAAGAAGCCGTAGATGTCCGTGATCCAGAGCAGCTCCGTGCTCGAAGGATCGAGGTCCTCCGTGAGCGAAGGCACAGCGAGATAGAGGACGGTCAGGTCCATCGAGTAGAGGAGGCAGGGAAGCGCGATCACTGCGAGCCCGATCCACTCGCGCCGCCCGGCCCGGGAGGTTTCGCCAGGAGTCATGCGGTCGGGCTTCGTGTCGCTGGGCACATGGCGTACTTGGTAGACCGCGGCCCCGGCGCGGACTCATCGGTCTGACGCCTAGTGCGCCGTGGCCTCGGTTCCGGAAGTGCCCCGCGGGAGCGAGGGCTGTACGCGGAGGAGGCGCGCGGGCCATGCGGGAAGCCACCAGTTCCAGCGGCCCATCAGCGTGATCACGGCGGGGACGATGAGAGCTCGGATCACCGTCGCGTCGAGCAGGATGCCGATCGCGAGCGCGGTGGCGAACATCTTCTCGTCGCCGCCGCTGTCGGGAATCGGGACTGCTTCGACGATTGCGGTGCCGCCGCGACGCCAGTCCAGCGTGTCGGGTGCTGCAGCACCGTGGATGCCGTCGACGCCTTGGATCTCCTCCGCGACCCGCTCTGGCTCGGTCTCGCCGTCAATGAGGATCTCGTGTGGAAGGAGAGCGCCTTCGCCGATCCCGGCGTTCTCGAGCGCGACGAGGCCCTCCTTGGCGTCGCCCGACTTGGCAAGGGTGTCGGCGTCATGGATGCCGAGCCGAAGGCCGGTGGCAGCAAAGGTCAGCACCGCGAGCACGGCGAGTCCCGCCGCAGTCGCTACCCAGCGGCGACGTGCGATGCTCTCGGCCCAGCGCGTCCAGGCCCGACTGGCTTTGTCGTCAGTGCGCCGGTGGGGCCAGTCCAGCCGCGAGCCGAACTTCGCGAGAACAACCGGGAGCAAGGTGATCGCGACCGCGACTGAGACTAGCGGGATCAGCATCCCTCCGTAGCCCATCGAGCGCAGGAACGGAAGCGGCAGGGCGATGACGGCGAGCAGGCCGATCGCGACGGTAATTCCGCTGAAGACCACGGCGCGACCCGCCGTCTCCATCGCCTTTTGAACCGCCTCATCGCCCGCTGCTCCATGGGAGCGCTCTTCTCGCCAACGCGAGACGACGAGCAGCGAGTAGTCGATCGCAATGCCGAGCCCGATGAGCACGATCACGAACTGGACGAGCGGCGACACGCTCGTCACCTCTGTCAGCAGGAGCAACGGCACGAACGCCGTCATGATCGAAACGAATGCCATCAGCAGCGGAACGAGCGCTAGGAACGAGGCGAAGACGAAGACCAACACGAGCAGCGCCCCGTAGCCGCCGATCACAGCCTCGAGCAGGACACTCGTCCCGCCGCTATCGGCCCCGGCTGTCCTCCATCAGGGCGTCGATGCCGGTCAGCCGGACCGCTTCTCCGGCCACGGTCATGCCCCCCAGCGCCCGGACGGCTGCCTTCGCCGCAGCGGGGTTTTCGCCCCACTTCGACCCCGGATCGGGTCGTGGATACGCAAGGGCGAAAGTGGTGCCTCCGTCGTCAGAGACGAAAGCGGTCGCCGGTGGACGCGAACGAGGCGATCCGGGACCCCGGCAGCGCCTCGCGCCAGGCGGTCGTCGACTGCGACGAGCTGTCGCCGCACGCCCGGCGAGTCGACCGTCTTGCCCTCGTGGAGGGTGACCACGGGCACGAGCGGTGCGTTGTCGCCGCCGGTGCCGCCGTAGCGCGCAGCGATCGCCTGATTCGTTTCCCAGCCCTCGTTGCCGGGGACAGAAAACTCCGGATTCAATGCGTCGCTGGCGGGCCTGACGCGGCAACGCCCGCGATCGTGAGGACCAGCCACGCGATGACGACTGTGGCCTTGTGGGCGAGCACCCAACAGGTCACGGCTGCCAAGAAGACCTCCTCATCGGTTGCCTAATCACGACGAACGGGCGACGTCGAAAGGGACACCTCGTGCCGCGGAAGCGTGTCCGTTTCGCGACGCCCAAAGCGCGTCCCGCGCCTCATCCTTCTTCGCCTGAAAGCCGACGATCGCGGCCGTCGTGGCAGCCGCCTTGTCGCCATCGAGGAGCGGGAGCCCTGGGGGGACCATGCGGCGCGCCTCGTCCGTCAGCCTGACGAAGCGGTCAACCTCGCCGATGTTGTCGGCGCTCCCGTCGAAGACGACGAAGAAGGCGGCGATGAACGCCGCCATGGAAATCGCGAAGGGCACGACGATCGCCAGTCCAAGCGCGAGCCAGAGCGCCGTCTGTCCTGCGAGCAGAGTCATTTCACAACCTCCTTGTCACGTCGCGAGCGTTTGATCGGTTATTGCTCTGACGGCTCGCGACGGAGGAATGTGACAAGTAGGTGTTGGCGATTGGCCGGCGGAGAGCCCGAGTCAGCCACAGCCCACTCTTATGTGCTCTTTAGGAGCAGCCGCTTTGCTGAAGCTTCGCATGTACGGGAATAAGCAAAACGGACGAAATCAGCGCGCCACGACGTTCGGATGTGGCACGAGCGCTGCGGCCTCGGCCCCAACGAGCTCGTTCCATGTCCGGCCGTCGGGTCGACTACTCATTGCCGCCGGGTCGCCGACTCCGACGAACCTCGGGCTCGCGGCCGCGGCCGAACGGCTGGGCCTGGCGGCGGCGATCGTGTCCCCCGGCCACCTACTCGCCGCGGCCGGTCCGGGCGATGTCGTCCTCGGCCGTATCGACGTCCTCCCAACCCTCGACGGCCCACAGCAGGGGCTCTCCGCGCTGCGTCAGCTAGTCGGCAGAGGGGTCGATGTCGTGAACGGCTCCGGCCCCCTCTTCACCGCGCACGACAAGTTGGCTACGGCGATCACCCTTGCGCGCGCGGGGTTGCCGCATCCTCGTACCGGGCTCATCGGACCGGGTGAGCGCCCTCACTTCCCACCGCCCTACGTTGTCAAGCCTCGTTTCGGCAGTTGGGGCCGCGACGTGGAACGGTGCTCTTCGGAGGTCGAGCTCGCCGAGCAGCTCAGTCGCTTCCGGCGACGCCGCTGGTTTCGACGCCAGGGAGCGCTCGTTCAAGAGCTCGTCCCGACTGAGGGGCGTGATCTGAGACTGGTGGTCGCGGGAGGAATCGTCGTAGGGGCGATCGAGCGACTGGCTGCTGCCGGTGAATGGCGGACAAACGTTGCGCTCGGCGCGGAGCGGCGGCCGACGTCCCCTCCGCCCGCCGCCTGCGCACTCGCCGTCCTCGCAGCGGCGTCAATCGGCGGCGATCTCGTGGGGGTGGATCTACTTCCGAACGGGCTCGGCGGCTGGGTCGTGATCGAGCTGAATGCAGCCGTCGATTTCAACGAGCTCTACGCGCTTGGCAACCATGACGTATACGAGACTGCACTCGCCGCTCTGCTGGCCCGGCGTTCGCGTCGAGACGTGCCTGCTCGAGGAGTTCACGGCCGCAAGAACGGACACCTGAGCAGGCGCGTCGGTCACGCAGCATCGCTCGCCTCAGTCTCGCCACTTGAGCCCGGTGTGACGAATCCGGTTTCGTAGGCGAGTGTGCCCGGCGTCAATTCCCAGTGAGCGTTGTCAGTTCCTGGGTGTGCGCCTCCGGAGCAACGAGGTGGACGTTCGCGGCGATCTGCTCGAGGTGGCTTCGAACAGCCGCTTCGCCAACGCCGGCAGGCGCGTAGACCGCGAACAGGACGTTTCGTGTCTCCGGGGTGATGCGGGTCCGCAGATCTGGCCCGCGGAGCACGCTGGAGACGATGCCCTGGCCATCGGCCATCATCATGTCCCCGCGCTCGAGGACGGCCTCGGTGCCGCTGAGCAGGACATATCGATCGTCGTCGGATGTCACGTCCACCGACACGGGTGGAGCGATGGCATCGAAATCGTGACCCGCGGTCAGGATCAGGTTCTCGAGCTCCGCCATGAACATCGCTTCGACGAGCGCCGCGCGACTGGGGATCGGCTTGCCCTTGAGGGCGACCGACTCCCGCTGCGCCTTCACGTGGTAAGTCTTGCCGCGCGCGCGGTAGTAGTCGACATAGGCGCGGAGAACCGGATCGCCGCCGGCGCTGACATGTTGCGACCCGACGTCAGCGGTCCGCAACTGCTCCTCGAGCCGCCGCTTGTCCGCTTCCAGTGCGGCGCTCGTTTCGGGGTTGCGAACGTTGCGCATGATCAGGGCACCGACGACGGCGTCGGGAAACGCGGCCCTCCAAGCGTCAGTCGCCAGCAGCTGTGCGCGTACGTCCATTGCGTTCCGCCTCAGCTAGTTGTTGTCGGTTCAGACACCAGATCGGTCACTGGAGCACGCGGGGGAGCGAGGCGCTCCGCTGAGCGACGCTACCATCGCGCGCGGTGGCCGAGTTGCGGACGGAGCGTCTCGTGCTCCGGCGGTGGCGCAAGGCGGACTTTGAGCCGTTCGCTGTGCTCAACGCCGATCCCGAGGTGATGCGGTATTTCCCGAGCTCGCTGCCGCGTGAGGAGAGCGACGCACTAGCAGAGCGCGAGCAAAGCCGGATTGTAGAGCGCGGATGGGGACTGTGGGCGGTCGAGCTCATACAAAGCAAGGCGTTCATCGGCTTCATCGGGCTGGCGGAGCCTCGCTTCGAAGCCCACTTCACACCTGCCGTCGAGGTCGGCTGGCGCCTCGCACGCCAACACTGGGGAAGCGGCTACGCGCCTGAAGGGGCTCGGGCAGCCATCGCCTTCGGCTTCGACCATTTGGGCCTCGAGGAGGTCGTTTCCTTCACGACCGTCGGCAACGTCCGTTCGCGGAGAGTCATGGAGCGCCTCGGCATGACGCGCGACCCAGCGGACGACTTTGAGCATCCGCTCCTCCCGCGCGACCACCCCCTCCGACCATTTGTGCTCTACCGCGTTCGCCGCGAGGAGTTTGGACAATGAGGGATAGCTCGGGCGCCGGGTGATCGGCGCGCCCCGGGATCCTGTCGCGGACGGTGTGCAATCCTGACGAGGCCCGAGATGAGGAAGGACGTTCGCGAATTCATCCGCCGGCTCGAAGCTGCGGGACTCGCGGTCGAGTCGACGCCGGGGCACTACCGCGTTATGCGCGACGGCAAGCCACTCCGCAAGGCGAACGGCATGCCGTTCATGCTGCCGTTCTCTCCTGACACGATCCGCTGGCGCAGAACGGCGATCGTCGAACTGCGCAAGCTCGGCGTCCACCTTTAGCACTCGGACGTGCCAGAGAAGCCTGGCGCGATTCCTTAGGCCTCGAGGTGGCCGAGTCGCTCGCGGTATTCGTCGTACGTGATTTCGCCGCGCGCGTACCGCTCTGCGAGGATTTCCCGCGCATCGGGTCCCCTGTGTCCGTACGCCCACGGGCCCCGTCGGCCGCGCCAGAAGAAGAGGCGCAGGAACAGGAAGAACACCAGCACCCAAAACAGCGGCACCAGCGGCCAGAGCCAGAACCAGCCGTGATCGTCCGCAAGCAACGTAAGCAACGTCATTCTCCACCCCTTATCGACGAAAGACGGAGAAACGTTAGCATACGAAGCGTTCGTAGACGAATGGTATACATCCGATCGTCCTCCTACCATGCGTTTCATGCGTCCTGACGGACCGCCGCTCGGCCTTCTCCTTGCAACGACATCGAAGGCGGTTGGCCGCGCCTTCAATAACGCGCTTGCCGAAAACGGCGGCTCGATTCCGATCTGGCTGATCCTGAACGCGCTAAAGAGCGAGCCGCGACGCAGCCAACTCGACCTCGCCCGAGCCGTCGGCATCGAGGGCCCAACGTTGACGCGTCACCTCGACGGCATGGAGCAGGCCGGGCTCGTCCAACGACAGCGCGGCACCGTCGATCGGCGCACCATTCAGGTCGAGCTCACGCGCGCTGGCCAAGCGCTGCACGGGCGTCTCTTGAAGGCCGTGATCAGCTTCAACCAGCGCCTACGAACCGGCCTGGGCGGCGAGGACGAAGTGAAGCTGCGACGCCTGCTCGGGCAGCTTCAAGACAACGTTGGCGAGCGAACCTAAGGATCGGAAACAGGGCGGTCCAGCAGGCGGCGGTGTGGGCGCGACAGCTCGCGCGACACATCACGGGCAACCCAGCGGGACGCACGGCTGTCGCTGTCGATACACGGGCCGACCACAGCAAGTACACGCGTGCGGAGGTGCTCGTTTCGTTTACCGATCTGCCGCAGCGCCCAGCTCGCGCCCTTGTGGACGTAGGCCCGGTCGTCGTCTGCTGCAGCGACGAGTCTGGGTAGCAGGCCGATGAAGGTGTCGTCCTCAGCTCGTTTGTCACGGACGGCCAGCACAGCGACGAGGACGAGGCCCGCGCGCTTCACGAACTCTTCTGGTTGTCGCGTCCACACGAGCGCCTTGGTGAGCGCAAAGTGTGTGCGCCAAAACAGATTCTGGCAACACTGGTCGCAGATCTCCCAACTGTCGAAACTCTTCGCCCACCGATCCATCTGCAGCTGCGTCACACGCTGGGGTTCGTCAACCAGCGATGCCAGAATCCGGGGCTCGCGCACGGCTGGGCCCCAGAGCTCCGAAGCGAGCCGGTGGTCCGGGCCGATCCGCTTGGCCATCGAGCGAAGCGCCGGCAGCGAGACGCCGAACGCCGGAGAAGAAACGCCCGCCCGTCGTAGCGCCGCGACGCGCCGTGGCTCGCCCAGCTGCCCAAGCTCGAAAACGATCTCGTCGACGTTCAGCATCGCGCTTCACTTCATCCTTGCCCGTTTTGCCGTGGCGATGTGGGAGCCCTCCATAGACTCGGACGGTGCGCATCCACCAGCTGACTCTGGCTACGAACAAGTCCGCTGAGCAGATGGTCTTCTGGGCCGACGTGCTAGAGCTGCCGGTGCGTCACTCCGGCGACGGCGCGATCGAGGTGCACCTCCATGATTCTGTGATCCGCTTCGAGCGGGTTTCCACCGATCTCGATCCGCACTACCACTTCGCGATCAACGTCCCCCGCAATTCAATCGAAGCTGCTGCCTCGTGGATCGAAGAACGGCACGACCTGCTCGCCTTTCACGGCGATGCCGACGAGCAAGAGGGTGCGGTGATCGTGCACACCAATCGCGGCGCATCGGCGTTCTATTTTCTCGACGCTGGAGGCAACGTCGTCGAGTTGATCGCCAACCCCCACCTCGATAATCACTCTGACGCCACATTCGGTCCCGATTCGTTCCTCGAGATCGCGGAAATCGGCCTGGCGACCGCTGAGACTGTCGAAACCACCGATGCGATCCGGGAGGCGCTTGGCGCCGACGTGCTCTGGGGCGGGCGTGAAGGTTGGTTGCTCACGGCGATCGGCGACGATCACGGCGTCGTCATCGTCGCGCCGACCGGCCGCGGCTGGATTCCGGTCGGACTTCCGGCGAAGCCGTTACCGACAACCATCGTCGCGAGCGGTCCGTGCTCTCGCGAGACGACACTCGCTGAGGGCCCGTATCACATACGCGCGGTCGCCACTCAATAGGCCCCACTCGGTAGGCCGGAAAGATGTCCGCGGAGATTCGCTTATCCGCGAATCAGTCGCATTCGACTCGAGCGGCCGACAACCTCGCGGGGGCGGCTTTTTCCGTCCCAGAGGACATGAAGCAAAAGGAGCATTGAGATGAGACGAGTCGTCGCAGCGGAGTACCTCTCGGTCGACGGACGAATGGAGATGGAGGATCCCGAAGGCGAGGAAGAGCAGCTCGGCGGTTGGACCGCCCCGTATTGGAACGACGAGCTTCAGGAGATGCAGTACGACCGGCTTCTCGCGAGCACCGCGCTGCTGCTCGGGCGGATCACCTATCAGGGCTTCGCAGCGTCGTGGCCGTCGATCACCGACGAGCAGGGCTTTGCCGACCGAATGAACAGCCTTCCGAAGTACGTCGCGTCAACGACGCTGAGCGAACCGCTCGAGTGGAACGCATCGCTCCTCCACGGCGACGCGGTCGAAGAGGTCCGCAAGCTGAAGCAGCAACCCGATGGGGACATCCTGATCTACGGCAGCGGCGAGCTGGTCAGCTCGCTCCTAGCGCATCATCTGATTGACGAGCTGCGACTCATGATCCATCCGGTCGTCATCGGCAGGGGCAAGCGCCTGTTGGAGCGGGTGGACAGATCGGGATTGACGCTGATCGACAGTCAGGCCACCGAGAAGGGCGTTGTCACGCTCACGTACCAGCTCGCCGGAAGCTAGGTATCGGCTGCTCCCGCGGCGCCCTCGTTCAGGCCGGTCCGCTGATGGAGCCGCGCCAGCGGCGCCGGTAGCCACCAGGCGGTTGGCCCGAGCAGCCTGAGGGCGGCAGGAAGGAGTAGGCAGCGCACCAGCACTGCGTCGGCGAGGACGGCGAGGGCGGTGCCGACGCCGAGGATTTTCAGCACGACGACGTTCGATGTGCCGAAGGCGCCGATCGAGACGGCGAAGAGCACTGCGGCTGAAGTGACGATCCGGCCGACCGTGGCGACGCTGCCGCTGATGGCCTCTCGATCGGAGCGGCCCTCTAGCTTCGCCTCCCGCACGCGGCTGAGCAGAAACACGCCGTAATCGGTGGAGATCGCGAAGACCAGCGCCGCGAGGACGAGCGGGATCGTCAGGTCGAGCGCGCCCTGGCTCGTGTAGCCGAGGAGTCCTTCGAAGCGCCCGTCCTGGAAGATCAGGATCAACGCTCCGAATGCGGCCGCCAACGTCAGTGCGTTCATCAGCAGGGCGAGCAGCGGGGCAACCAGGGAGCCCGAGAGCAGGAACAAGATGATCAGCGTCGCGACGGCCAGTAGTGCAAGCGCGATCGGAAGCCGGGCGCCGATCGCGGTCTGCTCGTCTCGGAACGAGGCGGCGTCGCCGCCGACGAAGATGGGGTACCGGCCCTCGAGTGCAGTCAGATCGCGGACGACGTTCTGGGTCGCAGTGCTGTACGGGGCTTCCGCCGCGATCAGGTCGATCTGCCAGGTGTCGTTGCTCAGGTACCGCGGTTGTGCGACGGCGAGGACGCCGTCGAGCTGCCGTGTCGTCTCGGCGAGCGCGTCTGCCCTGGCGACGGCCGTCGGCCCCGCCTTCAAAGCGAGGTAGAACGGCGTGCCGCCGTTGCGAACGAACTCGCTGGACCGATTGATCGCCTGGTCGGACTTAAAGGCCTGCGCCGAGGTCGGCAAGCTGCTCGCGTCGACGGTCGTCCATTGGGTGCGGAAGATCGGTGTCGCGACGGCGAGCGTAAAGGCCACAACCAGCGTGGCAACGGGAATCGGATGATCGGTAACGAGCTTGCCGAGTGCGCGCCAACGGCCAGACGATGCGACGAGCTGTTGCGGATCACGCCAGCGCGGCAGCGTCAGCGCATCGATGTGGCGTCCGAGCAGCCGAAGAAGCGTCGGAAGCACGACGAGGGCCACGAGCATCGCCACCGCCGAGGCAACGATCCCGCCATACCCCATCGAGCGCAGAAAACGAAGCGGGAAGACGAGCAACACGGCAAGCGAAGCAGCCACTGTGACGGCGCTGAAGAAGATCGTCCGGCCGGCGGGAACGACGGCACGGCGCAAGGCGAGCCTCAGGTCGGGCGTCTGGGCTCGTTCCTCGCGGTAGCGCGAGAGCAAGAGCAGGCTCCAGTCGATAGAGAGACCGATCGAAAGCCCGGTGACGAGGTTGAGCGCGTAGATCGAGAGCGAGGTGACCGAGGCAAGCTCGCGGAGCAGGAAGAAGCTCACTATGACCGTGATGCCGCCGGCGATCGGTGCCAGCAAGCTGGCGACGACGCCGCGGAAGATGAAAAAGGAGAGCAGGATGAGCAGCGGCACCGCCAGGAGCTCAGCCCTACGCAAATCGTCCTCGATCGTCTTCGATATCTCCTCATTCGCTATCGGGTTGCCGCCGAGCGTTACCCGTTGGTTATCGGCGAAGGCGGAAACCAAGCGCTTCCCGGCCTCTTCCTGTTGTGCATCACTGAGCGGTCTTAGCGCCGCGATTACGTAGGTCGAACGCCGATCGCGAGCGACCATCGCCGGGTTGTGCGCGCTCGAGGCGTCGAGAACCTTGACGACTGCCGCATCACGGCCCAGCCTGCTTTCGACTCCGCGAACCACCTCGCGCGCTCGCGGCGCACCGTAGGGCGCCGGGAGTCGAATCAGCGCCAGCACGCTGTTCGCGGGATCGGCGCCGGACGCATCGCTGATCAGCGCGCGAGCCGTGGCGCTGCCTGAACCGGCGACGTCAAAGCCTCGGGGCTTCAGGTGATCGCGGACATGAATGCCGAGCGGTGCCGCGATCGCGGTGATCGTGACCACGGCAATCAGCAACCTCCAAGGGCGACGATCGATGAGGTCGGCTAGCGCGGAGAGCATTCAGACGCAGACCGAGCTCTCGAGCCTCACGGTCCCATGGTCGAGGGCACGGCGGCCCGATGCGAGAGATTCGCCGAGAGGCGAATACTGTCGCGCTACGCGGGGGGTTCTAGGCCTGGTCCCGGTACGAGCTCCAGCTCCTCCGACGTGACGGCGGATCCGTCGCCCGCGACGAGTCGCGCCGAGATCGGGGATTGGTCGCTGCGGCGGCGCGCAATCCGGGGTGGTTTGTCAGAGATATAGCGGTCTCCCCACTGCATCAGCGCGAGGAGAGCAACGCCCAGCTCGCGTCCCTTCTTGGTCAAGCGGTACTCGAACCGCTCTGGACGCTCGCTGTAGCGGACGCGCTCGAGGATGCCCTCGGCGACCAAGCGGTTCAAGCGATCCGAGAGGACGTTGCTGGCGACGCCGAGGCTCGCGAGGAGCTGATCGAAGCGATGGAGGCCGAGCACGACGTCACGAACAACGAGCAGTGTCCAGCGGTCGCCCACCACACCGAGCGAACGGGCGATGGAGCAGACCTGGTCGTCGTACTCCCGCTTGAGCATCGGGCAAAGCGTACCCAAGAAGCTTGCGTCATGCAACCTACTCAGGTAGGGTTACTTGCATGGTGCAAGCTACTCCGTAGGTGGTGAGCATGGCTAGCGCCACCGCTGAATTTCGCGGCTGACGCGGTCATAGTTGCAGTGATCACGCTCGAGCTCTCCCTCGATGATCTGCTCCGTTCTCGCTTTGCGATCTCGGTGGTCGGCGAGGTTCTCGAGGCAGGGCACGCGATCGCCAATCCGGCTGCGGCTGCCGGGTACGGGGCGTGGCAGCGCGAGCAGGAGCACACGCTGCAGCGACTCGCGCGCGCTCATGATCTACGGCCGCTCTTCGCGCTCTTGCCGGCGTGCTCCTACATTCCCGATTTCCTGATGCCACTGCCACGGTCGCCGCTCGCCGATCTCGAGGCAGAGCTGGCCGAGATCAGGGCGACGCCGTTTGCGCGGGCGGAGGCAGAGATCGACCGATGCCTACGCTCCCGCGAGCCGATCGAGCCTGAGGTCGAACGGGTGTTGCGATCCCCTGAAGCGGTCGTGCGCTTGGCGGACCTGATCGAAGTCCTCTGGGAAGCGAGCGTCGCACCGTGGTGGCCGCGGATCCGCGAAGTGCTCGAACGCGACATCCTGCGCCGCTCGGGTGCGCTCGCGACTGGCGGCCTCGCTGCGGTCTTCGAGGACTTGAGGCCGATGATCACCCTCGAAAGGCGTCGACTGCAGGTCCGCCACCGCCTCACGCGGAGCCACCGCCTCGGCGGCGCGGGGCTACTGCTGGTGCCTTCGGCATTCGTCTGGCCGCGGGTGATGGCGGTGCTCGACGTTCCCGGCCCGGTCGGGCTCCGCTACCCGGCCAGGGGAGTCGGCACGATCTGGCTCGACAGTCCGTCGGATCCCGACACGGCGCTCGCGAGCTTGATCGGAACGACCCGCGCCCAGATCCTGAGCATGCTCGACGAGCCGACGCACACGACCGGACTGGCCACCCTCCTGGCCCGCTCGCCTGGAAACATCGCCGACCACCTCGCCGTGCTGCGCAGCAGCGGCCTGATCGAACGTGCACGCAGGGGACGCAGGGTCCTCTACTCGCGCACCAGCCTCGGAGACGCCCTCCTGACCGGAACCTGATCGGGTTTCGTCGACAGCCGAATCTCTCGCCCCCAGAAGCGCGACGGCGAAGCGGCCGGCCGATCGCAAATCTCCGCATGGCCACCATTCGTCGACCGACGAAAGGGTGGCAGCGTGATCAGGGCTCTGTGACGCTCCGCCCATGGTTGGATCCAGTAGCCCGAGCTTCCAGCGAGTGGCGGTCGTCTCAGACATCCACGGCAATGCCGTCGCGATGGCGGCGGTCGCTCGCGACGTCCTCGCGTCGGATCCGGACGCGCTTGTCTTCGGCGGCGACCTCACGTGGGGGCCGATGCCCGAAGAGACATGGCGTCTAGCGACGAAGCTGCAGGAGAGCCTCGGCGGGTCGGTGTTCTTCATCCGCGGTAATGCCGAGCGAGCCCTCGCCGAGCTGCGTGACCGAGCTCGGGCGCGGCAGACGACTGCCCGCGAGCGCTGGATGCTCGAGCAGCACTCCGCAGGAACGCTCGACGCCCTCGGAACGTTCTCGACCACGGTCACCCTTGACGTCCAGGGCCTCGGACCGACGCGGTTTTGCCACGGCTCTCCACGCACTGACGAGGAGCTCATCACGCCACGCACGCCCGACGAGAGGATGATCGCGCTGCTCGAGCAAGTGGACGAGCGAGTACTTGTGAGCGCCCACACGCATCTCCAGTTCGACCGTCACGTCGTCGGGATTCGCTCGATCAACCCGGGAAGCGTGGGCATGCCCTACCAGGCAGCTCCAGGCGCGTACTGGGCGTTGCTCGGCCCGGACGTCGAGTTGCGCCGCACGGAGTACGAACTTGGAGCTGCGGTTAGCGCTTACCGGGCGACTGACGATCCGCTCGTCGACGAAATTGTCGACACGCTGCTGGTGCCTCCCACGCCAGACGAGGTGATCGCCGCCGCCGAAACGCTCGGGTGTTCCGGATGAAATTGACGATCGAGACCAACCCGGAAATGGAGGTGTCACAGTGAGCGAACTCAAGGGCAACATGATGATTTCGCTGGACGGCTACACGGCCGGCCCCGACCAGAGCGAGGAGGACCCATTCGGAATCGGCGGGATGCAACTCAACGAGTGGCTCTTCCCGCTGCGAGCCTTTCGCGAGATGCAGGGCATGGAAGGCGGCGAGGTGAACGCCAGCAATCCGATCGTCGAAGGGTGGCTGGAGAACATCGGCGCCACAGTCATGGGTCGAAACATGTTCGGTGGCGGCCCAGGACCGTGGGGCGCTGATCCGTGGAAGGGTTTTTGGGGGGACAACCCCCCGTACCACCACCCCCGTCTTCGTGCTGACCCACCATGAGCGAGAACCCCTGGAGATGCAGGGCGGCACGACCTTTCACTTCGTGACCGACGGCCCCGAGTCGGCACTTGAACAGGCGCAGGAAGCTGCCGGAGGCAAGGACGTCTCTCTCGGCGGTGGCGCCTCCACGGTTCAGGCGTATCTGGCAGCCGGGCTCGTGGACGAGCTCCTCCTGTCGCTCGTCCCGGTCTTCCTCGGAAGCGGGACTCGTCTCTTCGACAATCTCAGCGCGGACGTCGCACGACCGCAGCAGGTAGAGGTCGTCGAGGCGCCCGGTGTC
>JBKPGE010000312.1:0-16514 GCA_046729215.1 Actinomycetota bacterium | reverse complement strand
CGATCTGGTAGACTAGTCGCGGCCCTAAAAGCGGCGAAATGCAGGGCTTTTTTCTTTGGCTGAAGCAGCTTACACCGCAAAAGACATCACGGTCCTCGAGGGTCTCGAGCCCGTCCGGCTGCGTCCGGGCATGTACATCGGCTCAACCGGCGCCCGGGGCCTCCATCACCTCGTCTACGAGGTGGTCGACAACTCGGTCGACGAGGCCTTGGCGGGCCGCGCCGACCGCATCGACATCACCCTTCATCCCGACAACTCGGTCACGATTTCGGACAACGGCTCGGGAATCCCGGTCGACGTCATGCCCGAGCAGGGCCTGCCGGCCGTCTCGGTCGTCCTGACGAAGCTTCACGCCGGTGGAAAGTTCGGCGGCGAGGGCTACAAGGTCTCGGGCGGGCTGCACGGGGTGGGCGTCTCCGTCGTCAACGCGCTCTCGGAGTGGCTGAAGGTCGAGGTGCGGCGCGACGGCAAGCTCTATCGCCAGGAGTTCGCACGCGGCGAGGCGACGACCGACCTCGAGGTCGACGGGAAAGTCGGCAAGCAGGAAACGGGAACGACCATCTCGTTCCTCCCCGACCTCGAGATCTTCGACGAGGACGAGTTCGAGTGGTCGCTCGAGACGCTGGTCCAGCGCCTCCGTGAAACGGCTTTCCTGACGCGCGGGCTGCGGATCGTCATGACGGACGAGCGTGAGGGTGAGATTCGCCATGAGTTCCACTACGAGGGCGGGATCAAGGACTTCGTCTCCTACGTGAACGCGGCCAAGGAGCCGGTTCACAAGCGCATCGTCTACTTCGAGGGCGAGATGAAAGACGGCCAGGTCGAGGTCGCGATGCAGTGGAACGCGTCCTACGTCGAGTCGGTCTTCTCGTTCGCGAACAACATCAACACCACCGAGGGCGGGACGCATCTCTCCGGTTTCAAGGCGGCGTTGACCGGGACGCTGAACAAGTACGCGCGCGACAAGGGCCTCCTGAAGGAGAAGGAGGAGAACCTCGAGGGCGAGGACGTCCGTGAGGGGCTCGCTGCCGTGCTCTCGGTCAAACTGCAGGAGCCCCAGTTCGAGGGCCAGACGAAGACCAAGCTCGGGAACCCCTGGGTACGCGGTCTCGCTGAGCAGACCGTCAATCAGGGCTTGGCCGAGTTCCTCGAGGAGAACCCGACTGACGCGAAACAGATCGTCAGCAAGGCGGTCGCGGCGCGGAACGCGCGGCAGGCGGCCCGGAAGGCTCGGGAGCTGACACGGCGCAAGAGCGCACTCGAGAGCTCCTCACTGCCCGGCAAGCTCGCTGATTGCCAGATCAACGATCCTGAGTCGGCCGAGCTGTTCCTCGTCGAGGGCAACTCCGCAGGCGGCTCGGCGGTCGAGGCGCGGGACCGGCTTTACCAGGCGATCCTGCCGCTGCGCGGCAAAGTGATCAACTCGGAGAAGAATCGCATCAACAAGGTGCTCTCCAACGCCGAGATCCAGGCGATGATTACTGCGATCGGCACGGGGATCGGCGACGAGCTCGACGTCGCGAAGCTGCGCTACCACCGCGTGATCGTCATGACCGACGCCGACGTCGACGGCGCCCATATCCGCACGCTGATCCTGACGTTCCTCTTCCGGCAGATGCCCGAGCTCGTCGAACGGGGCCACGTTTTTATCGCAGTCGCTCCGCTGTACCGCGTGAAGATCGGGAACCAGGAGACCTACGTGGAGAAGGAGTCCCAGTTCGAGGATCTCCTCATTCGCGAGCGCATCAAGGACATGGAGGTCACGGACCGGGACGGCCAGACACAGAAGCTGACCGAGGCGCGGTACCGTCGCCTCGCCGGTCCGCTCGCCGAGCTCGAGGGCTACGCGGCCCGCCTACGCGCGGACTATGGCGCCCAGCCTGTCAACTTCCTGGTCGAGCACCGTCTGCTCGAGGCGCCCGATGCAGCGACGGACTTCGAGCGAGCCCTTGCGGGGCTCGACAAGGACGGCTACGAGCTCGACCTCGTCGAGACGGCCAAGGACAGCTTCCGCGTCAAGGTTGTGGAGAAGGAGACGAGTGCGGCGAAGCACGTCACGGTCCCCGCCGAGCTGCTCACATCGTCCCACTACGCTCAGCTCGCCGCGAAGTACGCGCGGCTGCAGGAGCTCATCGGTCGGCCGCCGTTCCAGATTTCGCTCGGAAAGAAGAGTCGTGTGGCGGACACTTTCGAGCAGCTGCGCCACCAGGCGATCGATCTCGCCAAGGAAGGGATCGAGGTCGGTCGCTTCAAGGGTCTGGGCGAGATGGATGCCGAGGACCTCTGGGAGACGACGATGAACCCGGCGAACCGGATGCTGATTCGTGTCGACGTCGAAGATGCGGCCGCCGCCGACCTCGCCTTCTCCATGCTGATGGGCGACCAGGTCGAGCCGCGCCGGCTCTTCATCGAGCAGAACGCCCGGGACGTTCGCTTCCTCGATGTTTGAAACGGCCCCGACCTCGCCAGCTCGGACTCACCGAGGCGCGGCAAAGTGGCGGCTCGCGGCAGTCTCAACCGCGCCCGTAGCCTCCGGCTACGAACGCGGCCTGCGGCTTTGCGACCCTTGGCTTTCGCGGTCGGTGAGTACGACCTGTCGAGGCGGTGACCGTGTCTAACGTCGAACCGCTCGGCGCCGGCCGGATCGAGTCGCGCGAGCTGGAGCAGGAGCTCCGCTCGAGCTTCCTCGACTACGCCATGAGCGTGATCGTCGCGCGCGCCCTCCCGGATGTGCGCGACGGCCTGAAGCCGGTCCATCGTCGCGTCCTCTACGGGATGCACGAGGCCGGCATGCAGCCGAACCGCCCGTTCAAGAAGTCGGCCCGCATCGTCGGCGACGTCATGGGGTCGTACCACCCCCATGGCGACACCGCCATCTACGACACGCTCGTGCGGCTCGCGCAGCCGTTCTCGATGCGGTACCCGCTCGTCCAGGGCCAGGGCAACTTCGGGAACATCGACGACTATCCAGCGGCGGCCATGAGGTACTGCTTAGCTCCCGGCGCGCGTGTGCAGACGCCGCACGGGACCGTCAAGATTGAGGATCTCGTCGGGCGGACGCCGCCGAACTCCGAGCGCGAAGCCGCGTTCGAGGTGCTCGACAGGCTGGGTCGACCGGTCTCGGTTTCGAGGGTCTTCCACTCGGGCGACCACCCGACGCTGCGGCTGAAGACGCGGGAGGGCTTCGAGCTCGCCGGCACGCACAACCATCCAGTCCTCTGTCTTGTCGACATGGTCGGCGTGCCTCTGCTGCTGTGGAAGCTTCTCGACGAGATCAAGCCCGGCGACCGAGTGTTGATCAATCGGACTCCGCGTCCGAATCACGGCGAGGCAGCCGACGAAGACCTCAACATTGCTCTCCTATTCGGCGGCTTCGTCTCGGAGGGATGGGTCGGTAAGACCCGGGCCGGCTTCAACGACGTCGACAAGTCGTATTTCGACCAGGTTCTGACCGCATACGACGCCGTCGTTGGTGGGCCGCGGTACGTCTATCAGCGCCGAATCAAGTCTGGAAGCCTGATTCACGAGCTCGACGTGCAAGACCTAGCCTCGCTGATCGACAGCCCACTTGGCGAGCTGGTCGGCCATGCAAGCGCGGAAACGCGGATTCCAGAACGGGTCTGGCGGAGCTCGCTCGAGTTCAAGCGCGTGTTCCTGCAGGCCCTCTTCGAGGGTGACGGCTCGTCTTCGCTACTGCCACGCCGCTCGATCCAGATCTCCTACTCGACCTACAGCGAGCACCTGGCCAAGGACGTTCAGCTGCTCCTGCTCGAGTTCGGGATCGTTGCGCGCCTCTGCCGCTACGAAAAGGGCGAGATCAGGGTTGTGATCAGCAACCGCCGTGATGGCCGGCTGTTCGCTTGGCGTGTGGGCTTCCTCGGCCGCAAGCAGCAGAAATTGGAGGCTGATCTTGCCGAGATTCCCGACACGAGCCGTGCCCTCAGCCGCGACGAGGCCCCTTTCGTCGCCGACTACATTCGATCCGAGACGGACTCAAGCTGGCTGCGGCGGAACAACATCGACCGTGTCGAGCGGCTGGAGCGCGGCGGAACCGCAATCCTCGAGCGAGTCGAGTCTGAGGAGGTCAAGCGGGTTGTAGAGCCGCTGGTAACCGGCGACTACTTCTACGCGACCGTCGAGTCGGTCGAGGATGCAGGCGTTCAGCCGGTCTACTCGCTCCGAGTCGACAGCGACGATCACGCGTTTCTCTCGAATGGCTTCGTCAGCCACAACACCGAGTCGCGACTGTCGCGGATCGCCACGGAAATGCTCCGCGACATCGACGCCGACACTGTCGACTTCACTCCGAACTACGACGAGTCGCGGCGGGAGCCTTCGGTACTTCCAGCGCGCTTCCCGAACCTGCTCGTCAACGGCTCCGCCGGCATCGCAGTCGGGATGGCGACGAACATCGCTCCGCATAACCTCAGCGAGGTCATCGACGCCCTTGTCGCGATGATCGACGAGCCCGACATCGACGTCGACCGGCTCACGCGGCACATCAAGGGGCCGGACTTCCCGACCGGCGCGATCATCCTCGGGCGGGAGGGGATCCGCGAGGCCTACCGCTCGGGTCGCGGCCGCATCATCATGCGCGCGCGGGCCCACATCGAGGAGCTACGCGGCGGCAAGTCGGCGATCATCGTCACCGAGCTGCCCTACGGCATCAAGAAGGGCGGGGACACCGGGGTGATCAAGAAGATCGCGGACCTCGTCAACGACAAGGTCCTGACCGAGGTCTCGGATCTCGCCGACCACTCCGACCGCACGGGCATGCGCATCCAGATCGAGCTCAAGCGCGACGCCGTGCCGCAGGTCGCTCTGAACAAGCTCTTCAAGCACACGCAGCTGCAGTCGACCTTCGGATTCAACGCGGTCGCGCTCGTCGACGGCGTCCCTCGGACGCTGTCGCTCCGCGACATGCTCCAGCACTACCTCGACTTCCAGCGCGAGGTCGTCACCCGTCGATCGAAGTTCGAGCTCCGCAAGGCCGAGGCGAGGGCGCATGTCCTCGAGGGCTATTTGAAGGCGCTCGACCAGCTCGACGCCGTCATCGCGCTGATTCGCGGCTCCGCCGACCCGGATGAGGCGCGCGACGGCCTCCAGCGAGAGTTCGAGCTGACGGAGATCCAGGCCCAGGCGATCCTCGACCTCCGCCTCCAGCGCCTGACCGGGCTCGAGCGCAAGCGCATCGAAGACGAGTTCGCCGATCTCAGAGAGCGCATCGCCGAGCTACGCGGAATCCTGAGCGACGAGGCGCGGATCGACGGCCTGATCCGCGAGGAGCTGTCGGAGATCAAGTCGATCTATGCGAGGGCCGACGACCGGCGCACGGAGATCGTCGCTGCCGAGGGAGAGCTCGAGCTCGAGGACCTGATCGCCGAAGAGGACATGGTCATCGCGATCACGCGCTCGGGCTACATCAAGCGGCTACCCGTCGATACCTACCGCGAGCAGCGACG
The DNA here is from genome assembly GCA_046729215.1 of Actinomycetota bacterium. Classification (GTDB taxonomy): domain Bacteria; phylum Actinomycetota; class Thermoleophilia; order Gaiellales; family Gaiellaceae; genus JACDAN01. The sequence continues at coordinate 11,052 of JBKPGE010000312.1, read as the reverse complement.
TGGCGGGATCGGGGTCATGGGCATGGAGCTCAAGGACGAGGACTACATCGAGCATCTCTTCGTAGCCTCGACGCACGACTACATCCTCTTCTTCACATCCGTCGGCAAGGTCTACCGGCTGAAGGTGCACGAGCTTCCCCTCGGGACACGCCAGGCGAAGGGCCGGGCGATTGCGAACTTCCTGCCTTTCAAGCAGGGAGAGACGATCCGCGCCGTCATCGCGACGCGCGATTTCAAGGAGGCGGAGTATCTCGTCGCTGCGACGAAGAACGGCATCGTCAAGAAGACGCGGTTCGAGGAGTACAACACCCCGCTCAAGGCCGACGGGATCATCGCCATCAACCTGCGGGACGACGACGAGCTGATCGGCGTCGTTCATACGGACGGCGACGACGACGTCCTCATGGTCTCGCGCAAGGGCCAGGCGATCCGCTTCCACGAGCGGGACACACGGCCGATGGGTCGCGCGACGGGTGGCGTCCGCGGGATGAACCTGCGCAAGGGTGACGAGGTGATCGCGATCAACCGCGCGGAGAACGACGCGGACTTGCTCGTCGTAACCGAGAACGGCTACGGCAAGCGGACGCACATAGACGAGTATCCCGTCAAGGGACGCGGTGGCCTGGGCGTCAAGACCGTGCAGTTGACCGAGGCAAAAGGCCAGCTGGCGGGCGCGCGGGTCGTTCGCGATGGCTATCAGGTGATGCTGATCTCGACCGGAGGAACGGTGATCCGCATGCCGGTCGACGACATCAGGCAGATGGGCCGCGCGACCCAGGGCGTGATCGCGATGCGGCTCCGCGAGGGCGAAAACGTGTCAACGCTTGCACCCGTCGTCGAGGGCACCAACGGCAACGGCGACGCGGAGCAAGAGCCGGTTGCCGAAGAGCTGGCCGGAACCTAGCCGCCCAACCCTGGTCTTCCCATCCGCAGGGGACCGAGTTATCTTCTTCACCTGGGGTCGCCATCTAATTCGAAACAAAGGTGATGTATGCCCCCAAGTACCCAAGCTGACCTCCTCGAGCCCATCGATCTTGCCGAGCATCTGAGCAAGGTCGAGCTGTACCTCGGGCAGGTCTGCCAGATTGCCGGGATCTCGAAAATGCAGCTCGATTACTGGACGAACAAGGCGCAGATCCCGACCAAGGGCCGAAAGCAACGGATCTACGACATGGATGCGGTCGAGACGGTGATGCTGATCAAGCAGGCCAAAGACAAGGGTCTCAACCTGGGCGCGGCGATCGATGCCGCCCGTCGCTTCCGCGAACGGGAGCACGGACTCCCGGAGTCCGTTATCCCGGCAACTGCCTAGGAGAGTCTGAGCTTCTCGGCCGCCTGCTCGGGCGGCATGACGTTGATGAAGATTCCAGCGCCCAGCTCGATGGCCGCCAGCGCCGTCAAGCGTGGCGCGAAGTGGATGTGCCACGGCGGCCCCGAGTGGCGCCAGGCGTTCCACGGCCGGGCGCCTTCGGCCGCTCGTAGCCGGCGAACGAGCTCGCGAAGGAGGATGAGGCCGTCGGTGAGCGATCCTTGGCCGTCGGGCGGTCCGATCAGGCACTCGTAGGGCCCTGCCCCACACGGATGGACCGCCGCGACGACACCACCGCGGCGTAGGAGCTCGTCTGCGAGGAGCTCCGAGAGCCGGTCGGCGTGCTCCGCCGCCACGGCGGGCGGAGGCTCGGGCATCCAGACCAGTTGCGAGTGGCTGTGCGGGAGGCTGGCCCCCGCCAGCCGGCCTTCGTTCACGATCGCGAGCAGCTCGCCGTCCGGCTCGGCGGACCGGCGCTGCTCCCACGCCTCCGCGACCAGCCCAATCTGATCGTTGCCGAGCTCGGCGAACGAGCGGATGTGTTCCGGCGTGTGGATGACGACCTCCTGGCGCTCGAAGGCCGGATAGAGGTTCGGCACGACGCGAACCTGCCACGGGTCGCCGAGTGCGAGCGTCTGGGGCGGAGTCCGGTCCTCGCGACCGGCGCAGAACGGGCACGACTCGAGCTCCTGCTCGGTCGCGGGCTCGATTTCCGGAAGCCACGCGCCCGGCCGTCCGCTTCGTCCGGGGGCGAACAGCACCCGCCGGCCGGTGAGCGGATCCTCTCGGATGTCGGTCAGCTGCGGCTGCCGTCCACCGAGTCGAGGAACGGCTTGAAGAGCTCGATCGGCAGCGGCAGGATGATCGTCGAGGAGCGCTCCGAGCTGATCTCGAGCATCGTCTGCAGGAAGCGAAGCTGGAGTGACATCGGGTTCTCCGACAGCACCTGCGCGGCGTCCTTCAGCCGCTCCGAGGCCTGGAACTCACCTTCGGCTGCGATGACCTTCGCGCGCCGCTCGCGCTCGGCCTCTGCCTGGCGGGCCATCGCGCGTTGCATTCCGGCAGGAATCTCGACGTCCTTGACCTCGACGATCGAAACCTTGACCCCCCAGGGGGACGTGGCCTCGTCGATGATCTGCTGCAGGATCGTGTTGATCTTGTCGCGCTCGGACAAGAGCTCGTCGAGGACGTGCTGCCCGAGAACGCTGCGGAGCGTCGTCTGCGCGATCTGAGAGGTCGCGACCATGAAGTTCTCGACCTGCACGATCGCCCTTTCGGGATCGATGATCCGGAAGTAGGCGACGGCATTCACGCGGACCGGGACGTTGTCCTTGGTGATGACCTCCTGCGGCGGGACGTTGAGCGTGACCGTGCGGAGGTCGACGCGAACCATCTTGTCGACGATTGGAATCAGGAGGAACAGGCCCGGCCCTTTCGGGGGAGACCGCAGCCGCCCGAGCCGGAAGATGACGCCGCGCTCGTACTCGCGCGTAATCCGCACCGACGCGGACAGCAGCAAGATCCCGATGACCGCGATTGCTGCGAGGGCGATCAGGATGACCACGCCGAGATCCTATGCGGGTGACACGGTCAGCGTCAGCGCGTCGTCGAGGCCTTCGATGCGCACTGACTGTCCGGATGGGACCGCCTCACCGTTGTCAGTGCGCGCGCGCCAGAGCTCGCCGTGCACGAAGACGAGCCCCTCGGGGTCGAGCTGCTCGCGGACGACGCCCAGCTGTCCGATTAGTTCCGACTGCCCCGTCACGACAGGCGCACGGCGTGCCTGCGTGATCTTGAAGGCGACGAAGGCCATCATCAGGGCAAGCGTGCCGGCGATTGCCAAGGCGACCGCAGTCGAGACCTGGTAGGCCGATCCGGCGGGGTCGAACAGCATCAGCGCGCCGATGAAGAAACAGACCCCTCCGGCGAGCGTGAGGGCGCCATGGCTGGGGATGAACAGCTCGGCTGCGAAGAACGCCGCCGCCAGCAGCATGAGGAGGAGCCCTGCGGCGCTGATCGGAAGGACCTGAAGGCCGAAGAGGCCGACGATCAGCGAGATCGCACCGACCGTTCCGGGGAAGATGAGACCGGGATTCCAGAGCTCGACCACGATGCCGAGGAGCCCGATCGAGAGCATCAGCGCGATGATGTTCGGGTCGACGAGCAGGTCGAGAATGCGCTTCCAGAGCGACATGTCGACGTTCGTCACCTCGGCGTCGGCCGTGTGCATGACGAAGCCCTTGGGCACCGTCTTCGTCCCGTCGATCTTGTTCAGCAGCGCCGGCAGCGTGGGGGCGATGACGTCGATCACGTTCATCCGCAGCGCCTCCCGCGCGCTCAGATTCGAAGCTCTGCGCACTGCGGCGTCCGCCCAGTGCACGTTGCGTCCGTGTGCCTGAGCGAGGGCGCGCAGCGAGGCCGCGGCGTCGTTCACCACTTTCCTGCGCAGGTCACTCTGGATGTTTTCGCCGCCGACGCTGATCGGCGTGGACGAGCCGATGTTCGTCTGCGGCGCCATCGCGAGGATGTCCGCCGCCTGGCCGATCCAGACGCCGGCCGATGCGGCCCGCGCACCTTCGGGAGAGACGTAGACGACGACGGGGATCTTGGACGCGAGCTCGGCCTTGTTGATGTCCTTCATTGCATCGGAGAGACCGCCAGGCGTGTCGAGCAGGATGACGACGGCGTTGTAGTGCTCGCTGTTGGCGCGGTGGATCTGGTCGATTGCGTAGTCCGCCGTGACCGGGTTGACGTCGTTGTCGAACTTGACGGCGAGGACGCGCGGCTTCGCGGCGGGAGCCGGCGGCGTTGCGGCGTGGGCTGCAGGAACGACGGCTGCTGCCGCGAACGCGGCTAAAAATCCCCGCAGAGCGCGGCTTTTCACAGTGTAAGGATCGTATCAAGAGGGCTTGCGGTGCCAGATCGGCCCTGCGAACCTTGCTTCGAGTCTCTGCATGAAGCTGCTCGTCGCCGCTTTGGTTGCCCTCGCGTTCCCTGCTACGGCCTGGGGGGAGGCGACCATCGTCACGCGCGACCTTCCCGTCAACGGCGCGCGAACGCTGGCTGCGGCCCGGGCTCCGGAGCGGTTCAACCTGCTCGGGCTGCACTGGCGCGGCAGCGGACGCGTCTCCTTTCGCGTCCTGCGCCCAGCCGGTTGGACCGCGTGGCATGAAGTCGACGCCGAGCCCGAGGACCTCCCTGACCGCGGGACCGACGAGGCGCGGCGGATGCCCGGCTGGCGGATCGGGAATCCCTGGTGGACGAACACCGCCGACCGCGTTCAGGTGCGCACGCGCGGGCGGGTGGAGCGTGTCCGCGCGAGCTTCGTCTGGAGCCCCGAGGAGCGGACACTCGATCGCTCGCTTCAGATGGCCGGCGCCCCGCCGATCATCACGCGGACGGCCTGGCATGCGAACGAGCGCATTCGCCGCGACAACCCGAGCTACGCGCGCACGCTGAACGACGTGATCGTGCATCACACGGCCGGCGCCGGCCCTTCCACACCGGCACAGTCGGCCGCGATCGTGCGCGGGATCATGACGTACCACGTGCTCGGAAACGGCTGGGACGACATCGGCTACAACTTCCTCGTCGATCGCTTCGGACAGGTCTTCGAGGGGCGGTACGGCGGCATCGAGCGCAACGTCATCGGTGCTCACGCGCAGGGCTTCAACACCGGCTCGTCCGGGATCGCTGTGATCGGCACGTACAGCGGGGCCGGGCCTTCCGCGGCGGCTCGTTCGGCCCTCACCCGTCTCATCGCGTGGCGCCTCGACGTGGCGCACATTCATCCGTTGTCGCGGGTGTCGGCGATCTCCAGCGGCAACCCCAAGTTCGCAAGCGGTCGGTCGGTATGGCTTCGAGCGGTCTCCGGTCACAGGGACACGGGGTTTACGAGCTGCCCCGGAGCCGGCCTATACGCCCAGATCGGGGCAATCGCCCAGCAGGCGTCCCTGACCGGACTACCGAAGCTGTACACGCCTGAAGTCGAGGGTTCCGTCCGCGGCCTCGTCAGCTTCTCGGCCAAGCTCTCGAGCTCGCTGCCCTGGACGGTGACGGTGTTCGACTCGGCGCGCCAGCAGGTGGCGCTCGGGACTGGGACGGGCTCGACCGTGCGCTGGACATGGGACTCGCGGCTTGCCGGCCCGGGGCCGTACACCTACCGCATCGCTGCTTCGAACGTGCGCTCGGCCACCGGGACGCTCGCGGCACCGACCGCCGCCCTCGCGCTTTCGGCGCTGCACGCAGCGCCGTCCGGGTTCACGCCGAACGGCGACGGCGTCACCGACACGACGCGGATCTCGTACCGCCTCGGCGCGCCGGCGAACGTGACGATCGACCTGCAGACCATCCAGGCGGAGCCGATCACGACCCTATACGCCGCGGCGGAGCCCGCGGGTAGCCGCTCCTTCGTCTGGGACGCGTTCGACTACCCGGACGGCCGGTATCGGATCGTCGTGACGGCGCGCGGCGCCCGCGGCCGCCAGGCGAGCGCGGCGACGAACGTCATCGTCTCTCGCACCCTCTCGGGGTACAGCGTGACGCCGACTGCGCTCTCCCCGAACGGCGACGGCAAGAACGACACGGCCGACGTGGTCTTCAATCTGGCCATGCCCGCCCTTGCGCGGCTCCAGGTCCTGAAGGGCGGGAAGCAGATCGTGCGGCCACTCTACGAGCCACTTCTAGCCGGCCCGCAGACGCTGACCTGGGCAGCGGGGGTTCGTGACGGCGACTACGACGTTGCGCTCATGGTCACCGATGTCACCGGCCCCGTGACGCAGGTCGTTCCCGTGCGGGTCGATCGGGTCCGGCCGAAGCTCGTGCGCGTCAGCTGGAGACCGCTCCGCGTCTCGCTCAGCGAGCCCGCGCGAGTCACCGTCGTCGCCGATGGGCTTCCGACCACCTTCCGGCGGCCAAAGGCGGGGATCTTCCGGGTCTTTGCTCCCGGCGCCAAACGGGTAGTGATGTACGCCGCCGACGAGGCCGGCAACGTCAGCTCGAAGCTTCGGCTTCGGTAGACCGCATGAACAGGCGCTCCGGCGTCCGCTTCACGACGCGGAAGCCAAGACGCCGATAGAGCGCCGCCGCGCGAGGGTTCGTCGTCAGCACACGAAGCGCGACGGGCTTGCCGCGGGCCTGGAGCGAGCGGATGATCGACGTCCCGATTCCTTGGCCCTGATTGGCCGGGAGGAGCTCGATCAGCTTCAGGAAGACCTCGTCGCCGCGCTCTTGGACGTCGAGGACACCGGCGTCCTCGTCGTCGACCAGGATGACCTGAAACCGCTGGCCCGCGAACCGTTCGTCGAAGATCCGCCGCTGGAGCTCCTCGTCCCAGCCCCAGAGCGCCTCGACGGACTCTCGCATCGCCGCGCAGTGGAGGCGAAAGAGGAACTCCCGATCGGCCTCCGCCGCCTGCCGTAGCCGCCAGCTAGGCACTCTGGATCCAGCGGTCGTAGTGCGCTTCGAGCCGCTCGAGTAGCGTGGCGAGCAGGCGCGCGCGATCGATCGGCGCGCCGGCTTCGGCCAGGAGCGAGGTCGCGGCCGGCTCGGGCAGCTCGTCCGGGTGAATGTTCGCGTTGATCCCGATGCCGAGCACGACCCGATCGTCGCGGGCCTCGGCGAGGATCCCCGCCACCTTGCGGCCGTCGATCAGCACGTCGTTGGGGAAGCGCACCTCGAGGTCGAGACCCGTCTCCGCGGCGATTGCCTCCGCTGCAGCAGCGCCGGCAACGAGTGAGAGCTCCGGCAGTCGCGCGGAATCGATCTGCGGCCGGAGGTTGATCGAGACGAGCACGGAGGTGCGCGGGGGCGCGTACCAGGACCGTCCGAGGCGGCCGCGTCCGGCGGTCTGCTCCTCGGCGACGGCGACGGCGCCCTCCGGAGCATCAACGGGCAGTTCGCGCTGGGTGGACTCGATCTGCTCGAAATAGAGGTACGGATGGCCGAACCGGCCACGCAACAGCGGCTCGACGATCTTGGGTGCCAGAGAAGCGGTGGCCACTAGACTCACCGAATTGTCGTCCCTGACGAAAGCAGAGATCGAAGCGATCCTGCCCCACCGTGATCCATTCCTCCTGCTGGACGAGGTCGTGGATCTGGAGCCGGGTGAGCGCGTCGTCGCCCGCAAGCGGGTTCGTCCCGACGAGTGGTACCTGGCGGGCCACTTTCCGGGCCGCCCGATCATGCCGGGTGTTCTCATCGTCGAGGCGATGGCTCAGGCCGGCGCCGTAGCCGTCCTCTCCGAGGAGGAGAATCGCGGCAAGCTGGCGCTCTTTGCAGGGATCGACGGAGTCCGGTTCAAGCGCGTCGTCGAGCCGGGCGACGAGCTCGAGCTTACGTGCGAGCTCGAGCGTGTACGCGGTCCGATCGGGCGCGGCAAGGCCAAGGCGAGCGTCGACGGCGCGCTCGCCGCGCGTGGAACCCTCACTTTCGCGGTCGAGCAGTGATCGGACGTTCCAACGGTGCCCCGGTGTCGATCACCGGCCTCGGCGCGTACGCGCCCGACCGCGTGCTGACGAACGACGAGCTGGCCGGGCTCGTCGACACGTCTGACGAGTGGATCATGGAGCGGACGGGCATCAAGGAGCGCCGCATCGCGGCGCCGGAGCAGGCCATGACGGATCTCGCTCTCCCCGCCGCACGGACGGCGCTCGAGCGCGCCGGCGTGAAGCCGGAGGAGCTCGACCTGATCATCGTGGCGACGGTCACGCCGGACATGATGTTCCCGACCACTGGCTCGCTCCTCGGCGACCTCCTGCCTGCGCCGGACGCGGCCGCCTACGACCTGCTCGCCGGCTGCACAGGCTTCGTGTACGCACTCGCGCAGGCCCACGCGATGGTCTCGGCGGGCCTCGCCAAGAAGGCGCTCGTGGTCGGCGGCGACGTGCTCTCGAAGATCCTCGACTGGACGGATCGCTCGACGCTCGTCCTCTTCGGCGACGGCGCAGGGGCGGTCGTGATCGAACAGGTCGACGAGGGTGGCTTCCTCGGCTTCGAGCTCGGCGCCGACGGGGGCGGCGGTAAGCACCTCTGGCTTCCCGGCAGCGGCTCGCGGATGTTCGACAACCCGGACGGGCTCGTGAAGATGAACGGCCGCGAGGTGTTCAAGTTCGCAACCCGAGTCATGGTCTCGTCCGCCGATGCCCTCCTCGCGGAGGTCGGACGCACGATCGACGACGTCGACGTGTACGTGCCGCACCAGGCCAACACGCGGATCATCGATTACGCAGCACGGAAACTGGGAATCCCGGAAGATCGGGTCGTCGTGAATGTGGACCGGTACGGAAACACATCTTCGGGCTCGATCCCGCTCGCACTCGCCGACGCGGAGGTGGACGGGCGGCTCAAGCCGGGGACGACGGTCTTGATGACGGGCATGGGTGCCGGCCTTACGTGGGGCTCGGCGCTGATGGAGTGGACGGCAAACGGAGGGGAAACATGATCGCGTTCTGCTTTCCAGGTCAGGGATCGCTGGAAGAAGGGATGGGCCGCGAGATCGCCGAGGCGGTGCCCGAGGCGATGGAGGTCTTTCGAGTCGGAAGCGACGCGTCCGGTCTTGACCTCAAGCATCTGTGCTTCGAGGCGCCGCTCCAGGAGCTCGTGCGCACGGATGTTCAGCAGCCGGCTCTGGTCGCCACGAGCCTCGCCGTCCTGGCCGCGTTGCGATCGCGCGGCATCGCGCCCGACTACGTCGTCGGCCATTCCGTCGGCGAGTTCGCGGCCATTGCTGCTGCGAGCTCGATCGACACGGGTGAGGCTCTGGCCCTGGTTCGCGAGCGGGGTCTCGCGATGGCCGAGGCGGCGCGGGAGAGCGACGGGACGATGGCGGCGATCCTCGGGCTCGACGACGAGGTGGTGGAAGCGCTCTGCGCCGAGATCGAGGGCGTTTGGCCGGCGAACTACAACTGCCCGGGCCAGATCGTCGTCTCGGGCGAAGAGGAGGCCGTGGAGGAGCTGATCGGCCGTGCGTCGTTGCTCGGCGCCAAGCGCACGGTCCGGCTGAAGGTCTCGGGCGCGTTCCACAGCCCGCTCGTCGCGAAGGCGGCGGAGCGTCTGAAGCCCGCGGTCGACAAGGTGCGCTTCGCAGATCCGGTGTCGCCGTTCATGTCGACGGTGACTGCCAAGATCGAGCCGGCACAGCGAATGGCCGGCCTGCTGGTCGAGCAGATTACGGCGCCGGTGAAGTTCACGCACGCGGCGCACGGGCTCGTGAAGGAGGGCGTCAAGACCTTCGTCGAGGTCGGGCCCGGGAACGTCCTTTCCGGCCTCGTCAAGAGAATCGACAGGAGCGTCAGGACCGTCTCGGTCAGCAACCTGGCCGGGCTGCGGAAGGCCGAAGAGACCGTCTAAGACCCCCGTGGCTGATTTCTGTTCCCTCGAAGGCCGGACGGCGCTCGTCACCGGCGGCTCGCGCGGCATTGGGCGTGCGATTGCGGCCGAACTGGCGAACGCAGGAGCCACGGTCGTGATCGGCTATCGCGCCGGCGGCGAGGAGGCCGAGGCAGCTGTCGGCGAGATCGGTTGCCGAGCGGTTCAGGCGGACGTGTCTCAGCCTGAGGAGGCCAAGCGACTGGTGGAGGAGGCCGGCGATGTCGATGTTCTCGTGAACAACGCCGGCGTTACCCGCGACGGCCTCCTTGCAAGAATGTCCGACGAGGATTGGCGCACGGTGCTCGAGACGAATCTCGGTGGGACGTTCAACACTTGCCGCGCAGTCGTCCGCGGGATGATGAAGCGCCGCTCGGGCTCGATCATCAACGTCTCGAGCATCGTCGGAGTCCACGGCAACCCCGGTCAAACGAACTACTCGGCGTCGAAGGCCGGGATCATCGGCTTCACCAAGGCCCTGGCACGCGAGCTTGGCAGCCGGGGTGTGCGGGCGAACGTCGTCGCGCCGGGGTACATCTCGACCCGCCTGACGAACGAGTTGCCGGAGGAGCTCCGGAACACGATGCTCGAGAACACGCCGCTCGGACGCTTCGGTGACCCCGAGGACGTCGCCGGCGTAGTTCGGTTTCTCGCGTCCGACGCGGCATCATTCGTGACCGGCGAGGTTCTGCTGGTCGACGGAGGGCTGGGAATATGAGTCTCAACGGGCGTAGAAGAGTCGTGATCACCGGGATGGGCGCTGTGTCCCCGCTCGGGAACGACGTCGAGACGAGCTGGGAGAACCTCACCGCAGGTCGCTCGGGTGCTGCGGACATCAAGGGTTTCGACGCGAGCGAGTATCCCGTCCACTTCGCCTGCGAGCTCAAGGAGTTCGAGGCCACGGACTGGATCGAGAAGAAGCAGGCGCGGCGGATGGACCGATTCGCGCAGATGATCGTCGCCGCCGCGATCCAGGCGCGAGACGATGCGGGGCTCGACATCGAGGCCGATGCCGACCGGATCGGCGGGTCGATCGCGACCGGAATCGGCGGCCTGAAGGCGTTCCAGGACTGCTTCGAGACGCTGCTCGAGCGCGGGCCGGACCGCGTGAACCCATTCTCGATCCCGCAGATCATCCCAAACATGGGCGCCGGCTGGGTTTCGATGTACCTCGGGACCCGCGGGCCGCTGTCGTCCCAGTGCACGGCCTGCGCTGCTTCGAACATGGCGATTGGCGAGGCCGCAGACGCGATCCGGCTCGGGCGCGCCGATGTGATGCTCGCGGGCGGTACCGAGGCGGGGATCACACGGGTCGGGATCGCGGGGTTCAGCGCGATGCGCGCCCTGTCACGGCGGAACGACGCCCCCGAGGAAGC
>JBKPGE010000311.1:0-4061 GCA_046729215.1 Actinomycetota bacterium | reverse complement strand
GGCACACGCCGTGCAAGAGACCGTGCTCTTCCGGACGGACAGGGATCGGCGGTTGTTTCTGCTGCTCTTCCTGGCCGCCATGCCTCGCTTCGGGCTCGCGCTACACGCCTACTGCCTCATGGACACGCACTACCACGCGGTTCTGGAGGGTACGACCGAGCAGCTCTCGCGAGCCGTTCAGTGGTTCCAGAGCCACTACGCGCGCGAGCACAACGCTCGCCACGAACGCAAGGGCGCACTCTTCCGCGAGCGCTTCAGCTCCTGGGTGATCGACACAGAGGAGTACCTGGCGAACACGATCGCGTACGTCCTGGCCAATCCCATTCGGGCCGGCCTCGTCGACCGCCCCGAGGATTGGCCGTGGAGCTGGAGCCGAAGCGGCGAAAACCGACAAACCGAACACTTGTTCGCAGCCACCCACACGGCTAAACTGGCCGGTTATGGCTCAGGACGAACTCGTCGTTCACGGCGCCCGCGAGCACAACCTGAAGGACATCACCGTCCGCCTCCCGCGGAACCGCCTGATCACGATAACCGGGCTCTCCGGCTCCGGAAAATCGAGCCTGGCGTTCGACACCATCTACGCCGAAGGTCAGCGCCGATACGTCGAATCACTGTCCGCGTACGCCCGACAGTTCCTCCAGATGATGGAAAAGCCGGACGTCGACTCGATCGACGGCCTGAGTCCTGCGATCTCGATCGACCAGAAGACCACGAGCAGGAACCCGCGCTCGACCGTGGGCACCGTCACGGAGATCTACGACTATCTCCGTCTGCTCTACGCCAGGGTCGGCCGCCCCCACTGCCCGGTCTGCGGCCGCCCGATCGCCGGCCAGAGCATCGAAGCGATCGTCGACCAGATCCTGCAGCTCCCCGAGGGCACGCGTTTCACCGTCAACGCCCCGGTCGCCCGCGACCGAAAGGGCGAGTACCGCGACCTCATGGACGAGCTCCGCCGCGACGGCTTCACCCGGGTGAAGGTGGACGGCGAGCAGCGCCTCCTGGAAGAGGAGATCACGCTCGACAAGAAGTTCAAGCACACGATCGAGGTCGTGGTCGATCGCCTCCGCATGAAGGCGGACCTCCGAACCCGCCTCTTCCAGTCGGTCGAAACGGCGATCAACCTCGCCGACGGACTGGTCGTCATCGACCTGATCGACGACGAACAGCAACTGACCTTCTCCGAGCGCTTCGCGTGTCCCGAGCACGGCGTCTCACTCCCGGAGCTCCAGCCGCGCGTCTTCTCGTTCAACTCGCCGCACGGGGCCTGCCCCAGGTGCACGGGCCTCGGCGCACAGCAGGAGATCGATCCGGATCTGCTGGTCCCCGACCCGACGCTGCCCCTTGCCGAGGCGCTCGTGCCGCTCCAGGGCAACTGGTACGAGGCGGTGATCCAGGCGATCGCCGACCGGTACGAGATCGACCCGGACGCGCCGTGGCAGGACCTGTCCAAAGAGCAACAGGATCTCTTCCTGTACGGAACGGGCGGCGAGCGGGTCTATGTCAGCTACCGGAACCGGATGGGCCGCAAACGCTCGTACATGCTCTCCTTCGAGGGCCTCGTCTCCAACCTCCAACGCCGTTACCGAGACACGGACTCGTCCTCGATGCGCGAGCGGATCGAGGAGTACATGAGCTTTCGCCCGTGCCCGGAATGCGGCGGCGCTCGGCTCAAGCCGGAGGTCCTCGCGGTCACCGTCGGCGACAAGAACATCCACCAGTTCACACAGATGTCCGTGACTCGGGCGCTCGGCTTCCTCGAAGAGCTCGAGCTGACCGAGACCGAGCGGCTGATCGGCGCACGGATCGTCAAGGAGATCCGAGAACGGCTGACGTTCCTCGACAACGTCGGAGTCGGCTACCTTCAGCTCGACCGCGCCTCGGCGACCCTCTCGGGCGGCGAGGCACAGCGGCTCCGCCTCGCGACGCAGATCGGCTCGCAGCTTGTCGGCGTCCTCTACATCCTCGACGAGCCTTCGATCGGGCTCCACCAGCGCGACAACGGGAAGCTGATCGCGACGCTGGAGCGGCTCCGCGACCTGGGCAACACCGTGCTCGTCGTCGAGCACGACGAGCAGATGATGCGCGCGGCCGACTGGCTCGTCGACATGGGGCCGGGAGCGGGGGAGCACGGCGGCCACGTGGTCGCCGAGGGAACGGCGCGCAAGATCGAGGGCGTCGCGGAATCGGTGACCGGCCAGTTTCTCTCCCGCCAGCGGGAGATCGCCGTCCCCGAGCGCCGCACAGAGGACCTCGGCTCGTTCTGGGTTCGCGGCGCCACGCAGCACAACCTGAAGGGAATCGACGTCGAGTTCCCGCTGGGGAAGCTCGTCACCGTCACGGGCGTGTCGGGCTCCGGGAAGTCGACCCTCGTCAACGAGATCGTCTACAAGGCGCTTGCCAACCGCCTAAATCGGATGCGCGTCAAGCCCGGCGACCACGAGGCATGTGAGGGAATCGAGAGCTTCGACAAGGTCATCGACATCGACCAGTCGCCGATCGGGCGCACGCCGCGGTCGAACCCGGCGACGTACACCAAGCTCTTCGACCACATCCGAGAGCTCTACTCGCTCACGCCCGAGGCCAAGGTGCGTGGCTACAAGCCGGGCCGCTTCTCCTTCAACGTCCGGGGAGGGCGCTGCGAGACCTGCAAGGGCGACGGCACGATCAAGATCGAGATGCACTTCCTGCCGGACGTCTACGTCCCGTGTGAGACCTGCGGCGGCCGCCGCTACAACCGCGAGACGCTGGAAGTGCGCTTCAAGGGGAAGTCGATCGCGGACGTGCTCGACATGTCGGTCGAGGAGGCGCTGCAGTTCTTCGCCAAGATCCCGAAGCTGCGGCGGCGCCTGCAGACACTGCACGACGTCGGTCTCGACTACATCAAGCTCGGACAGCCGGCGACGACACTCTCCGGCGGCGAGGCGCAGCGCGTCAAGCTGGCAACGGAGCTCTCGAAGATCGCGACGGGGCGGACGCTCTACATCCTCGACGAGCCCACGACCGGCCTCCACTTCGCCGACATCGAGAAGCTGCTCGAGGTGCTCCAGCGGCTCGTCGACAACGGGAACACCGTGCTCGTCATCGAGCACAACCTCGATGTGATCAAGCAGGCCGACTGGATCGTCGACCTCGGGCCCGAGGGCGGGGAGGCGGGCGGCGAGGTCATCGCCACGGGAACACCAGAGGACGTCGCGGCGGACGAGGGCTCATTCACAGGGCAGTATCTGCGCGACGTATTACCCTCACACGCCGCCGCCGCTGCCTGAGCGCTCTTACACGCCGGAAGAGGAGGTCTACCTCCGAACGCACGCCCGGCGCTACGAGCTGCTGCTGGACCTCATCACGGCGCTCGCGCCACGGCGCATCCTCGTCGTGGGCCCGAGCTTCGAAAGCGCGCTGCTGCGAGAGGCGCTCCCCGCTGCGCAAGTGGACACGCTGGGCTGGGAAGATCATCGCTTCCCGCGCCGTGAGGGGGAGTACCACACGCAGCTCGACCTCAACGACTCGGACTATCCCGAGCTCGAGCCCCACGACGTCATCGTCTGCGGAGAGGTCATAGAGCACCTGCACGTCGCCCTTGTGCCGGTGCTCCGATTCCTCTCCAGTGGGCTGAGCCCCAGGGGCAGCCTCGTCATCCAGACCCCGAACGCTGCGGCACTTCCCAAGCGGCTCCGCATGATCGTCGGGCGGAACCCCTATGAGCCGATCCGCAGCACGCCGCAGAACCCGGGCCATTTCCACGAGTACACGGTCGGCGAGCTGCGTGCCGCGCTCACGGATGCCGGCTTCGAGATCACGAGGCTCGTGACGGCGAACTACTTCGACCACGGCTCCCGGAAGAACCGGGCGTTCCGTGCGCTAGGACCGGTGGTTCCGCGCACACTCAGGGAAGGGATCACGGTCGTCGCTCGACCTCGGTCTTAGCGTGGAGCGCCTCTGGTGGCGGCGGGCCGTGGCCGTGCTGCGGGTGCCACGGCAGGTCTTCGCCGCGTTCCGCATCGACTCGCAGGAGTCGGCGCTCGCGCGGCAGGACGTGGTCGTCGCGCTCTGCTTTGTCG
>JBKPGE010000310.1:0-11202 GCA_046729215.1 Actinomycetota bacterium | reverse complement strand
GGCGGCGCCATTGCCTCGGCGGTCGCGCTCTCGCTGATCGTCACGCTCTTTACCGAGCCGACGGAGCGCGCGAAGGCGATGGGAGTCTTCGGTTTCGTCGCCGCGGGTGGTGGGACGATCGGCGTGCTGCTTGGCGGAATCCTGACTGACGCCCTGAACTGGCACTGGATCTTCCTCGTAAACGTCCCGATCGGGATCGCCGTCCTCGTCCTATCGAGGCTCGTGCTCCCAGGAGACCACGTCGCGCCCGAGTCACGGCGGGTCGACGTCGCCGGCGCCGTCACCGTCACCACCTCGCTGATGCTCGCGGTCTACGCGATCGTGAACGGCAACGACGTGGGGTGGACCTCTGCTCGCACTCTGGGACTGCTGGCTGCTGCTGGCGTGCTCCTGGGTTCGTTCCTTGCGATCGAGGCGAGGGCGTTGGCGCCGCTCGTCCCGCTCGGCATCTTCCGACTGCGAAACGTCTCGACCTCGAACGTCGTCGGCGTCCTGTGGGCGGCCGCGATGTTTGCCTGGTTCTTCCTCTCGGCCCTCTATCTGCAACTCGTGCTCGGCTACAGCCCACTGCAGGTCGGGCTCGCCTTCCTGCCGGCCAATCTGATCATGGCCGTCCTTTCGCTCGGTCTGTCCGCCAAGCTCGTGCTGCGCTTCGGCATCAGGGCACCGCTTGCGACGGGGCTGCTGCTCGCCGCAGCAGGGTTGGCGCTGTTCGCGCGAGCCCCGGTCGACGGCAGCTTCATCGTGGACGTGCTCCCGAGCATGATCCTTCTCGGCTTCGGCTCCGGCATGGCCCTCAATCCGGTGCTGCTCGCGGCGATGAGCGACGTCGAGCCGAGTGACGCCGGGCTGGCGTCAGGCGTGGTCAACACGTCGTTCATGATGGGCGGTGCTCTGGGCTTGGCGATCCTCGCCAGCCTCGCCGCCTCACGAACCGAGACCCTGCTCGCCTCCGGAGAGACCCAGCTCGGCGCGCTGACCGGCGGATACCACGTCGCGTTTCTCGTGGGCGCTGCATTCGCTGCCGGAGCGGCTGTGCTGAGCGCGGTCCTGCTCCGAGGACTCGCCGACTCGGTCGAGGCGACTCACGGCGAGGTTGTAGAGGGCCCGCCGGAACAGCTCACGGAGGCCGGGTGAGGAACCTACGTCAGCAACGCGCGCGCGAACTCGCCCGGTTCGACTCCCGCGCGCCCGAGGAGCGTGCCGTCCGGCGCCCAGATCGATGACTGCGCCGCTGTCCGGTCGAAGCCGCCGCCCGTCGGCCCGGCGAAGCTGGCGAACGCGACGTAGGCCTGGCATTCGCGCGCGATCCTGAGGCCACGCTCCTCCTGCATGTCGCGTTCCTCCGAACGGTGCACGAGCGCTGCGACGTACAGATCCAGACCAAGGGCTGCGCTGTCCGCGACGTGCTGCTCAACGCCGGTGTCCTTGCAGATCCCGAGTCCGACGCGCCAGCCGTCTAACTCGATTGCCGCGGGTCCGTTGCCGGGCGTGAAGCGGGTCGGCTCGTCGCCCCCGAGATGGGACTTGAGGTAGGCGATCTCGACGCCGCCGGACCTTACGCGCAGCATGCCGATGTGTGCCTTCCCGTCCTCGTCCTCGACGGGAGCGCCGACCAGCGCGACGCCTCTGGTCTCCTTGCACGCCTCGACCATTACGTCCAGCTCCTCGTCGTCCGGCGACAGGACATCGGCGTCGAGCTCGTAGCCGGTCAGAGACAGCTCTGGAAAGACCACCAACTGCGCGTCAGCGGCGCGGATGATGCGCGCGTGCTCGAGTGCATTCGCACGCACGTCCTTGGCCGTGCACGCCGGCTGAGCAGCAGCAATGGTTAGTGGTGCTCGCACCACCGCGAAGGCTAGACCCCTGGCGAGAGCAGTCGCCCGGGGCACGCGGGCCTCACCTGTCCAGCGACCGCGCTCGCCCTTTTTTGTTACACACGCGCGCGGAACAAACAAAACCCGATCATTCGGCCGACCCGCACCTCTCTTTCGCATGACACGTAGAACTGCTGACTGGGAAGCTCTCGAAGGGGCGATCGGCGGCGCGGTCGTTCTCCCGGATTCTCCGGAGTACGAATCGGTGCGCAAGTCGGCGATGGCGCGCTTCGATGATGTGCGACCAGCGGCGGTCGTCTTGTGTAGGTCCCCCGACGACGTTTCCGCGACGATCGCGTTCGCAGGGCGGGCCCGTCTGGAGACCGCAGTCCGGAGCGGGGGGCACTCCGTAGCCGGCCGCTCCGTGACCCAGGGGATCGTCATCGACGTGACCCCGATGTCATTTGTGTCGTTCGCGGACGGCCTCGCAACTGTCGGAGCGGGCGCTCGGCTCGGCGATCTCTACGACGCGCTGCACGAGCAGGGCCTCACCATCCCCGCCGGCTGCGGTCCCTCGGTCGGAATCGGCGGCCTCGCCCTCGGCGGTGGAATCGGGATCCTCGGCCGCATGTACGGGCTGACTTGCGACCACCTCCTCGAAGCCGATGTCGTGTTGGCCGATGGCAGGCTTGTCCACTGCGACGAGCACCACGATGAAGAGCTGTTCTGGGCGCTACGTGGCGGCGGCGGTGGCAACTTCGGCGTCGTCACCTCGTTCGTCTTTCGGACCGTGCAGGCGCCGGCCACAACGATCTTCCACCTAACGTGGCCATTGGCATACGCCGCAGCGTTGGTCGAGGCCTGGCTGGCGTCGGTGCCCACCGGACCCGACGAGCTCGACGCCACCCTGCGACTAACCGCGCGTGGCGACGGCGAGCTGCCTCTTGTCGAGTTGATCGGTGCTTGGCACGGCAGCGAAGCCGACGCCGCTGTGCTCCTCGACCAACTGGTTGCTCAGGCCGGCGCGGAACCCACATCGGCGACTCAGCGTCACATGCGCTACCGAGAGGCGAAGCGATACCTCGACGAGCTCGGAACCGCGAGCGCTCCTGACGAACACGTCTCTCCAGAACAGCGGCCGCGCGGTCACCTCTTCACGAAATCGGAGTTCTTCCGTCGGCCGCTGCCTCCGGAGGCGATCGCCGCGCTCGTGGGAAACCTCTCAGGGTCATTGGGTGGCGGCGAAGCGCGCGAGGTCACGTTTACGCCCTGGGGTGGGGCATACAACAGAGTGCGGACTGACGCCACCGCCTTCCCTCACCGCGACGAGCTCTTCCTGATCCAACACCTACTCGTCATCGACCCCGACCTCACGTTCGAGGGCGACGCCCCGCGCGACTGGTTGAAACGATCCTGGGCGCTCCTGCATCCCTATGGATCGGGGGGTGTTTATGCCAACTTCCCCGATCCGGACCTCACCGACTGGGCTCGCGCGTACCACGGGCCGAACTACGACCGCTTACGGCGCGTCAAGGCGAAGTACGACCCTTCGAACGTCTTCCGGTGCAAGCAATCCGTTATGGCTTGAGCTACGAGGAAGTGGCTCGTTCGAGTCGTCGCACGCGCCCGGCGAGGGTCTCCATGATCGTGAGGCCGATCTGCGGATCCTGCTTCAGCGCCCTCAAGAACGCGCGGCGAGGCAGGTTCATCACTCGCACGGCGTTCGTCGCGGTGATCGTCGCCGACCGGGGGCCGCCGTCAACCAGTGCCATCTCGCCGAAGAAGTCGCCCGGCCGCAAGACCCGCGACTTGCCGAGAACGCGAGCTCGACCCTCGAGCATCAGATAGAACGAATCGCCTCGGTCGCCGGTCTGGACGATGACCTCTCCCGGCGAGTAGTCGACGACCATCGCGAGCTTTGCAAGGGCGCGAAGCTGACGCTTGCTCAGCCCCGAGAAAAGGGGAAGCGTCGCGAGGACGGCAGCCCAATCACTCTGAGTCGGCCGTTCCCACGAACGCCGCATGAGCATCTGAAGCGAAGGGCGCTCATCTGGATCGCGTGCTCGTCTTGCCGCTCCCATCGGCGGGAGGCTATCCCGGTTGGTGGTCTCTTTTCAATCGGGGCTGGCGCCGGGCCTCGAGCTCTTATGCCCGTTTGTGCCGCCGATCGGTTCGGCCGTCAGTGCGCGCGCCGGTCGCCAGGCCACCAGCTGCGCCCGTCCGAGCGTCGGGAATCGACGCCGTAGACGAGTGCGAGCGGGCCAAGCACGAGCACCAAGACCATCAGGATCAAGACTCCCATCAACACACATTGCCTGAGTGTGCTTGATAAGCACAAATCCAGCTATCGTTCATGATGATCATGGAACTCGATCGCTGGCTCGGGATCGAATTGCGCCATCTGGCGGCGCTCGAGGCGGTCGCCGAGGAGGCGAGCTTCCGCGGTGCCGCGGCGCGCCTTGGCTACACGCAGTCGGCGATCTCGCAGCAGATCGCGACTCTCGAGCGTCTGGTCGGCGCGAAGCTGATCGAACGGCCCGGCGGTCCGCGCGCGGTGTCGCTGACAGACGCCGGCCGGCTCGTCCTCCTTCATGCGGAGGCGATCATGGCGCGGCTGAAGGCAGCGGAGGCTGACGTCGCCGCGATCGTCGATGGTGGAGCCGGGAGGCTTCGCGTCGGCACCTTCCAGAGCGTCGGCGCCCGCGTCCTGCCGACGTTGCTCCGCCGTTTCGCGGCCGCGTGGCCGGGTGTAGAGGTTCAGCTGGAGGAATCGGTGTCGGATCCTTCTCTGCTGGCCGCCGTCGAGCGTGGCGACCTCGATCTGACCTTCGCGATGCCCCCACTGCGCGAGGGCCCGTTCGCGATGGTGGAGCTGATGCGTGATCCGTGGGTCCTTCTCGTTCCGCGCGACTCATCACTCGCAGCCCGACTCGACGCGCCGCCGCTGCCCGAAGTCGCCGGCTTGCCCTTGATCGCGCCGCGGCTGTGCCCGAGCCTCGAGCAGATACACGCGCACTTCCGCGCACGCGGGCTCGAGCCGAACTATGTCTACAACCTGGACGAGAACAACATCGTGCACGGCATGGTCGCGGCCGGGGCCGGGATTGCACTGCTTCCAGAGCTCGCCGTTGATTCGAACGACGAGCGGGTCGTCGCCCTGCCGCTTAGCCCAAAGGTGCCACCGCGCGTGATCGCGATGGCGTGGCACCGCGACCGGTACCGACTGCCCGCAGCCGAGGCCTTTGTCGAGCTGGCGCAGGAGCTGTGCCTGGAGCTAGAGCACAGCGCCGAGCCGATCGCCGCGGCAGTGAGCTAACCGACGCCGCCGCTCCGCGGTAACCATCCTTAGCTTCGAGGAGGTCGCCCGGCTCGACGTCGGGTCAAGCTGCTGCCTCGGCTGCTCCAAGCGCGTGTCTCCTGCTACTCCTCGAACTGTGGGGACGATCGTTCTTCGTGGAGGTATCGGCGTCGGCAACCCACTCGGGGTCGCGCTCGAGTTCCTCGAGGTGTAATCCACCCGGGAGAGCTTCGAGGCCTTCGGCTCGACATCGTTCGACGAGAGTGACCTGAGAGGGGCGAACCGCGGCGGTGCGCGCATCTCGGCGGCCGAGATCGCGGCGATTCTCCAACGGCGCACTGCGATCGAACGCGCCTTGCGCAGGATCCACCCTGATTCGTCGTTGGCGGACGCGACAGACGCGGTCCCCTGGATCCCACTCACGCAGCTCTTCGACGCGTTCGCAGACCTCCGCGGAGTCGGCTACTCGAAGATGACGAAGGCGCTGCACAGGAAGCGGCCGGCGCTGATCCCGATGCTCGACAGCATCGTCCAGGCCTACCTGACGAGGGACGACCCCGCGGCGAGCTCTTCGGGGTGGTTCGCTGAGGGTGCAACCGCGCTCGTCCGGAGCTACAAACGAGAC
The DNA here is from genome assembly GCA_046729215.1 of Actinomycetota bacterium. Classification (GTDB taxonomy): domain Bacteria; phylum Actinomycetota; class Thermoleophilia; order Gaiellales; family Gaiellaceae; genus JACDAN01. The sequence continues at coordinate 5,462 of JBKPGE010000310.1, read as the reverse complement.
CTGGATCGCAACCTCCGGGTGCTGCACGAGATCCAGCGAGAAGTCGCGAACCAGACGCACCAGTTGACAGAGGTACGAATCCTCGACGTGCTGATCTGGTCGGTATTCGCGGGGACGTAATCACGGCGGCGTGCGCTGCACCGCCAAGACCCAAGGCCTCCTTGACCGTGACTAGCCAGTTGAGTCTTCCCTCACGGCTTCGGTTAGGGCCTCCGCGGTTTGCGAGTCGGCTGGATAGAAGGCGACGATCGTGAGCTCGGCGAGTGTGAGGTCGTGGGCCGTTCCGAAGGTGGTGAAGGTGCAAAAAAGCGCGAGGTCTGTGCCGCCGAGGCGGAGCTCGTGCTTGAGCATGATCTCGTTCGGCGTCGGTGCGTCCGCGCGATCGTCGTCAGTGGCCATTCCGGGGTAGGCGGCGAGCTCCAGGTAGAGCGCTTCGAGGGCGGGATCGCCCGTCGCTTCGACCTCGCGGCGGAGCCGCGCGAGCAGGTAGCCGCTCCAGTCGGCGAGATTAGAGATCCGGGGCGCCAGGCCGTCCGGGTGCAGCGCGATCCGGAGTGCGTTCGCCGGCGGCGTCCGGAGCTCAGCCGCGACACCGCGGGTGACGTAGGCGATGCCGCGGTTCGAGGCGACGATGTTCCAGTGGCCATCGACGACCACTGCCGGGTAGGGCTCGTGGACGGAGAGGAAGCGCTCGATTGCCTCGCGGACGGGCGCCATGTCGCTCTCATCGAGCGAGCGCTCGCCGAATACGGGGGCGAAACCGGCGGCCAGGAGGAGGCGGTTGCGGTCTCGCAGCGGAACGTCCAGGCGCTCGGCGAGGTGAAGGACCATTTCGCGGCTCGGCCGCGTGCGTCCCGTCTCGATGAAGCTGAGATGCCGCGCCGAGACCGCCGATCGCAGGGCAAGTTCGAGCTGGCTGAGGTTGCGCCGCTGCCGCCACTCACGTAACAGCGTCCCCGCTGATGGTGCACCCTCAGGGAGCGCCATGCCGAGACCCTAGCGGCGACTGGTCCGTTGGCGACCACCCCGTGGGTCAACTGAGTCTTACCTCACAGGTAATCGACTCGCGCACCCAGCGCGGGCACCATCGCCGGCCTGGCAGCCTTATAGGAGGAGGTACGAGATGCGCAAGGTGGTCTCAGCCGAAACGTGACCGCGCTGCTGCTCGAGCGCGTGACTTTCGAAGGCTTCGCGGACGCGTGGCCGTCAACGGAGGAAACCGAAGACGAGTTCGCCGTTCGGATGAACGCGCTCCCCAAGGTCGTCGCCTTGCGCACGTACAAAACCGCAGGCGGGCCGTCTCAAGGAGTGTGACGACGACGGGGACGGACGCTCACGTCGGGATCGCGCACGCCGAGGCCGGAGGCCGGACCTCAAGCATCGACAGGCGCTGGCTCGCGCTCCTCATCCTCTGCCTGGGCGACCTGATGATCGTCCTCGACGTGACGATCGTCGGTGTCGCGCTCCCGTCGATCCGCGTGGACCTCGGCTTCTCGGAGGAGTCGCTCGCATGGGTCGTGAACGCGTACCTGATCACCTTTGGAGGCTTCCTGCTTCTCGGCGGCCGGCTCGGCGACCTGTTCGGGCATCGGAGGCTATTCATTGCCGGTGTCACACTCTTCACGGCTGCGTCGGCCGTGTGTGGCTTCGCGAACTCGCAGTCAATGCTCGTCGCCGCGCGCGCCGTGCAGGGCGTTGGCGGCGCAGTTGTTTCGGCAGTTGCCCTCTCGCTGATGATGACGCTCTTCACCGAACCGACCGAGCGGGCGAAGGCGATGGGCATCTTCGGCTTCGTCGCCTCGGGCGGCGGCTCGCTCGGTGTCCTCCTCGGAGGCATCCTCACGGACGCCCTCGACTGGCACTGGATCTTCCTCGTCAACGTGCCCGTGGGCGTGCTCGTTGTCGTCCTGACAATGGTCGTGATCTCGGGAGAACGCGGCGCGACCGCCGCGCAACGGCTCGACGTGGCAGGCGCGGTGACGGTGACGGCGTCGCTCATGATCGCTGTGTACGCGATCGTGAACGGCAACGAGGTCGGGTGGCTGACGGCGCGGACGCTCGGTCTGCTCGCGGTTTCCGCCGTCTTGCTTGCGAGCTTTCTCGTGATCGAGGCGCGCGTGCGCTCGCCACTCGTCCCGCTCCGCCTCTTCCGGCTTCGCAACATCGCCGTCTCGAACGCTGTCGGCGTCCTGTGGGCCAGTGCGATGTTTGCCTGGTTCTTCCTCTCGGCTCTCTACCTCCAGCTCGTGCTCGGCTACAGCCCGCTCCAGGTCGGGCTCGCGTTCTTGCCCGGGAACCTGGTCATGGGCGCGATGTCGATCGGCCTGTCCGCGAAGCTCGTCCTGCGCTTCGGCATCAGACCTCCACTCACCGCCGGATTGCTCTTCGCCGCACTCGGGCTGCTGCTCCTGGCGCGGGCACCGGTCGACGGCAACTTCGCAACCGACGTCCTCCCGAGCATGATCCTGCTCGGTCTCGGCGCTGGAACGGCCTTCAATCCGGTTCTGCTCGCGGCGATGGGCGACGTCGAGCCGACGGAGGCGGGACTTGCGTCCGGGCTCGTCAACACCTCCTTCATGATGGGCGGCGCACTCGGGCTCGCCGTGCTCGCGAGCCTCGCCGCGTCGCGAACTGACACGCTCCTCGCCGAGGGAGAGGGTCAGGCAGCGGCGCTTACGGGCGGCTACCACCTCGCGTTCCTCGTCGGCGCTTTCTTCGCCGCGGCCGCCGCTGTGCTGGGCGCCGCCTTGCTCCGTGTCCAGGCACCCGAGGCCGCTCCGGACGAACTCGAGGAGGCTTCCGCGGAGCCCGCTCCCTGCACCGCATTCTCGGTCGGGAAATGCGGCGCTTCAGAGCAACTTGCCTGAGCCGATTGAGCCGTGCGGCGGATGATCGAGGACTACGCCTTGCTCTCCGACCTGGAGACAGCGGCGCTCGTTCATCGGAGGGGATCGATCGACTGGTGCTGCTTCCCACGCTTCGACTCCGATGCCGTCTTCGCAGCGCTGCTCGGCGGCCCTGAGCACGGCCGCTGGCTAGTCGCCCCCGCGGAGGAGGGCGAGCCGACGCGCCGCTATCGCGCCGGATCGCTCGTGCTCGAGACGGAGTGGACGACCCGCGACGGGAAGATCCGGGTCGTCGACTTCATGCCGCCTCGCAAGGTGGCACCCGAGATCGTCCGGATCGTGGAGGGAGTCTCGGGTCGCGTCGCCGTGCGCTCCGAGCTCGTCGTTAGGTTCGGCTACGGGCGGGTCGTCCCGTCGCTGCGTCGTCGCGACGACGCATATGTGGCGACTGCCGGACCGGACGCGATCGCAGTACGAGTGCCCGTCGCCGCGGTCGACGACGACACGGCGACGGTGTCCACGTTCGAGGTCGGCCCAGGTGGGCGTGTGGGGGTCACGCTGACGTGGTATCCGTCGCATGTACCCCGCCCTACGCCGGTCGAGCCGGTCGACGCGCTCCGCGAAACGGAGGCTTTCTGGCGGGAATGGTCCTCGCGCTGCAGCTACACGGGGCCGCACCGGGACGCGGTCCTGGGATCACTTGCCGTCCTCAAGGGCCTGACCTTCCGCCCGACGGGCGGCATCGTCGCCGCGCCGACGACCTCGCTCCCTGAGTGGCCCGGCGGCGAGCGTAATTGGGACTACCGCTACTGCTGGCTGCGCGACGCGGCGCTGACCCTGCTTGCGCTCGTCAACGCCGGCTACCGCGAGGAGGCGAGCGCCTGGCGCGCCTGGCTCTTGCGGGCGGCGGCCGGCGACCTGGACGCGATCCAGATCATGTACGGGGTCGCAGGAGAAAGGCGGTTGCCGGAGTGGCTTGTCGAGTGGTTGCCGGGCTTCGAAGAGTCCCGGCCGGTACGGGTCGGCAACGCCGCCGCCGAGCAGGAGCAGCTCGACGTCTACGGCGAGGTGATGGACGCGATGTATCAGTCGCGCACGCACGACGTTGGCGCCTCGCTGGCCGCTTGGGAGCTCGGCCGGCACGTGCTCGGGCTGCTCGAGCAGCGCTGGCGCCAACCGGATGAAGGGATCTGGGAAGTCCGCGGCGAGCGGCGACACTTCACGCATTCGAAGGTAATGGCCTGGGTTGCCTTCGACCGCGGGATCAAGCTCTGCGAGCAGTTTGGCCGGGAAGGGCCAGTCGAGCGTTGGCGCGTGATCCGAGAGGAGATCCACGCCGAGGTCTGCCGTGAGGCGTGGAACGACGAGCTCGGCTCGTTCACGCAGTCATACGGCAGCTCAGAGCTCGACGCAAGCCTGCTGCTGTTGCCGCAGGTCGGCTTCCTTCCACCCGAGGATCTCCGCGTCCGCGGCACGCTCGAGGTCGTGCAGGCGCGGCTCTCGTGGGACGGCTTCCTGGTCCGGTATCAAAGCCAGCAGGGCATCGACGGCCTGCCGGACGGAGAGGGTGCCTTCCTGCCCTGCTCATTCTGGCTCGTCGACGCGCTCGCCCTCGACGGTCGCATCGACGAGGCAGCTGTGCTTTTCGAACGTCTGCTCGGCATACGCAATGACGTTGGCCTCCTCGCCGAGGAGTACGACCCCCGCCGCAGGCGCCTTCTCGGCAATTTCCCCCAGGCCTTCTCCCACATCGCACTCCTCAACAGCGCCTTCAACTTGGCCGTTCTGGAGGATCGGGATCACGACGCCAAACGCGGTCGCAAGCATGAGCGCGTTCATGGCTAGGGCGATGAGCGGCGCCGTCAGCGAGCGCAAACAGCTGAACGAAGGTGCTCCTGGCTACTCGTCCGGACGAGGCGCTGGCGATTTTGACGGCATTCACAAGCTTGGCGCGGGCCGATTCCGGCGCTCGTTGTGCCGTTGTCGGAGCTGGTGCGTGGAGGAAGGCCGGGGCGCCGCGCCTGGAGACCGCTCGGGGAGAGGGGCCGGGCAGACTACTGCCCGGCCCCTCTGAATCTCAGTAGCCGGTGCCGAAGGCGCTGCGCGGCACCGTGGCCAATACCTGCTGTTGGTAGTAGATGGGGCCGCCCTCGTCTCCGGTCACGATTGAGGGGGTAGTGAGTCGAGACCATGAGCGCGTAGATGTTCCCTCCGGAGATGGCGAGCGCGAAGTAGTCGCCGATGAAGCCGCTGCCGGTCGGGCAGGGGTCCCTGGCGCTGGCGCATGGGTACTGCGAGAGACCCTCGAGGTGCTGGCCCGGCTGTTCCGGCACCCACGTGAAGTCTGAGATCCGCACGTTCGCGCCGACCGGCACCGCGCCGGCGCCGTTGTCCTTGTAGGCCTGCAGTGAGGTGTCGATGCAGAAGTTCACCCGGGCGACGTCGGCCGGAAGGACGCTGGGGTCGGTCGGGCATGCCTCACGACGGTCGTAGAACGCGACCGCGACCGCACCAGTCGGCCCCGCCGCGACCGTCGGCTGGAACTGGTCGGTCGACAGGCCCGGCGTGTCCACGTTGTCGTTCACGACGACCGGCGCCGTCCAGGTGGAGCCGCCG
>JBKPGE010000309.1:0-7884 GCA_046729215.1 Actinomycetota bacterium | reverse complement strand
GGCCTGCGCGTCGGCGGTGGCATCGATCGAGGCCTTCCAGGAGGAGGCGATCGTCGACCACGCCGCGGCCATGGCGCCGGAGTTCGAGCAGCGGCTCCGCGGCTTGCAGGAACGTCATCCGTCGATTGGCGACGTCCGTGGCCTTGGATGCTTCTGGGGCATCGAGCTAGTGCGCGACCGCGAGACGCGCGAGCCGCTCGTCCCCTTCAACGCGACGGGCGAGGCGTTCGCCCCCGTCGCGCGAATGGCGAAGGCGGCGCTCGACCGCGGGCTCTACCTGATGACGCACTGGAACGTCGTCATGGTCTGCCCGCCGCTCAACATCACGACGGAGGAGCTCGACGAGGGGATCGCGATCCTCGACGAGGCGCTTTCCGTCGCCGACGAGTTCGTTTCCTAGAACTCGTTCAGCAGCGCGTTCAACGGGGCATGCGCGACGATCTGCTGTTTGAGCAGCCCCTCGACCTCCTCTGACTGGCCGACGCTGAGCGCTCCGGTGACCTCCCCGTTCTCATCGCCGTAGAGCGCGAACATCTCTCCGTCGTTGAGGGAGCCGTGCACGACGACCTCGGAATCCCGCCGCGCGTCGCCGAACACCCTGATCGTGATCCCGAAGATCTCGGTGAAGAACGTCGAGACGGTGTCGAAGCCGCCGTCAGAGCCGGCGAGCACCTTGCCGACCTCGGTTCCCTGGTAGTTGGCGTTCGACCAGTGCTCGATCCGTCGCCGCCGCTGAAACAGCGGATCGAAGAAGTTCGCGACGTCCCCGACCGCGTACACGTCCGGGACGTTTGTCTCGAAGCGCTCGTTGACGACGATCCCGTTGTCGATCTCGACACCGCTACCGTTCAGAAACTCCGTCACCGGATCGACGCCGACTCCCATCACGGCGAGATCGGCCTCGACCTCCCTGCCGTTCTTCGTCGTCACGCGCTCCAACCGGCCGTTCCCATGGAACGCCTCTACCTCGTTCCCGAGGACTAGGTCGACGCCCTTCGACTCGTAGAGCGCCGCGAGCTCGTCGCTCAGCTGCTCGACGCCGAGCTGGTCGAAGAGCCAGCGGCCGAGATGCACGAGCGAGACCTGCTTGCCGATCCGGTTCAGCGAGGACGCGACCTCCATGCCGATGAAGCCCGCGCCGACGATCGCGACTCGCTCGGCGGAGGCGGCCGCCTCCCGAATCGCCTTCGAGTTGTCGACCGTTCGGAGCGTCAACACGCCCTCCAGATCGGCGCCGGGAACCGGGAGCCGGCGGGGCCAGGCGCCGCTCGCAAGGAGTAGTTGCGCGTAACGCATCTGCTCGCCGTCCGTCTGCACCATCTGCTCGCGCGTGTCCACCAGGCGCACCGCCGTCCCCAGCAGGACCTCCACGTCGTGGTCGGCGTAAAACGACTCGTCCTCGACGAGCGGCTCCTCATTCGTCTCGCCGCGCAGAAACTTCTTCGAGAGCGGCGGGCGGTGGTACGGGAGCGTCACATCCTTGGAGATCAACGCGATCCCGCCTTCTCCGCCTTCCTCGCGGTACGACTTGATCGCCCGGGCGGAGGACAGGCCTCCGCCGACGATCACGACCTGGAAGTCCCTCACATGCGGTATGTGTTCCCAAACGGGCCGCTTCTTACCGCGTAAGAACCTTCGCGCGCGAGACACCCAACAGGCATGAGCGTTGCTAGCTTCGCCGCCCCCGTGGAACTACACGCGGCCCTCGACGACGAATCTCGCGCCTGGCTTGCCGACCTCCGGTCGAGCGGGGCGGCACACGACGACGCGGTGGGGCGCCTGCACGAGCTTCTCCTTCGCGCTGCACGATTCGAGGTCGCCCGCCGCCGCCCAACGCATCCCCATCTCCGCGGCAACGAGCTCGACGACATCGCGCTCGAGGCGGCGGACGACGCGCTCATGTCGGTCCTCGCGCGGCTCGACGACTTCCGTGGTCTGAGCCGCTTCACGACGTGGGTCTACAAGTTCGGCCTCTACGAGGCGGCCGCAAAGCTCCGCCGCCGAGCGTGGCAAGGACGGGAGATTCCGCTGGAGCCGGAGAGCTGGGGCATGTTCGAAACCGCTTCCCGCGGCCCACAAGAGAAGCTCGAGCAAAGCGAGCTCCTCAACGCGGTCAAGGATGGCATCGAGACGGCGTTGACGCCGCACCAGCGCCAGGTGCTCGTTGCCCTGGCCGTGAACGGCGTGCCGATCGACGTCCTGGCCGAGCGCCTCGGGACGACACGTGGCGCGCTCTACAAGACCCTGCATGACGCCAGGCGAAAGCTCCGCGAAGAGCTCGGTCCTCGGCTGGAGGTGATGGACTGATGGAACATCCCGAGTTGAAGCAGGCCTTGGACCGGCTGCTCGGTCCCGAGGGCCCGGAGATCGGGTGCGACGAGTGCTTCGAAGACCTCGACCGGTACGTGGAGCTCGAGCTCGCCGGCCGCAATGCGGAGGCGCAGCTGCCGGGCTTCAAGGCGCACCTCTCCGGCTGCCCTGCCTGCCGGGAGGACTACGAGAGCCTCGAGGCGCTCGTGGGAGGGAAGCAGGCGCTGTGACCGAAACCCCCTTCAGCGGCATTCGCCTGTTGAGCGCGCCAGGCGAGGTGATGATCCCGAAGGCGGCGACCGACGCGCTCGTCGACGCGGCCGTCGAGCAGCTCGGAGACCGTCCGGCACGCGTCGCCGACGTCGGTACCGGTTCGGGCGCAATCGCCGTCTCACTGGGGCTTCGCGCCCCGAAGACCCGGGTCTGGGCCACGGATGTCAGCGATGCGGCGGTCGAGCTCGCGCGGGCCAACGTCTTGAGGCACCGATTGACGGACCGCATCAGCGTCCTCCGTGGAGACCTCCTCGAAGGCGTCCCCGGAGATCTCGACCTGGTGGTCGCGAACCTGCCCTACCTACCCGAGCGGCTTCGGCTCCAGCGGCCGGAGCTCGCCGGCGAGCCTTTCTGCGCTGTGTTCGCGCCGGGCGACGGGCTCGGGCACTACCGCAGGCTGCTCGGAGCGTGCGCGCCGGTTCTTCGCCCGGACGGAGCGCTCCTCATCCAGCTCCACCGGCGCGTGATCGCCATCACCGCCGCAGAGCTGGGTGTGTGCGCAGTCGCTGCATAGCGTTCAGATTCGCTAATAAAGCCGGGTCCGGCGCAATAGCGCGGCTAATTTCAGTGCGTGGCCGTGTCGATTGAAAGAGATGTCCTCTGCCCTCATTGCAGAAAGTCGTTCCGGGCAAAGGTTCTTTCGCCGGAGACTGCGCAGGCGGGCTTCAAGTGCCCGCACTGCAAACTCTTCATGCCGCTCGCGCGCGCGGAGCCGGAGCCGCGACTTAGAGCCTCTTAGGCTGACGCGTCGCGGAGACCCTGAGCCTCGGGCAGCGTCTCGAGTCGCTTGAGCGTGTTGTTCTCGATCTGACGGATCCGCTCGCGGGTGACGCCGAAGGCGCGGCCGACCTCCTCCAGTGTGAACGGCTGCTGGCCGAGCAGCCCGAAGCGAAGCTCGATCACGCGGCGCTCGCGGTCGGGGAGCGAGTCGAGTGCGCGCTGGACGTCTTCGCGGCGCAGCGTCAGAGAAGCGGTGTCGAAGGGCGACTCGGCGGTGTCGTCCTCGACGAAGTCCCCGAGCTCGGACTCCTCCTCTTCGCCGATCGGCTTCTCGAGCGAGATGGGGAGCTGGGACATGCGCAGGATCTCGCGCACCTCCTCCGTCGTTATCTCGAGCTCGTGCGCGATCTCTTCCGGGAGCGGCTCGCGTCCGAGGCGCTGCACGAGCTGGCGCTCGATGTGCACGACCTTGTTCAGCTTCTCCACCATGTGCACTGGGATCCGAATCGTTCGCGCCTTGTCGGCGATCGCGCGGGTCACGGCCTGGCGGATCCACCACGTGGCATAGGTCGAGAACTTGTAGCCCTTGCGGTAGTCGAATTTCTCGACGGCGCGAATCAGGCCCAGAGACCCCTCCTGGATCAGGTCGAGAAAGCTGAGGCCACGGCCGAGGTAGCCCTTGGCGATCGAAACGACGAGGCGGAGGTTCGCCTCGATCATCTGCGTCTTCGCGATCATGTCCCCGCGCTCGATCCGTTTCGCCAGATAGACCTCCTGGTCGGCGGTGAGGAGCGGCACCTTGCCGATCTCCCGCAGGTAGAGGCGCAGCGAGTCGAGCGACGGCTCGACGGTCAGGTCGAGCTTCGGCCCCTTGGTCTCCTCCTCGGCAAGCGCCGGTTGCTCGTGCGGCGGATGCTTGTGCTGCTCACCCTCCATCAGCTCGATCGAGTGATCGATGAGGTAGGTGTAGAAGTCCTCGATCTGCTCCTTGGTCAGCTCGACGTCCTCCAGCGCCGAAACGATCTCGTCGTAGGTGAGGAAGCCTTTTTCCTGACCCTCTTGAACGAGCTTGTGGAGCTCTTCGACGTCGGGGAGCGAGATGTCGACCGTGAGCAACGGGGGCCCTCACTTTCTCTCGTCGTGCTGGGACGGGGAGGTTCGACCTCGACACGAAGAGAACCGGGCCTGCTCATCCGGCTCCCCTCCGGCCGCCGGAATATACAACGGGATCCGCGCCGCGCCACACTTTTTTCGACATGGCGGAGCGAGCACGGGTCATTCCGCTCGAACCTCTCCGACCGCCTCGCCGTGGCTATTCACGACCGGAGCAACCTCGAGCCGCTCGACGGGGTAGCCAAGGCGGGCAACAAAGGCGGCGAGCGCCGGGCCGACAGCTCTCGCGTTTCCGTCCTCGACCTTGACCGCGAGGCCGAGACCACTCGGGCCGGCAGCGCACATCAGGCCTTCGGCGCCGCCTTTGGCAATCCAGCCCTCGCGAGCGCGCATGAGGATCGTGTCGTCGCCGTCGGGGCCGCGGATCAGCCCCGGGTGAGCGCGCATCGCAGCGGCGACTCGGTCTCCGCCGTCGAGTCGCTCGAGCCGGGCGTAGGCGAGCGCCATTCGCTCCAGCGGAAGGGCGAAGGCGACGACACCGCAGCCGTCGATCCCCGTCCCGATGTCCTCCTCGGCCATGTCGGCTGCGCGCGCCACCTCCGTCAACATCGCTCGCTGGCAGGGGTGCTCTGGGAGCCGGTAGCCGCGCGACTCCCAGCCGTGCGCGCGGCACAGCGCGAGCATCCCGGCATGCTTCCCGGAGCAGTTGTGCTTGATCGGCTCTGGCGGGTCGCCGGCCGGCCCGCACTCAAGCTCGTCCTCGCTCGCGGGAGCGCGTGCCAGGAGTGCTCGGGCGGCAGCGAGCTGCTCGGGCAGCGAGAGGTGTGACGCGCAGGCGATTGCCAGCTCCTGCTCGGCCAGCTCCGGCAGGGCACGAGTGAGCGGGAGCGCCTGGATCGGCTTGGCCGAGGACCGCACGAAGGTCACGAGGGCGCCGTCGCCGACCTCCTCCACCACCGCCCCGTCCTGAACGGCGACGGCGTGGATGCGATGGCGGGACTCGACTGTGCCGCCGCGCCGGACGGCTACCGTGATCGGCTTAGCCATGGAAGCGGGAGCGTAGTAGTGCCGGAGTTTCCGGAGATGGAGGCGTGGCGTCGCCAGCTCGACGATCCGGTCAGTGCCTTTCCGATCTCGAAAGCCGGACCGGCGCACATTGCGACGCTGAAGACCTACGACCCGCCGCTCACGGCACTCGAAGGCCGGCGGCTCGCAGGCGTCGAACGTCGGGCGAAGCGGCTGCTCTTCCCCACCGACGACGGCGAGCTCGTCCTGCTCGTGCATCTGATGTCGGCCGGTCGGCTGAAGTACCTCCAGGCCGGTCAGGATGGGCCGAAGACGCCCGCGTTCCGGCTCGCGTTCCAGGGCGGCGGTCAGCTCGTCCTCACCGAGGCGGGCGCGAAGAAGCGCGCCGGCGTCTGGCTGCTGTCACCCGAGCAGGCCGAGGCGGAGCTCGAGCACCTCGGCCCGGAGGCGTTCCGGATCGGCGCGGAGCGGCTCGGGGTGATCTGTGCCGCCGAATCCCGCCGCCTGCACTCGCTGCTCCGCGATCAGCGGGTCATCTCGGGAATCGGACGGGCCTGGGCGAACGAGATCCTCCATCGCGCCAAGCTCTCCCCTTATGCGATCACGCAGGACCTGGATGCCGATTCGGTCGAGCGTCTAGCGGACGCCATCGATGCGGAGCTGGCGCGCGGCCTGGAGCTCCGCGAGCGCGGCGCCAACGACAAGCGCACCTACCGAGTCCACAACAAGCTCGGGGAGCCCTGTTACGTCTGCGGCACCCCGATCGCCCGGGTCGACTTCGAGGAGCACACGATCTACTACTGCCCGAAGTGTCAGACGGGCGGGCGGATCCTCAAGGACCGGCGGCTGTCGAAGCTCCTGCGGTAGGGAAGCGCACGCGGAGAGCCTCCGCGTCGAGCTCTACGGCCGCGCCGCTGGCCGTCAGGACACGGACGCCGACGGCCGCTGCGAAGTCACGGAGCTCTTGCCCCGCAGCGATGGCGCCGGCGTTCTCCACGATCGGGGTGATTGCGACCTCCGCGCCGTCGACGGTCAGCGTGACATGCTCGAGGCCGCCGTGACGGCGGGCCGCCTCAGCGACCGCGCTGAGCGAGAGCGTCGCCCAGTGGGGATCGGTTTCGACCTCTGCCCCCTCGCCGCTGATAGTCATCCGTCCGCTCTCGACCCGTTTGGCTGCGGCATCCGCGAGGTCACGCGAGCCGACGGTCCGCGGCTCAACCTGAAAGCGCCCGTCCTCGACACGGGCCACAGCGCCGAGTAGATCCAGAAGGGCGGCCATCTGGTCGGCGGCTGCACCGATCATCTCGGCGTAGCGGTTAGCAGGCTCACCGATCCGGTCGAGCCGTTGCAGCGTGCGGGCGAATCCCGAGGCAGTCGCGAGCGGCGTCCGCAGGTCGTGACACGCAAGCGAAACCAGCTGGGCGAATGGGTCTGGGGCCACGATTTCCGCTGCTACGGTCCGCATTATCCACCCATGACCGATCTTCGCGACGTCTTCGAGCACGACCTTCAGGCCTCAGAGCCGGAGGTTCGGCTCGGGCTCTCGCGGGCGGGGGTCCGATCGGTGTCGAAGGCGATCCGGATCCGCTACGGGCCGTGGGAGAAGCTGATCGCGGCCGAGATCGATTGCACGGTCGACCTCGACGGCGCCCAGAAGGGTGTCCACATGTCCCGGTTCCCTGAGCTCTTTGAAGAGGCGATCGAGCACGTTGTCTTGGAGGAGGCGTTCCTCATCGAGGATCTCGCCGCTCACATCTCGGAGCAGATCGTGGCGCGACAGGGCGCCGGCCGCGCTGAGACGAGGATCGTCGCGCGCTATCCGATCGAGCGGCGGACGCCGGTCACCGATCTCCCGACGCAGGAGATGGTCGCGCTGATGGGGGTCGCGGCGGCCGGCGAGCGTGGAGTGCGTCGGGTCGTCGGCGTCGAGGCGACCGGCATCAACGCGTGCCCGTGCGCCCAGGGTCTCGTGCGCGGAGCCGCGAGCGCGCGGCTGCTCGAGGCCGGGTTCGGCGAGGGTGACGTCGAGCGCATCCTCGAGCTCGTCCCGATGGCGACCCACAACCAGCGCGGGCGCGGGACGTTGTTCGTCGGCAGCGAGACGCAGGTCAACGCGGAGCAGCTCGTCACCATCGTCGAGTCGTCGATGAGCTCACCGGTCTACGAGCTGCTCAAGCGGCCCGACGAGCTCTTCGTCGTCGAGCATGCGCACCTCCAGCCGCGCTTCGTCGAGGACTCGGTGCGGCTGGCGCTGCATGGCACGCTCGATGCGTATCCCGCGCTCTCCGACGACGATTTCCTCTTCTCGCGCCAGGTGAACCTCGAGACCATCCACACGCACGATGTGGTCGCGGAGCGCTACGGGACGGCCGGCGAGCTCCGATCGGAGCTCGCCCGCGGCGACCAGCTTCCCCACCACACCGAGCTCCGCGAGTGGCTCGC
>JBKPGE010000308.1:0-10507 GCA_046729215.1 Actinomycetota bacterium | reverse complement strand
GTCGAGCTCGACATCGTCGAAGGGCTGCGCCACGACGAGGCGCGGAGGCACTACGAGCGCGCCGACATCGTGGTCGACCAGCTCAACGCCGGCTGGTACGGGATCTTCGCGGTGGAGGCGATGGCGCTCGGAAAGCCCGTGCTGAGCTACCTGCATGACGAGGCTGCGGAGGAGACCGAGCACGCGCTCGGCGTCGAGATTCCGATCGTGCGGATCACAAAGGAGACGCTGCGCGAGCGGATCGCCGAGCTCGCAGGTTCAGCGGACGAGCGGCTGCGGATCGGCGCCTCGTCCCGGTCTTACGTGGAGCGCGTCCACGACGCAGACAGAGGCGCCGACCGCCTGATCGGGATCTACACCTCGCTCTTCTAGACCGCTACCGGCTGTTTCTCAGCCGGCGGCGCTGACCGTGCCGGCCCACCGGTACAGGTGCTCGGGCCGGCCGGTGGCGCCGTACCGCAGCGAGAGCTCGACCGCGCCCGTCGCCGCGAGGTACTCCAGGTAGCGGCGCGCGGTGCCGCGGCTGATCCCGGCGCGCTCCGCGACGTCGATCGCGGTCGCCTCATCGCCCGACGCCCGCACGCCCTCGATCACCCGCGCGAGCGTAGGCGCAGAAATCCCCTTCGGCAACGACGCGCGCCCGTGTGAGCGGAGCAGGGCGAACACGTGGTCGATGTCGGCCTGCTCGGGCTCGCTGAGCCGCTCGAGGCGGCTCCGGTGCGCTGCGTAGCTCTCGAGCCGCTCGCGGAGCGAGTCGAAGAAGAACGGCTTCACGAGGTAGTGGACAACGCCGCCGTGGATCGCGGAGCGAAGCGTTTCGACATCCTTCGCCGCCGTCACGGCGATCACGTCGACCTGCGACTCCTGCTCGCGGAGCTGCCGCAGCACGTCCAGTCCGCTGATGTCGGGCAAGTAGATGTCGAGCAGGACGAGGTCAGGTTGGAGCGACCCGACCTGCTCGAGTGCCTCAGCGGCGGTGTGGGCCTCGCCCACAACCTCGAAGCCCGGCACCCGGTCGAGATACGACCGGTGGATCGAAGCCGCCATCGGATCGTCGTCGACGACGAGGGTGCGGATCATGCTCGGACGGTCTCGGTTCGGGCTTCGGCGTGGGGGAGGAAGACGGTGAACCGGGCGCCGTCGGCGTTCTCGACATCGACGCTACCGCCGCGCCGCTGTACCGCGGCGCTGACGAGAGCCAGGCCGAGTCCACGCCGACCGATTCCCGTGGCGACCTTCGTCGTGAAGCCGTCGGTGAAGATCTCTTCGATCAGGCCGGGCTCGATTCCCGGCCCCGAGTCGTGGACGCGGATGAAGATCCCGTGCTCCTCCTCGCGGATCGTCACCTCGATCGTGCCGGCGCCGGCGGGCGCGACGGAGTCGAGTGCGTTGTCCACGAGGTTGCCGACGATCGTGATGACGTCGCGCACCTCGGCGAGCTCTCCGGGCAGCCGCGAGTCCTCGGTCACGCGCAGCTCGACGCCGCGCTCGGACGCGACGGCCGCCTTCCCGAGCAGCAGCCCGACGAGCACGGGGTCGGCGCCGCTATCCATCAGCGACGCCACGAGCGCCTGGCGGACGAGCGACTCGTTCTGGATGAAGCGCACTGCCTCGGCGTGGCGCCCGACCTCCATTAGGCCGGCGATCACGTGGAGGCGGTGCGAGAACTCGTGCTCCTGGGCGCGCAGGGCGTCGGCGAGGCTCCGGACGTCGTTGAGCTCGCGCATCAGGCCCTCGAGCTCGGTCCGGTCGCGGAGCGTGATCACAGCGCCGACCTCGATGCCACGTACGGCGACGGGCATGCGGTTGACGACGAGGACGCGATCGTTGACGAGGACGATCTGATCCGGTTCGTCGACGTGGCCGGCCATCACTTCCCGGACATGGCCGGGCGGGACGATCTCGGTGAGGCTCCGACCGACGGCGTCGTCGTCGAGCCCAAGCAGGCGGCGAGCTTCGTCGTTTACGAGCGTGACTCGGCCGGCGAGGTCTGCGGTCAGCGTTCCCTCGCGGATCCCGTGCAACATCGCTTCGCGCTGGTCAACGAGTGCGGCGATCTCGTCCGGCTCGAGACCAAACGTCCGCCGCTTGATGCGGCGCGCGAGCAGAACTGAACCGAAGATGCCGAGCGCGAGCCCGAGCGCCGGTGCAATCAGGATCACCGGCAGGTCGGCGCGCAGCCGCGCGCTCACGGTCCGTTCGAGGAACCCGACGGAGACAAGGCCGATCACCCGCCCACGCTCGTCCCGGATCGGCACCTTGGCCCGGACCGAGCGTCCGAGCGTCCCGGTCTGGACGCCGACAAACTCGCGCCCGGAGAGCGCGATGCTCGGATCGGTCGAGAGGCGCTCGCCGATCTGGGCTTTGTTCGGATGGGAGTAGCGGATTCCCTGTCGGTTCGCGACGACGATGAATGCCGCGCCGGTCCGGCGGCGAATCCGCTCGGCGATCGGGTCGATGATCCGCGCCGGGTCCCGAGCGCCGAAGGCGTTCACGATCTCCGGGACCGATGCGACCACCCGCGCGATGCCGAGCGAATGCTCGCCCGTCTGCTTGTCCAGCTGGCGGCGGGCCTGGACAACTGAGACGGCGAGTCCGGCGCCCACCGTGAGGACGATGATGGCGACCTGGAGCAGGAGGATCTGCGTCGAGAGACGCGGTCGGCGCCACACCTTCGACCGCTCCATGTCCGAAATGGTACGACGAGTGGGCCGAGAGGCTCGCGTGGGCACAAAGAACAAAACGACCGCAAAGCACGATTCCTGGACGCGCCGTTCACCAGACCTCAACATCCGGGGGCTTTCGTTTTGGGTCGCACAAAGGAGGAACAGCTCGTGTCGCTCTTCACCTCACGGAGGAGACGCGCCGTCGCGCTCGTCTCCGTCGTCTCAACCGCTCTCGTCGGGGCGGCGCTGGCTGGGGCCAGCACGCTCGGGCGAACGGCAGCGCCCAACCCACCGGTCAAGAAGCTGATCGCGCAGTCCAAGCGCGAGTCCGGCCTGGTCGTCTACGGCAACGCCCCAGCGGCGAACTTCAAGGTCGTCACCGACGCGTTCAAGAAGAAGTACCCGTGGATCAACGTCACGTCGTACGACCTCGATAACAACGTGATCTTCTCCAAGTACGCCTCCGAGGCGGCGCAGGGCTCACGCACCGCCGACCTGCTCGTCTCGAGCGCGCCGAACCTGTGGGTGTACGCCCGCCGGCAGGGCTACGTGCAGGACTTTGTCCCCGGCGGCCTGGACCAGTTTCCAGCGTTCGTAAAGCAGTACAAGGGCATCTTCGTCCTCTCGCCCGACCCGGCAATCATCGTCTACAACCGCCGGCTGCTGGGGAGCAAGGTCCCGACCAAGCTCTCGACGATCGCGAGCGACTCCGGCACCTACGACAAGGTCACGGGTTACACGGTCGACAACCTTTTCGGCTACACCGCTCTCTGGGGCTACGTCCAGAAGCGGGGCTGGTCGAGTCTCCAGCGCGTCGGCAAGGACCGCCTGCGGCCGACGAACGGCGTCGCGCAGCAACTGCAGCTGCTGGCTCAGGGCGCCGCGAAGGCCGCGTATTTGACCTCGCCCACCGCGCGCTTCACGATCGAGCAGAACGCGCAGTTCCGCGAGTTGCTCGCCTGGACCTACATGCGCGACACCACATCACTGGTGCCGCGCGGGATCGGCGTCACCAAGCGCGGCGCGAGCCCGGCATCCGCGAAGCTGTTCCTGAACTACGTCTACAGCACCCAGGGGCAGCAGATCATGTGCGAGGCCGGCTTCACCGCGTTCCGGCTGAAGTTCAAGCCCAGCGGCGGCTGCAAGAACACGCTCGCCGCCGTCTATGCGAAGGTCGGGAAGAAGAACGTGGTCTTCGTTCCGTTCAGCCAGAAGTTCGTCAACGACCGGCCGAAGTTCCAGTCTCGCTGGCACCAGATCTTCGGCTAGGAACGAGCCGCTAGGGATCCGGGCCCAGGATGGCGACGACGAGTTACGCGCCTGAGGCGCTGCCCCGTCCTCGGCGGAGCATCGTCCCGGCGAGCCTCCTCCAGTGGCTCACCTGGGCGCTCGTCATCACCCTTGTCCTGGGCCCGTTCCTTCCCCTCCTCTACGCCTCGCTGCGTGACCGCCCGCTCTACGAGGCGGGCGGTCGGTTCACAGTCGAGCCGTACCGCGAGCTCTTCGGCGAGCGGGCCTTCTGGCATGCCTGGTGGAACACGCTCCAGTTTGCGGCGCTTACGACCGCGCTTGCCGTGACCTTGGGTGCGGCGGTAGCAATCCTCTGCACCCGCACCGACCTTCCCGGGCGGCGGACCTTCAGCGGGCTCGTCCTGCTCCCCCTGCTCCTCCCGTCCCTGGGCATGGTGCTCGGGTGGATCGCCGTGTGGGGAGAGGGTGGCTACGTCACGAGCTTCTTCCACCAGCGTCTCCACATAGGGACGCCGGCGATCGACACGATCCCCGGCATGTCGCTGGTCGAGGCAACGCGGCTGATGCCGATCGCGTTCCTCACCTGCCAGGCAGCGCTCGTCCGCGCGGACTCGTCACTCGAGGACGCAGCCCGGAGCGCGGGCGCGTCTCCGCTCCGCGTCCTGCGAAGCATCACGATCCCGATGCTCCGCCCAGCTCTGCTCAATGCGGCGACCCTGATCTTCACGCTGTCGATCGCCGTGCTGGGGCTCCCCCTGCTGCTGGGGGTCCCGAACAACATCCAGTTCGTCTCGAGTTACCTCTACACCCTCTGGACGAACGCGTCCTCGCCGGATCCCGGTTCCGTGAGCGCCGGCGCGATGATGTTGCTCGTCGTCGCGACTCTCCTGCTGCTGATCCGCAACCGGCTGCTCGGAGCAGAGGCTCGGTTCGTCTCGGTGGGCGGGAAGGCGAGACCGTCGGCGTTGCTGTCGCTGCGCGGATGGCGCTGGCCGCTCTCGGGTGCGGTCACGTTCTATCTCGTGTTCACGACGCTCCTCCCGGTGCTCGGGCTCGCCCTCATGTCGTTCGTCGTCTTCCTCACCCCGTTGATCGCGCCGTGGGATCTGCTGACCTGGAGTCACTGGCAGATGCTCGACGACGGCATCTTCCGCAACTCGATCCGGAACAGCGTCATCATCGCGGTCGTCGGCGCGGTTGTCTCGACGGCTTTCGTCACGCTCTCGACGCTCGTCGCCCACCGCTCGCCCTTCAGGCTGCGCCGCACGCTGCCGTTCGTGATGCTCTACCCGCGCGCGACGCCGGGGATCATCATCGGGATCGGCTTCTTCTGGGCGTACCTGCTCACCGGGGCGCTCGGTGACTGGTTACGCAACAGCATCTGGGGAATCATGCTCGCCTTCTGCATCCGCAACCTGCCGCTCGCCTACATCGTCATGTACCCGACGATGGCGCGGATCGGCGAGGAGCTCGACCGCGCGGGTCGCGCCGCCGGCGCGGGGTGGTGGACGACGAGCCGGCGGATCGTCCTGCCGCTTCTCCGGCCGGCGATGTTCGCCGCGTTCATCCTGCTCTTCGTGGAGCTGCTGAACGACTACGATCCGGCCGTCTTCCTCGTCAAGCCGGGGACCGAGGTGATGGGTGCGACGATGCTGTCGCAGTTCATCCAGGGAGCGGTCGGCCCGGTCGCGGCGCTGGCGATGGTGCAGGTGGCGATCACGGTGGTTGTTCTCGCGATCGGGAGCCGGGTGTTCAAAATCGGCATGACCGGAGGACACGATGCCTGAGATCACCGTCAAGAGCCTCGTCAAGACGTTCGGCGACCAGCGGGCGCTCAACCAGGTCGAGTTCACCGTGAAGGACGGAGAGCTGTTCACGCTTCTTGGCCCGAGCGGCTGTGGCAAGTCGACGACCCTGATGTCGATCGCCGGCTTTCAGCAGCCCGAGGAAGGACGAATCGGTGTCGGTGACGAGACGGTGTTCGACGCCGAGAGACGGATCGCCCTGCCCGCGGAACGGCGCAACCTCGGGATCGTGTTCCAGTCCTATGCGGTCTGGCCGCACATGACGGTCTACGAGAACCTCGCGTTCCCGCTGAAGGTGAGACGCTTGAAGCGAAGCGAGATCAGAACGCGGATCGCCGAGACGCTGGAGCTCGTCGAGATGACTCCGTACGAGAAGCGCTACCCGCACGAGCTCTCCGGCGGCCAGCAGCAGCGCGTCGCGCTCGCGCGGGCGCTCGTGTACTCGCCGTCCGTGCTGCTCCTCGACGAGCCGTTCTCCAACCTCGACGCGAAGTTGCGGATCCGCGCGCGCTCGTGGGTGAAGGACCTCCAGCACAAGCTCGGCCTGACGACGATCTTCGTCACGCACGATCAAGACGAGGCGCTCTCGATGAGCGACCGGGTCGCCGTCATGAGCGCCGGCGAGATCCAGCAGATCGGGACGCCGGAGGATGTCTATCGCCGTCCTGCGAATCGCTTCGTCGCCGAGTTCGTCGGCCGTGTCAACCTGATCGAGGGAGTCGTCGCCGACGTGGACGGGAGCGGCGCCGTGCTGGACGTCGACGGGTCCGACTATCGCCTCAACGTTCCGTCGGCCACGGGAACACGCCTCTCCGAGCGGGTGACCGTCGTCGTCCGCCCCGAGGCGGTGACGCTCCTTGGCGCTGACGACGCGTCCGTGAACGGCATGAACACGTGGGAGGCGAGCGTGCACTCGGCCGCGTTTCTCGGGGACCATTACGAATACGAGCTCGAGGCCGGGTCGCTCCACCTGATCGCGCAGACGTCGCGGCCTGTCGACGGCGAGCGGATCAGGGTCCACATCCCCCGTGACGCTTGCTCCGTGGTCGAGTAGTGGCGGCCATCGAGTCGGCACCTCTCTCGCTTCCCCACGTCCGCTTCGACCCATCGGCACAGGGCCCGCTCGCCGGCCTGCGCGTGCTCGACCTGACGCGCCTGGTCTCCGGCGCCCAGCTCGGCCTCGTCCTCGGCGACCTCGGCGCCGATGTGATCAAGGTCGAGCGGCCCGAGGTCGGCGACGGCTTACGGCACACGACGGTCGACGGGTACGACGCGAACTGGCGTGCCTACGCACGCAACAAGCGGAGCATCACACTCGATCTCTCGCAGGAGCGCGGCCGGGAGCTGCTCTTGCGGCTGGTCGAGGGAGCCGACCTCGTTGCGGAGAACTTCACGCCCGGAACGCTCGAGCGACTGGTCGGCGGGCCCGAGGTGCTCCTCGAACGGAACCGCCGTATCGTCGTGGTTCGGATCTCAGGCTGGGGGCAGACCGGGCCCAGGTCCTCGCAACCGGGGTTCGGCACTCTGGCCGAGGCGTTCTCGGGCTTCACATTTCTGAACGGGGAGCCCGGCGGCCCGCCCGTCTCGTCGCCGACCTCGCTCGCGGACACCGTGACGGGCACATACGCCGCTGCTGCCGCGCTCGCGGCACTCTGGGAAGTCCGCGTCAACGGCGGCCCTGGCCAAGTCGTCGACGTCTCGCTGTTCGAGCCGCTGTTCTCGATCATGGGCTCCGACGCGACTGCGTACGCCGCGAAAGGCCGTCTGCGCCGCCGCGGCGAGGGAGCCGGGGTCTCGTCGGTGCGCGGCGCGTTCCAGTCGAGCGACGAGCACTGGATCGCCGTATCGGCCGCGACCGACCAGACCGTCACCCGGGTCTTCGAGGCTTTCGGGCGCGAGGATGTGCTCGCCGACCCGAGGTTCGCCACCTACGAGGCACGGCTCAAGAACCGCGAGGCCCTTCACGAGCTCCTCGCAGAGCAGTTCCGGCGCTTCAGGCGAGAGGAGATCCTTGCGCTCGCGGAACGGAACCGGCTCACGATCGGGCCGGTGTACGACATCCTTGACATCCTCGAGGATGAGCACTACCAGGCCCGCGAGGTGATCGTCGAGACCGAGGACGGCGTCGTCCTGCACAACGTCGTCCCGCGACTCTCGAGGACGCCCGGGGCAATTCGATGGCCTGCGCCGATGCTCGGCGAGCACAACGCCGAGATCTACGGGGAGCTCGGCCTCGAGGCGGAGGAGCTCGCGCACCTCTCCGCGGAGGGGGTGATTTGATCTCCGAGTACGGGCCGCGCTGGCGCTCGCTGCTCTACGTCCCAGTCATCTCCGAGCGGTTCGTCGCCGGGGCGCACAAGCGCGGGGCGGACGCGATCATCCTCGAGCTGGAGGATGCCGTGGCACCGTCGGAGAAGGAGCGCGCACGCGGGCTCGTAGCCGACGCGGCAACTTCAGTCGGCAAGGGAGGAGCCGACGTGCTCGTCCGGATCAACCGCCCCTGGCGGCTCGCCGTGCGGGACATCGAGGCGTCGGTGGGCTCGAGAGTCCACGGCCTCGTCCTCCCCAAGGTGGACTCGGCCGCGCACGTCGTAGCGGTCGCCGAAGTCGTTGCCGAAGTGGAGGCCGATCGCGGCCTCGAGCCGGGCTCGACGGTGCTCTTTCCCCGGATCGAATCGCCGAAGGGCCTTCAGAACGTCGCCGAGATCGCCGACGCCCATCCGCGGGTCGTCGCCGTGGGTCTCGGCTCGACCGACTTCTCGATCGCAGCCGGGATGGAGCCGGGGGGTCAGGGCAACGTGATCGCTTCGTTCCAGGTCGTCGTGGCTGCGCGGGCCGCGGCGCGGGTGCCGATCGGGCTCGTCTCCGTGATTTACGACTACTCCGACCTCGACCACTTCCGCGCAGTCGCCGAGGAGTCGAAGGCCCTTGGGCTGGAGGGAGCGCCGTGCGTCCACCCGAGCCAGGTGGCGATCCTCAACGAGGTCTTCAGTCCGTCGGAGGCAGAGCGGGCCGAGGCGGCGCGAATCGTCGAAGAGTTCGAGCAGGCGCTCGCGGCCGGAGAGGGCGCGACAACAGTCGACGGGAGCTTCGTCGACAGGCCGATCTACGAGCACGCCAAGCGGCTTCTCGCCGGATAGGCCGTGAGCCGGAGGCTCACGTATGCCCTGCTGGCGATGACGGCGGGGCAGGCCGCTGTCTACGTCGCCCGGCCCGCCACGTCGTATCGCCTGCTCAGCCTCGGCTACGACGCCCGGGACGTGGGGCTGGTCGCGGCCGCGTATGCGCTCCTGCCGCTCGTCGCCGCGATCCCGCTCGGCCGGTACTCCGATCGGCGACATGCCGGCTCGCACCTCGCAGCCGGTTGCGCGCTCGAGGTGTTGGCCTGCGTGCTACTCGGCGTCGCCGATACCGCGGCCACGCTCGCGGCCGCGAGCACCCTCCTCGGTCTCGGACATCTGGCGGTGGCGCTCGGCGTGCAGGACGTGATCGCGCGAGAGTCGAGCCCTGACCGGCACGACCAGCACTTCGGGCTGCTGACAGCCGGCGTCTCACTCGGCCAGCTCGCGGGGCCGCTGATCGCCGGGCTGGTGCTGGGAGGGCGTGGGGGCACAGCGCTTACGGGTGCGACGAGCCGGGCGATGTTCGTTGCTGCCGCGATCGCCGCCGGGGCGGCTGCCTGCGGCGTTCTGGCGCAACGGCGGCGGCCACCCGGGCCGGTCGTCCAGCCGCTCGAGACGCGGAGCGGCAGTGTCCGCACGATCTTGGCGACCCCGGGGGTTCCCGCGGGCATCTTCGCCAGCATCGCCGTCCTCTCGGCCGCGGACGTCTTCACCGCGTACCTGCCGGTGCTGGGCGACGAGCGCGGAATTGGTCCCGGTGCGGTTGGCGTCCTTCTTGCGCTTCGGGCGGCGTCGTCGCTGGCAGCGCGGATCGGGATCGGCAGCGTCGTTGCCCGCGTCGGCCGGCTCAGGCTGATCACCGTCAGCGCCTTCGCGGCGGCGTGTGCGTTCTGTGGAGTCGCGTTGTCCGGCGACCTCGCGCTCCTTGCCATTCTCAGCCTTGTCGCGGGATTCGGGCTCGGCTTCGGCCAGCCTCTGTCGATGACGATCGTCGCCCAGCTCGTGCCTCAGCACGCCCGGGCAACGGCGATGGCCGTGCGCCTGAGCGGCAACCGGGTCGGCCAGGTCGCGGCGCCGGCCGCCGCCGGGCTCGTTGCGGGCAGTGCGGGGACGGCCGCGGCGTTCTGGCTGCTGGCTGCGATCCTGGCTGTTTCCGGGCTGGTGGTTCAGCGTTCGTCCGCCGTGGGTTCGCGCGAGGCCGCCCCATCCCAGAGGCTGAGGGCGCCCTCCCGGTGGCCTTAGACGGCGATGGCTCACTCCTCGGCGCGAAGCCGTGGCGGCTAGCGCCCGACGAGCTTGAAGACGCGGCGTCCCGCCCGCTCCACCGGCGAGGGCAGCCATCCACGCCGCTTCTTCAAGACCGACGTGACCGCGCCGAACACGGCTTTCGTCGCCTGCACCCGCCGCGCATGGAGCCGATCTTGCGCCGTGTTCGCGCCGACCTTCCGCGCAACTGTGGTCGAGCCGATGACGAAGCGGACGTCCTTGAACTGCCGCGATCCGAAGATCTTCTCGGCCACGACCTTCCGCGGCCCGTCGTGCCAGGTCGTGTCGTGGAAGGCGACGATCCCGCCGTCGACGACCAATGGAACCCACTTGTCGAAGTCCTCGCGAACAAGCTCTTCCTCGTGCGAGCCGTCCACGAAGAGCAGCTCGATCGGCT
>JBKPGE010000307.1:0-15239 GCA_046729215.1 Actinomycetota bacterium | reverse complement strand
CGCCGGCACTGCACCTCGTCCTGCGGCCGGAGCGGAAGCTCCTGGGACGGGCGAGTGACCTCGCGTGACGCCATACCGGGATTTTGGGGCATCGATTCCGGCCCGCGCAAGACTTGACAGGCGGATCGCTTCGCGCTAGCTCCGCAGTCGATCGACGAGGTTCAGGACGTCCATCTGCGTGAACGCCTGGTAGTCCGGCTCGACCGGAGAGGCTCCGTCGTCGGCCCGAAACCACAGCGGCTGCACCGTCTTCATGCCGACCCGAGACGCTCCGAGCACGTCCGCCTGCAGCCGGTCGCTGACGAAGAGCGCCTCGTCCGGCGCGACGCCGAGCTCGCTCAACGCGAGCAGGGCATGGGTCGATGCTCCGAGCGCCCAGTACGACGACCAGACGTCGTGGGTTGCCTGGAGAAAGAGCCGCACGTCGTCGTGGGCGAGGTCGACCCTGGCGCTGAAAGGGCCGCGTCATAACGGCGGCGATGTCGATCTCGTCGTCGCCGCCGAGCGCGAAGAGCTCCGCTTCGTGCTCGGCGAGGAACCGCCCGAAGGCCTCCGCATCCGGCAAGCCCTCGCGCTGCAGAGCCGCCAGCCCCGCTGTGTGCCCTTCCAGCGCGATCCCCTCGTCCCACTCGTCGTCCATGAGCGTCCCGCCCCAATCGAAGAGAACCGCGCGCAGTACGGCCGGTTAGGGTAGTTCGCGTGGCCAGGAGGATCCTGTGGGGCTCGCTTGCCCTTGCCCCGGCCACGATCCTGCTCCACTACACCTTGCACCCGAGCGAGGTCGTGGAGTTCATCCTTGCCGCGATCGCGCTAATTCCACTCGCGTGGCTGATCGGCGAGGCGACGGAGCAGGCGGCACATCACACCGGCGCCGGCATTGGCGGCTTCCTGAACGCCACGTTCGGAAACGCGCCGGAGCTGATCATCGCCCTGATCGCGATCAACGAGGGCCTGCCCGAGGTCGTACGAGGCTCGCTGACGGGCAGCGTGATCGGCAACCTCCTTCTCGTTCTCGGCTTCTCGCTGCTCTTCGGGGGCAGCGGCGAGCTCGACCGCGAGTCGAGCCTCATCTCCCTCGGCCTTGTCGGGCTGGCGGCGGTGCTGCTTGCCATTCCGTCGATTGCCGGCTGGCACGGCGATCCGGAGCGGCACTCGCTCGCGCAGCTCTCGATCCCGATCTCGATCGCGCTCCTCATCGTCTACCTCAGCGCCACTTGGTTCAACCTGCGACGACACCATCGCCTGCACGTCGCCGACGAGTCGCCGGACATGAGCGGCTGGAGCTTCCGAACCGCGCTGCTCGTCCTCGGTCTCGCCACTGTGGTCACCGCCCTGGTCGCCGAGATCCTGGTTGGCTCGCTCGAAGTCTTCGGCGAGAAGGCCCACCTCTCGGACTTCTTCGTCGCCGCGGTGATCGTGGCGATCGTAGGGAACGCCGCCGAGCATGGCGGAGCCGTCGTCGTCGCGTACCGCGGGCGGATCAAGCTCGCGGCCGAAATCGCGCTCGCGTCGAGCGCGCAGGTCGCCGTTTTCCTGATCCCGGCCGTCGCGCTCCTCTCCTGGCTGATCGAGCCGCTCGCGTTGTCGTTCCGGGAGGTCGAGATCGCCGCCCTCGCAGCGTCGACGATCTTCACGTTCCTGCTCGTCGTCCAGGGACGCTCGAGCCGCGGGCGTGGCGTGGCCTTGATCACGGCCTATGTCATTGTGGCGGTGGCCTTCTTCGCCGCCGGCGACAGGTAGTCGGCCTAGGCGCGCGCGAGCGCGCCGGTGAGCGCTCGGGGGGCCAGCTCGATCGCGCGCTCGATGTCCTCGTCGGTGACATCGAGGTGCGTCACGGCCCGCAAGACCGTCGGGTGGACCGTCCCGGAAAACCCCACGCCGGCCTCGCGCAGGCGCGCCAACGCCTCGGAGGTGGTGAGGCCGAGCGGGCCGACGTCCAGCTGCACGAAGTTCGTCTCCGCCTCGTCCGGATCGATGGGCAGGCCTGCCGCTGCGAGCCCCTCGGCGAGTCGCTTCGCGTGGGCGTGATCCTCGGCCAGTCGGTCGACGTGATGGTCGAGGGCGTAGACGCCGGCCGCAGCGACGATGCCGGCCTGCCGCATTGCGCCGCCGAAGAAGTGCTTGTACCGGCGGGCCCGCTGCATGAGCTCCGCGGAGCCGGCGACCAGTGCGCCGAGCGGACACCCGAGCCCCTTGGAGAGGCAGATGGTGACGGTGTCCGCAGGAGCTGCAATCTCGGAAGGCGGCACGTCGAGCGCGACCGCCGCGTTGAACAGGCGCGCGCCGTCGAGGTGCAGGCGCAGGTCCAGCTCCCGACACGTGTCCGCGACCGCGCGGATCTTCTCCAGCGGCCACACCCGGCCCCCGGAGCTGTTGTGCGTGTTCTCGATCGAGACGATCCGCGTGCGCGGTGTGTGGAGGTCCTCGAACGTGTTCGCGGTTGCCCGGATCTGTTCCGGCGTGAGCCGGCCACGGTCTCCGGGCAGCGGGCGCGTGAGGAACCCGCTGTGGGCCGCCGGCCCGCCGAGCTCGGCGACAAGGATGTGCGAGTGCTCCTCTGCGAGCACCTCGTCGCCCGGCTGGCCGTGGAGCCGCAGCGCGATCTCGTTCGCCATCGTCGCGGTCGGGACGTAGACGGACTCTTCCTGGCCGAGGAGCTCCGCCACCTGGCGCTCGAGGAGGTTGACGGTCGGATCCTCGCGCTTCTGCTCGTCCCCGACTTCGGCCGCGGCGATCGCGGCTCGCATCTCCGGCGTCGGCCGTGTCGCCGTGTCGGAGCGAAGGTCGATCACGCCTTCTCTATACCCCCTTCGGAGCCTCGGCCTCGGCCGCGGCGGGCGCGGCCGGCTCCTCGGAGAGGTCCGGGTGCTCGTCGAAGCGGTAACGGACGATCGCCCGCTTCGCGGCTTTCACCTCGTCCAGCCGCTTGACGGGTCGGTTGTGCGGCGCGGACTTGAGAGCGTCGGGATCCTTGGCCGCCTCGCGCGCGATCGCGAGCATCGCATCCGAGAACGCGTCGAGCGTCTCCTTCACCTCGGTCTCCGTCGGCTCGATCATCAGCGCCTCAGGCACGTTGAGCGGGAAGTAGATCGTCGGCGGATGGAAGCCGTAGTCCATGAGCCTCTTGGCCACGTCCAGGGCGGTGACCCCATGCTCGCGCTTGAGCTTCCGTGCCGAGAGGACGAACTCGTGCATGCAGAGGCGGTCGAAGGGAAGCTCGTAGGCGTCGCGGAGCCGTGCGAGGAGATAGTTCGCGTTCAGGACGGCGATCTCGGACATGGTGCGCAGCTCCCGCCCCCACGCGAGGATGAACGCGTAGGAGCGCACGAACACGCCGAACGGCCCGGTGAAGCCCCGCACCTTCCCGATCGATTTCGGCCGGTTGTAGTCGAGGTGGAAGCGCTTTCCGTCCTGCACGACGGCCGGCACCGGGAGATACGCCTCGAGGCGTTCGCGCACTGCGATCGGACCGCCGCCCGGGCCGCCGCCGCCGTGCGGCTGGGAGAACGTCTTGTGCAGGTTGATGTGAACGATGTCGAAACCCATGTCGCCGGGGCGTGAGATCCCGCAGACGGCGTTCAGGTTCGCCCCGTCGTAATAGAGGAGCCCGCCGATCTCGTGGAAAATCTGCGCGATCTCCTCGATGTGCTCGTCGAAGAGGCCGAGCGTCGAGGGGTTCGTCAGCATCAGGCCGGCGGTCTTCTCATCGACCTTCGTCCGAAGATCGTCCAGATCGATGTTGCCGCGCGCGTCGGTGTCGACCTTGACCAGCTCGTAGCCGGCCATCGTGACGCTCGCGGGGTTCGTGCCGTGGGCCGTGTCCGCGACGACGATCTTGCGGCGGCGGTCATCCTCGCCGCGGTCGGCGAAGTATGCGCGCATCAGCATCAGGCCGGTCAGCTCGCCCTGGGAACCGGCGGCCGGCTGCAGCGAGACGGCGTCGAGTCCGGTGATCTCGGCAAGCATCTCCTGGAGCTCGTACATCAGCTCCAGGGCGCCCTGTGCGAACTCCTCGTCCTGGAGTGGGTGCAGGTCGTTGAAGCCCGGCAGTGCAGCGACCCGCTCGTTGGCGCGCGGGTTGTACTTCATCGTGCAGGAACCGAGCGGATAGAAGCCGGTGTCGATCCCGAAGTTCCGGGTCGTGAGCGCGGTGAAGTGGCGGACGATCTCGGGTTCCGGCAGCTCGGGGAGCCGCGGTGGGCGCTTGCGGCGGAGCTCCTCGGGCACCTCGGGGATCGGCAGGTCTCTCGGCCTTGGCACGGTGGCCGCGCGGCGGCCGGGACCGGATTTCTCGAAGACGAGCTTCACGCGGTCAGCACCTCCGCGAGCTCTTCGATGTCGTCCAGGCTGCGCTTCTCGGTCACGGCGACGAGAAGGACGTCGTCCATCCCCCCGTAGTCGCGCCCGAGCGGGTAGCCCGGGTTGACGCCGCGCTTGCGGGCCGCGCGGATCGCTTCGGCAGCGGGCCGTCCGACGCGAATGCCAAACTCCTTGAATGTTGTCTTGTCAGGAAATGAAAGCGGAAGGCCGATCCGTTCCTTCGCGTGCTCGGCGAGGGCCTTGCAGGTCTCCCCCAGCTCGCGGAGACCCTGTGGTCCCAACCAGCACAACTGAATGAGGCCGCCCAGTGCCAACAGCGTCTGATTGGTGGTGATGTTCGAGGTTGCCTTCTCGCGCCTGATGTGCTGCTCACGCGTCTGCAGCGTCAGGACGTAGCCGCGTTGCCCGTCGACGTCCGTCGTCTCGCCGACGATCCGCCCGGGCATCCGTCGCGTGAACTCCTCGCGCGCGGCGATGAAGCCGTAGTGCGGGCCGCCGAAGGAGAGAGGATTCCCCGCCCCCTGGCCCTCTCCGATGGCGATGGCGCACCCGTACGCCCTCGGCGCCTCGAGCACGCCCAGCGAGATGGGGTCGACATGGGCGATCGCGAGCGCGCCAGCGTCGTTGGCCGCCGCGGCGAGATCTGGAGCGGGCTCGAGGCAGCCGAAGAAATTCGGCTGCTGGAAGATCACGCACGCGGCGTCCTCTGCCGCCGCCCGGAGCTCTTCGGGATCGGTGACGCCGTCGCGATGCGGCACGTCCACGACCTCTAGCCCGAAGCCGGGCGCGTAGGTCCGGACGACCTGGCGCACCTGCGGGTTGAGCGACTCCGCCAGGACGACCTTGGTTCGCCCGGTTGCGTGCTTGGCGATGTAACAGGCGTCCGCAGCCACCGTCGTGCCGTCATACCCGGACGCGTTCGAGACGTCCATGCCCGTGAGCTCGCAGATCACGGTCTGGTACTCGAAAAGTGCCTGGAGGATCCCCTGGCTCATCTCGGGCTGGTAGGGGGTGTACGAGGTCAGGAACTCGCCGCGTTGCAGGATCGCGTCGACGATCGCCGGCACGTAGTGGTCGTAGATCCCTGCACCGAGAAACGAGATCTCACGTCCGGTGTCGGTGTTTCGGTCGGCGAGCTCCTTCAGTCGCTCGACGATCTCCTGCTCGGAGAGCGGATCATCGAGGTCCAGCTCGCGGCCGAAACGGACACCCTCCGGAATGTCGTGGAAGAGCTCCTCGACGGAGGCAACGCCGACCGTCTCGAGCATCGCCTCCCGATCGGCGTCGGTCAGCTGCGCGTACGTCACTGCTCGGCGATGACCTCGCGGTAGGCGTCGGCGTCGAGCAACGAGTCCGCCTCGCCCGGATCGTTCAGGCGGATTCGGATCAGCCAGCCCTGGCCGTAAGGGTCTTCATTCACGGTCTCTGGTGCGTCGACCACCGCCTGGTTGACTTCGATCACCTCGCCGGAGAGGGGCGCGATCACGTCGGAGACAGCCTTGACCGACTCCACCTCGCCGTAGCTCGAATCCTTCGCGACGGTCGACCCTTCGTCGGGCGGCTCGTAGTGCACGAGCTCCCCGAGCGCATCCTGCGCGAACCAGGTGATGCCGAGCACGGCCTCGTCCCCGTCGATCCGCGCCCAGTCGTGCTCGCGGTGGTAGCGGAGCTCATCCGGGTAACTCTCTGCGACCGCCATCAGCCCTCCCGTTTGTAGATGGGTTTCTTCACGATCCGCGCGGTTCGGTCGCGTCCGCGAACGTCGATCGTGAGCTCGGTGCCGGGCTCGCTCTGCTCCGTCGAGACGTAGCCCATCCCGATGCCGCGGTCGAGCATTGGCGAGTGGCTGCCCGACGTGACGCGGCCGCCACCCGCGATCGCCATCCCCGCTCTCGGGATGCCGCCGTCCTCCATCACGAACGGGACGAGCTTCTCGGTCGGCCCCTCCGCCTTGATGCGGCGAAGCTCCTCGGCGCCGGTGAAGTCCTTGTCGAGCGCACAGACCCAGCCGAGCCCCGCTGAGATGGCGTTGGTGTCCTGAGTGATGTCATTGCCGTGCAGCGGGAAGCAGACCTCGAGCCTGAGCGTGTCGCGTGCACCGAGGCCGCACGAAACGGCGCCCCGATCCAGGACGCGGTCCCAAAGCGGGACGGCGTCCTCGGCCGGCACGAGGAGCTCGACACCGACTTCGCCTGTGTAGCCCGTCCGGTTGACCATGCACTCGATCCCGTCCAGCTCTTCCATGGCGAAGGTGAAGGGAAGCGCATCCCCAAGCCCCAGCCGCTCCAGCGAACGAGGGCCCTGGACGGCGAGCAACGCGTAGTCGTCGGAAACGTCGCGGACATCGGAACCGGGGATCTCCCGTTCCTTGATCCACTGGAAATCGCCCTCGCGGTTCGAGGCGTTGACGATCAGCAGGTAGCGGCCCGGCTCCAGCCGATACGCGATCAGATCGTCGATGATCCCGCCCCGGTCGTTCGTGAGCAGCGTGTACTGGGCGCCGCCCGGCTCGACCTTGTCCAGGTCGTTCGATAGCAGCGACTGAAGGAGCTCGTGTGCCCTCGGGCCCTCGACTTCGAGCTCACCCATGTGCGAAACGTCGAAGACGCCGGCGTCGCTCCGAACCGCGCGGTGCTCCGGAATGACGCCCGCGTACTGCACCGGCATCTCCCAGCCGGCGAAGGGAACCATGCGCGCACCGAGAGCGCGATGTCGCTCGTAGAGCGGCGTCCGCTGCAGCGTCTGCATGACGCCAGGATGCTACAGAGCGACTTGCGAGCCTAGGACGGCGACGCCGGCAAAGCCGGCATCGCCTCTCTGGTCGGCGCCGCCGAGTCGGCGCCTTAGTCGCGGAGGAACGAGGGAACTTCGAGCACGTCCGACGGGACATCGAACCGCTCGTCTCCCTCTTCGCGCTTCCGAGCCGGAGCCTCTTCGTCGGTCACGGCTCGCCGGCGGCGGCGATGCGCTCCCGGGCCGAACCCTGTCGCGATCACGGTCACTCGCACCTCGTCCTTGAGCGACTCGTCGATGACCGCGCCGAAGATCACGTTCGCGTTCTGGTCGGCGGCGCCCGTCACGACCTCCGCCGCCTCGTTGACCTCGAAGAGACCCATGTCCGGCGGGCCGCTGATGTTGAGGAGGACTCCGGTCGCACCCTCGATCGACGACTCGAGGAGCGGCGAGGAAACCGCGGTGTGCGCGGCTTCCGCCGCGCGATTCTCGCCCGACGCCGTGCCGATGCCCATGAGTGCCGAGCCCGCCTCGGTCATGATCGCCCGCACGTCGGCAAAGTCCAGGTTGACGATCCCGGGAACCGTGATCAGGTCCGTGATGCCCTGGACGCCCTGGCGCAGGATGTCGTCTGCCATCCTGAACGCGTCGACGATGGACGTCTTCTTCTCGACGACCTGAAGCAGCCGGTCGTTCTCGATCACGATCAGCGTGTCGACCTGCTCGCGGAGCTCCTCGATCCCGATGTGCGCCTGCTCCGCGCGGCGGCGGCCCTCGAACCCGAACGGCCGCGTCACGACGCCTACGGACAGTGCGCCGAGATCGCCCTTCGCGATCTCGCCGACGATGGGGGCGCCACCCGTGCCGGTCCCGCCACCCTCGCCGGCGGTGATGAAGACCATGTCGGCGCCCTTCAGGACGTCCTTCAGCTCGTCGCGGCTCTCCTCGGCCGCGCTCTTTCCGACTTCGGGGTTCGCGCCCGCGCCCAACCCTCTGGTCGAATTCGCCCCCATCTGGACCTTGACATCGGAGTCGACGACGAGCAGTGCCTGTGCGTCGGTGTTCGCCGCGATGAACTCGACGCCGCCGAGGCCCGCGTCAACCATCCGATTGACCGCATTCGAGCCGCCTCCGCCGACGCCGACGACCTTGATTACCGCCAAGTAGTTACCAGTCTGGTCACGCACTCTCAACGCCTCTACCTCAACCTCGACTGTAGCTCGCGTCTTCTCCGGCTAGGCAAGCCCTCAGCCTAGGGACGGTTGAGTCGGCTGTCAACGCCGACTGCTGGTGGCAAGACTAAGGCTCGACTTGAGAGTCGAGACTCGTCCCGACAACCGGACGATCCGGGACGGACAGATCGGCATAGGCGGCATCTGTGCCGGCGGCACGAAGCGACGCGAGTACGCGGCGGGCGACCGCGATCTTGAGTGCTAGCTCCGACGGGCTCCCGAGTCGCAGCTCGAAGCGATCGTGGAGAACGAGCGTCACGCCGCCCGCCTCGGTGGAGACGTACCAGATCCGCCGAGCGAACTTGCGATCGGCAATCCGGATCTCGGCGAGCGCCGCGACTGCGCCCACTGCGCCGGGCGTGCGAAGGATGGCGCCGATCTCCGGCTCGACAGTTGCCGGGATCCAGACAACGGGAAGCTGTCGCCGCAACCGGCGCTGGAGCTTGCGCAGGACGCGCCCCTCCTCCGAGACGAGCCAGTTCTCGTCCGCTCTACGCAGCACAGCGACCGGCCGCTCCACGGTCACCCGCACGCGCAGTTCGGACGGGAACGCACGGTCGTAGCCGACAAGATGGACGTAGGGAAGCGACTCGAGCTGCGCTGCGATCGCAGCCTCGTCCAGCTTCAGCAGGCTCGTGCCCTCGAGCGGCCTGAGCGCAGTCGCTACCGGCCGGGCGTGCCCCGCCGGCTCCGTGGCGACGTCGATCGAACGGACTGCGAAGACAGTCGTCTCGCGAGCGCCGATGTAGAGGAGGAAGGCGGCCGCCAGCAGCCCGAAGCCGATCGCGACCGAGCGGCCCGACGGCAGGACGTTCACGACACGAGCGTTCGCGTGCGTCCGCGCACGGGCAAGAGCGGCCTGTCGTGCTTTCGCCACAGCGGGGACTTCGCCGCGGCGCGGACCGCTCCTACAGTGTGGGGAGCATCAGCCTGCCGAGGAATTGCACCTCGTGCTCGAGCTCGACGCCGAATTGGTCAAGTGCCCGCCGGCGCGCTTCCGCCATCAACGCGATCGCGTCGGCCGAGCGAGCTTCGTCGGCGTTCTCGATGAAATTCGCATGCCGCGGGGAGATCTGCGCGCCGCCGATTCGATGGCCGCGCAGACCGCAGACTTCGAGCATTTGCCCCGCCGTCAGCTCGTGCTCGGGATTCTTGAAGACGCTGCCGAACGTCCGCTTGTTGGTCGGCTGCGCGGCCTTCCGCTGTGCCTGCATCGCCGCGACCGTAGCCCGAATCTCGTGCTCCGGCGTCGGCGTGAGGCGAAACTCCGCCCGGGCGACAACCTGGCCGCGGGCGAGCCGCGACCGGCGGTACTCGAGCCCGAGCTCGGCCGGAGTGAGCCAGCCCGCGCCCTCTGCGGAGACGACCAGTGCCCGCTCCAGAACACCAGCGATGTCGCCACCGTAGGCGCCCGCGTTCATCCAGACGCCGCCGCCGACCGTCCCCGGGATCGCGCAGGCGAACTCGAACCCGCCCAGCGACGCCGAGCGCGCGCGATGGAGACAGACGGCGAGCGGCGCCCCGCCTCCAGCGACCAGACGCTCTCCATTGGTTGCGGCCGAAGCGAGCTCTCCCGTGAGCTTCAGGACGAGCCCATCGACGCCCTCGTCGGCGACGAGCAGGTTCGAGCCCAGACCCACAACTGCGACAGGCAGCTCACGCTCGGAGGCCCACCGGAGGACGTCGCCGAGCTCGTCCTCCGTCCCCGGCCGCGCGAACCAGCGCGCTGGGCCGCCGGTCCCGAGCGTCGTGAACCGCGACAGCGGCATCCGTTCTTCGACCTGCGGGCTCATCCGAGCTGTTCCAGCACCAACCCGGCTGCCCGGTCGACGTCCCCCGCGCCGATCGTGAGGACGACGTCACCGCTGCGCGCGCGACCTGCCAGAAAGCGGGCGCCGTCCTCGATCCGCGGCGTCCACGCGACCGCCATCCCCGGCCGGCGCTCCACGAGTGCATCGACCACGAGCTTGCCAGTCACTCCCTCGATCGGCTGTTCGCGCGCGGGATAGACCTCGGCAACCGCAACAACATCGGCGACCGCAAGCGCGCCGGCAAGCTCTCGAGTCAGATGCCGCGTCCGCGAGAAGAGGTGCGGCTGGAAAAGTGCGAGCACGCGCCCGTCGGCCTGCTCGCGCACCGCCGCGAGCGCTGCCTCGATCTCGGCCGGATGGTGCGCGTAGTCGTCGACGACCCGAACTCCGCCGGCGACGCCGTGCTCCTCGAGCCTCCGGCCCGCGCCGCGGAACTCCCGCAGGACCGGCCAGGCGCGCTTGCCCGACACACCCGCCAGCTCCAGCACCGCGAGGGCGGCGGCGGCATTCCGGCGGTTGTGCTCGCCGGAAAGGCCGAGCTCGCCCTCGAACGGCTCCAGGTCGTCGGCCCGCACCACTTGCGGAACATCTGCAAGCCACCGCTCGAAGAGCTCCTCGACCTCGACCAGCGAGCCGAACTCGCTGTGGTGGTCGAGGTCGACGTTCGTCACGACCGCGATCTTCGGCCGCAGGCGCTCGATCGTCCGATCCGATTCGTCGCCCTCGACGACGAGCCAACCCGCCCCGGCACGTGCGTTCCCACCGAGCTGGGGAATCTCGGCGCCGATCAGGAACGAGGGATCTTCGCCGACACGCTCGAGTACGAAGGCGATCATTCCCGCGGTCGTCGTCTTCCCGTGGGCGCCCGCGACGACGATTGCATCCTGAAGCGAGACGAGCTCGCCCAGGAACTCGGCACGGCTCGTCCCCTCGGCCCGCCCGGCGAAGGCCGTCGAGACAATCTGTTCCGCACCGTCCGGCGCGGGCGCAATCGAGTCGGCGATCTCCACCGGAATCCCGGCGGCCCGAACGTGATCGAGGTAGGGCGTCTCGAAGCGATCCCATCCGGAGACCTCCGCCCCCCAGGCGTGAGCGAGGAGCGCGTAGCCGCTGAGCCCCGCTCCGCCGATGCCGACGAAGTGCAGCTTTCTACCGGCGAGCGGCTGCAAGGGCGATCAGCTCCTCTGCGATCTCATCGGCGGCATCCGGGCGGGCAACGCGGCTCATCGCAGCTGCCATCTCGTCCAGCCGCTCGGGGTCGTCGAGCAGCGAGCGGGCCAGTTCCGGCACCTGGCCGAGCTCCCTCTCCGGAACGACAATCGCTCCGCCGGCCAGCTCGAAGTAACGGGCGTTCTTGGCCTGGTGGTCGGCAGTGGCGAAGGGATAGGGGACGAGGATGGCCGGACGACCGGCAGCTGCCACCTCCCAGACCGACCCCCCGGCCCGGGCGAGCACCAGGTCGGCGGCGGCGAGCGCGGTGCCGAAGTCCTCGACGTAGGCGAAAAGCCTGTAGTCCGGCCTCGAGACACGCCGCTTCAGATCCGCGTGGTCGCGCTCCCCGGAGAGATGCAGGACAGCCGGTCCCGCGACGCCGAAGCTCTCGACGGCAAGCTCGTTCAGGCTGCGTGCGCCCTGGCTTCCGCCGAACACGAGCAACGTCGGCTCCTGCGCGAGACCGAAGCGGCTCTTTGCCTCCTGCCTCGACACCGTGACCTGCGAGACCGCGGGAATCGGCCGCCCGGTCACGCGGAACTTCGAGCCGTCCTTGCCCGAGATCGGGAACGAGAGAAAGACGCGGCGTGCGAACGGAGCGGCGAGGCGGTTGGCGAGACCGAGATGCGCGTCCGCCTCCATGAGGGCAGCCGGGATCCGCTCTGACGCTGCCGCCAGCACCATCGGGCCCGAGACGTAGCCTCCGCCGCCCAGGACGACGTCCGGCTGCCGCTGCTTCAGGATCTTCCGCGAGGCGCGAACGGCGCCCGCGGCACGCCACGCCGCCCGGATCTGGGCGATCCCGGGGGTGCGCGGAAGCCCAGAGACCTCGAACGCATCGAGCTCCAAGCCCGCCTCCGGGACGAGCTTGGCCTCAAACCGCCCTGGGGACCCGGCGAACGTCACGGTCGCGCCGCGGGCGCGAAGCGCCTCGGCGACGGCGAGCGACGGGAGCACGTGTCCTGCGGTTCCTCCGGTCGCGATCAGGCATACGGGTCCTCTCTCGGCTCTCATCGCCCGCGATGTTAAGGAGGATCCCGACCCCGGCAAGACTGGCGATGAGGCTCGAGCCGCCATAGGAGACGAAGGGCAGCGTGATTCCCGTCAGGGGCGCGGCTCCCATCACGGCCGCGATGTTGACGAGGGCCTGGCCGCAGACGAGCGTCGTCAGGCCCGCGGCGAGGCGCTTCCCGAACGGATCGCGGCAGGAGAGGGCGACGCGGAAGCCTGCATAGGCGAACGCCGCGTACGCCGCGATCAGCGCTGTTGCACCCACGAGACCGAGCTCCTCGCCGATGATCGCGAAGATCATGTCCGTGTGCGCCTCGGGGAGGTAGAAGTTCTTCTGGACGCCCTGCCCGAGGCCGGCGCCGAAGATGCCGCCCGACCCGAGGCCGATCATCGCCTGTACGGACTGAAAGCCTGCGCCCTGGGCGTCCTTCCACGGGTCGAGGAAGCTGAGCAGCCGCGCGCGGCGGTAGGGCTCGAACCAGGCGGCAGCCAGGATGAGCGCGACACCGAGCCCTCCTGCGGTCACCAGTAGACGGCCCGGAGCGCCGGAGACGATGAGGACCCCCGCCAGCATGATCGCGATCGTGATCGCCGTTCCGAGGTCGGGCTCCGCGAGCAGGAGCGTGCAGACGATGCCGGTGAGGATCCCGAGCGGCTTGAGGAGCTCGCCCAGGGTCCGCGGAGCCAGGCGGCGGGCGAGGTAGGCCGCCGCGAAGATCAGGAGCGCGAGCTTCGCCAGCTCGGAGGGCTGGAAGACGATCGGGCCGAAGTGCAGCCAGCGGCGCGCGCCGTTGATCGTGTCGCCGACCGCCAGTACTGCCAGCAGCAGCACGATGCTCGCGAGGACTAGAGCCGGGGCCATCGGCCGAAGCGCGCGGTAGCTCGTCCGTCGGAAAAGCAACAGCAGGCCAAGGCCGACGAGCGCATACACCCCTTGCTTCCGCAGGTAGTACGAGGGGTCGGTGTTCCCGAGCGCGGCCGGCGCCGAGGTCGCGCTGTAGACCATGACGAGCCCGAACGCCACGAGCGCCAGCGTCACGAAGAGCAAGAGCTGCGCTTCGAAGTGCCCCTTTCTCACGCCCCTGGCCTCCTTCGGCTCCCGCCCGGCAGAGCCGGGCTCCGCCGAAGGCTGACGCCGCTGGCGGCAGGATGCCGCGCCCCCGACGCTTGTCCGTGCTGGTTTGCACTGTCCTGCGCGTCGCGGGCTTGCCTCCTTTGCCAGCGGCGCCCCAGGAACGTGAGAGACCTCATCGCAGTCCCTCGACGAGGCGGCGGAACTCGTCACCGCGCTCCTCGAAGTCCTCGAACTGGTCGTAGCTCGCTGCCGCCGGCGAGAGGAGAATGACATCGCCTGGTTCCGCCGCCGCCGCCGCCGAACGGACGGCGGTCGCCAGATCGCCCGAGCGCTCGAACGGGCTCTCGAGCGCATCGGCGAGCTCGTCCGCGGCCGCGCCGATCAGGTAGGCGCGCGCGCCACGCCCACGAAGGTCTGCGGCGAGCTCCGCGTAGCTCTCGTTCTTCCCGAGCCCTCCGAGAATCACGTGCAGCGGCTCGTCGTAGGAGGCGATCGCCCGACGCGCTGCCGCCGCGTTGGTCGCCTTCGAATCGTTGACGAAGCGAATGCCGCCGATCTCCGCGACTTCCTCGAGCCGGTGCGGGACGCCCGGGAAGCTGCGAAGCGCTTCGGCGATGCGCTCGTCCGGAACTCCGGCCACCCGCGCCGCAGCCGTCGCCGCGGCGGCGTTCTCCCGGTTGTGCGCGCCTGGGATCCGCGGCTCGGCCGGCAGCGGGTCGGCGCCCGCGAACTGCACACGCCGCGCGTCGCCCGCAGCCGGAAACCAGCGCGGCACGATCGCCGTGTCCTCGGCGGTCTGGTTCTCGAAGATCCGCAGCTTGGCGTCCCAGTAGGCCTCGAACGACCCGTGCCTGTCTAGGTGGTCGGGCTCCAGGTTCAGGAGCACGGCGATTCGGGGACGGAACTCCTCGATGTCCTCGAGCTGGAAGCTCGAGAGCTCGCAGACGATCCACTCGTCCTCCGCCACCTCGCCGTCGAGGTCGCACAACGCGCGGCCAACGTTCCCAGCGACGGGGGCGTCGAGCATCGCGCCCAAAAGCTCGCTCGTGGTCGTCTTCCCGTTCGTACCGGTGACGCCGAGAATCGGGTTGGAGAGCAAGCGTGAACCGAGCTCGACCTCGCTCCAGACCGGGACGCCGCGGGCTCGCGCGGCCGCGACGAGCGGCGCGTCGGCCGGTACCCCTGGGCTCTTGATCA
Organism: Actinomycetota bacterium; assembly: GCA_046729215.1. Lineage (GTDB taxonomy): Bacteria > Actinomycetota > Thermoleophilia > Gaiellales > Gaiellaceae > JACDAN01. Next base: position 648 of record JBKPGE010000307.1, on the reverse strand, counting down.
GGACGTCCATTCCCTCCAGCACCGAGTCCTCGTCTCTCCCCAACCGAATTTCGACGCCGGCCGCTGCGAGCCTTCCTACCTCGACGTCCGTGGATTGGTCGACGGCGAGGACGGGTTCCCCCCGCCGCGCAAGCGCCAGCGCCGCCGCCTGCCCCGAGCGTGCGAGCCCGAGGACGAGCGCCCTCACGACGCGAAGAGGTCGGGGCGGAAGCCGCGCAGGTACTGGTAGTAGAGCGCGAAGGCGCCCGCGCAGAGGATCGCCGCGAGGATCCAGAAGCGCACCATGATCTTCGTCTCCGACCACGCCTTCATCTCGAAGTGGTGGTGGATCGGCGTCATCAGGAAGATCCGCCGGCCCCAGTAGCGAAACGAGATGACCTGGAGGATCACCGAGAGCGCCTCGATCACGAAAATCCCGCCGATCAGGAGCAGCAGCAGCTCGCTCTGGCTCATGATGGCGAACCCGCCAAGGGCGCCCCCGATCGCCATCGACCCGGTGTCGCCCATGAACACCTCGGCCGGGAAGGCGTTGTACCAGAGGAACCCGATCGCGCCTCCGATCAGCGCTGCGCCGAGGATCGCCTGGTCCAGCGCGGCCAGGTCCTGCTCGGTCGCCACCTGGCTCGAGCGGATGTAGGTGAAGACGTT
>JBKPGE010000306.1:0-2901 GCA_046729215.1 Actinomycetota bacterium | reverse complement strand
CGAGCAACGCGCCCACGTTCGGGTGCAGATTTCCGTCCGGCTGCCCGAAGGTGATGGCACTGGCGGGCCCAACTCCAATCGCCAGCACTCCGACTGCCGCAAGCGCTGTGAGGAACCTCCTCAGCATTCCAACCCCCTTTGTTTGCAGTCGCACGAGTCTTGGGATGTCGATGCTTTTTGTCAAGCGCCGCTAGTCGTGTCTCGCTCACAACGGGCTCGACGACCTGCATCAGGTCATCGTCCGGCTCGTTCCCTGCCTTGTATCTCGATGACACTGAGGCGTCTGTCACGGCGTGACGAGATCTTGTTCCCCCTAATCGAATAGCGCCGATGGCTCGCCTACCACTTTCGGGTTTACGCTCAAGGACGTGCAAGTCGCTCTCAGCGAAGAGGCAACGCACCGAGCGCGGTCGGCACTGGCGCAGATAGCGCTTAGACCCAACTCGCGGGGAGCGACCTATGTCCGTGAGAGCGAGCCGCCTCGCTTCAGCCCTTGGCCCCACCCTGGCGATCCTCTGCATAGCCACTTGAGTCGGATGTGACGCGGGGAAGAGACCGTACGACACGACTCCCTCTCGCTTGGACGGAAACCAGGCGGTAGCCCTCTTGCGGCGCGAAGTCGAACGTAATGCGCCCTCGAGGACATTTTCGAGTGCGGAGAAGCTTGAGACTCAGACGCCATCTGGGAGATATGCCTGGCTCGTTCGACTGGTCTCGGAAGGTGATTCTCGCGATCTCTGTGGATACGTGTGGCGTGGCGAGGAGGCGGGCCGCGCAGACGGCACTGCGATATTCATTCGATTTGACGCCGGTTGCCGCCACTGGCCCGATTGACGATTTCTCGTCTCATCCTGTCGCTCGCTGCCCTCATCTCCGCCTGCGGTAGTTCAGGCGACGAGGAAAGGTTTCGGTCAGGGCGTCGCCATTTCGGGCCAGACGGTGGTCGAACGCAAAGCGCTTCCTCCGCCCGGCCCTTACTGGAGCTACGAAACGTCAGAGCTCAGCGCTAGACGCTCTTTCGACCACGTCCTGAACGACCAGGATGGGCGGCTGCTCTCCGAGACCGGACGGCCCTTTTCCCAGCTGGGTCGGGCTCGCGCGATCCAATCCGGGGGAGGCGATCAGTACACGGTGACACCGTAGGCGTTGGCGGCTTCGCGGACCGGCTGGAAGAAGGTGGTGCCACCGGACGTACAGTCGCCGCTGCCCCCGGAGGTGAGTCCCAGCGCCCTCGTCCCGTCATAGAGCGGGCCGCCGGAGTCGCCTGGCTCGGCACACACGTTGGTTTGAATCAAGCCACTCACGACACCATGGAGACGACCGCCGTAACGGACCGAGACGTTCAGCGCGGTGACGGTGCCTGTGTGCGTACCGGTGGTGGACCCGTCGCGCACGACCGACTCGCCGACGAAGGCGTCCGCAGTGGTGAACCCACCTGGATGCGACAGCGAAGTGTTGTCGTAGCGGACCAGCGCGTAGTCATTGCCCGGGAAGCTGTAGTTGAGGGTCGGGCCGATCAGTGTGGTGTGGCTCGAGTTGGTGTACCAGGTATCGGCGACCTTGCCGCAGTGCCCGGCGGTCAGGAAGTAGTAGGTGCTTCCACTGACCACGTTGAAGCCGAGCGAGCAGCGGTACTGGCCGCCGTAGATGGCATCCCCGCCCGACAGCAGCGGCCGGAACGCACCGGTCACGTGCTTGATCCGGATGGCCCCGGCATTGGCGCCGGCGCTCTTCTTGATGGTGGCCACCTCCGCGGTCGAGACGGTGCTGTCAGCGGTCACCACCACTCGGTCGGCGGCGCCGTCGACGTACCACGAGATGCCTCGGACCCCTGACTGCTCGACCGCGTGGCGGGCCGCGGAAAGCTGGCCTTTGCTGACGTGGCGTGTGGCCGCCGAAGCGGCGGCGGCCAGGATGCACACCCAAATCGCCGCCAGGGCGATGGCGACGGCGAGGAACTGGGCGGCTCTCGACGCAGGACGTCGCGCTGGAATGGGGTTCTTAACCACGGGTCCTCCTCTCCTAGTGACAACGGCTTCCTGAAGGGGTTCCGAGCCCGACGAGAGCGCGCGCGCTGGCTAACCCAAACAGGCCAAGCGTCGGACGTCTGTGCCTGGCTCGGGCTCGATAATCGGCCGCAGCAACGATGTTTTGCGTCCCCGGTCGCAAGTCGCGGGCCCCCTTCGTTGCTGGAAGGGTGTTACTACGAAGAGTCGCAATTGTCAACGGGCGCGCCCGACCTCGATCCGGACCTGAGCCCTCAACCGCTGATCTCTCGCAACTTCTCTTCGAGGCGCCGGCGGTCGGTCATCGGTCATCGGTCATCCGCCCGTTGCCAACGACGGCGAAATGCTGAGACAGCACCGGGACAGCACGCCGTGCTCATTGCCGCCATCCCCGGTCGACCCGAACCGCGTAACCATGCGGTTTTCGCTCAACCATGCGGTTCCGATTGGGCCCGCCTGGACTCGGACACCCCCGGCAAATCGCAGGGTTTCTGCCTTGAAGAGTCGGGCGGCGATCCGAACGCCATGGCGCTTGCCACGCCTCCCGACACTTCTCCCTGATTCTGTCCGCGCTCAGGCTCCGGCGCTAGAGCTCTTTCGGCCACGTCCTGGACGACCAGGACGGGCGCCTGGTCGGCGTCGTCGTCGCGAAGACGGACGACCTGAAGCGTTCTACGGCCCATGTGGATCGGGTCGCCGGGCTCCCACACGAGCACGGTTGGACGAGGGTAGGTCGGCCCGGCCGCTGCGGAGGCGTCAATCGGAGCAGGTCCAGTACGTGACGTCCCGGAGAGAAAACCCGGATACATTCGCGCTCTTTCGAGTTCTTCGGGTTGGCATTCCTGGGGCAGATGATGGCGGGTGGTACCCGACCCGCGGCAATCTTTCTGGGCCC
>JBKPGE010000305.1:0-3389 GCA_046729215.1 Actinomycetota bacterium | reverse complement strand
CGGGCGTAGTGCCTCCAAGAGCAGCCGTCCTCGTCACGGGCAGCGAGCTCGTACGAGGAGGACGGGTCGACGAGAACGGTCCCTTTCTGGCCCGGGAGCTCTCTTCGCGCGGCATCGAGCCCGAGCGCGTGAGCATCATCGGTGACCGGCCCGAGCAGTTGGAGGCGGCGCTTCGTGAGGCATTGGAGCTCGACCTCGTAGTCACCTCGGGCGGGCTGGGGCCGACTCACGACGACAGGACGATCGAGCTGCTTGCGCGGGCTGCAGGCCGGGAGCTCGTCGTCGATCCCGATCTCGAGCGGGAGATCGAGGGAGTCGTCCGGGGGCTCGCAGAGCGCTTCCGCCGCCCGTACACGGAGCTCGAGCCCGGTGTCCGCAAGCAGGCGACGATCCCGGACGGCGCGCTGTCGCTCGGTCTCGCGGGCACCGCACCCGGGGTGCTCCTGCAGGCTGGCTCGACCCTCGCGATCGCGCTTCCCGGGCCGCCGGGCGAGCTCCAGCGCATCTGGCGCAACGCGCTCGAGCGTCCCGAGCTGCACGAGCTCCTCAGCCGCGCACAGAGCCCCGAGCACCGCGTCCTCCGCTTCTTCGGGTTGCCGGAGTCGGCGGTTGCGAGGGTGATGGAGTGGGCCGGGGGAGAGGCCGGTGTCCTCGAGGCGACCATCTGCGCGCACGACCTCGAGGTCCAGGTCGATCTCGTCATCCCCCCCGGCGGGGAGGAGCAGGCGCAGCGCGTGACCGAGGCGCTCCGCGACGCGCATCCGCGACAGCTCTTCGCGGAGGACGAGGAGGCCGTGGAGGCGATCGTGCTCCGGCTCGCCCGTGAGCGCGAGTTCAAGCTCGGGGCGGCGGAGTCGTGCACCGGCGGGCTCGTTTCTGCGCGGCTGACGTCGGTTGCAGGCGCGAGTGACGTCTTCCTAGGCGGCATCGTGGCTTACGACAACTCGGTAAAGACCGAGGGGCTTGGCGTTACATCCGAGCTGCTCGAGCGACATGGTGCGGTCTCTGCCGAGACGGCTGCAGCCATGGCCTCCGGAGCGCGTCTTTCACTCAACGCCGATGTGGCGGTTTCCGTGACGGGCGTCGCGGGGCCTGACGGCGGTACGCCCGAGAAGCCCGTCGGGCTCGTCTTCCTCCACGCCGAGACGCCTGAGATCTCGCACGGCGTCGAGCTGCGTCTGCCCGGCGATCGCGATGCCGTGCGCCGGCGCGCGGCTGCCTCGGCGCTGCACCTGCTGCGGCGTGTCTTGACGCAAAGTCGCGGCGATCGCGTGTGAGTTCCCCCGGTACTGTCGGGGGCGATGAGCGCCTGCGTCTCTTCTGTGCCCTTCGACTGCCGGACGATGTCCTGGATCGGCTCCAAGCGTGGCAGGACGACGAGCTCTCTGGACGGATCGTTCCCCGGGGGAACCTCCACGCCACCCTCGCGTTCCTCGGCTCACACCCCGCGACGGAGGTTCCCGAGATCACTGGCGCCCTTGCGGAGGCCTGCCGCGATGCCGGCGAGATCGTCTTCTCCCCTCGTCGCTACCGCGAAACGCGAAGCGTCGGGATGCTCGTCTTCGAAGACGAGACCGGCGAAGGCCGACGCGTCGCGGAGCGCCTCTACGACGGTCTCGAGCGGCTCGGCGTGTACGAGCGGGAGAGACGCCCGTGGCTGCCGCACGTCACCGTCCTGCGCTTTCGCTCGCCGCCTAAGCTTGATCCTGTCGTGCCAGATCTCGGCACATTCGGACCGTCCGATGCGGCTGTTTACATCTCTCGTCTGCGGCGGTCAGGCGCGCAATACGAAGTACTCGAATCGGTACCGCTAGGAGGATGAGCCAATGAGTCGCGAAGAGGCACTCGACACCGCTCTCGGACAGATCGAGCGCCAGTTCGGCAAGGGGGCGGTCATGCGGATGAACGACCACGCGCATATCGCGATCGGAGCGGTCTCCACGGGCTCACTCTCGCTCGACCTCGCGCTCGGGATCGGAGGTCTTCCGCGCGGACGGATCGTCGAGATCTTCGGCCCGGAGTCATCGGGCAAGACGACGCTCGTCTACCACGTGATCGCCGAGGCCCAGCGCCGTGGCGGCATCTGCGCCTTCATCGACGCCGAGCACGCGATGGACCCGCAGTACGCGCGCCGGATCGGCGTCAACGTCGAGGACCTCCTCGTCTCGCAGCCCGACAACGGCGAGCAGGCGCTCGAGATTGCCGAGCTGCTCATCCGCAGTGGAGCCCTCGCGGTCGTCGCCATCGACTCTGTCGCCGCGCTGACCCCGCGCGCCGAGATCGAAGGCGAGATGGGGGACAGTCACGTCGGGCTCCAGGCCAGGCTGATGAGCCAGGCGCTGCGCAAGCTCGCAGGCACGTTGAACCGCACCGACACGATCGCGATCTTCACGAACCAGCTCCGGGAGAAGATCGGCGTTATGTTCGGGAACCCCGAGACGACGCCCGGCGGCCGGGCGCTCAAGTTCTATTCGTCGGTCCGCCTCGACATCCGGCGCATCGAGACGCTCAAGGAGGGCGTCGAGGCGATCGGCAACCGCGTCCGCGTCAAGGTCGTGAAGAACAAGGTCGCCCCGCCGTTCAAGCAGGCGGAGTTCGACATCATCTACGGCTCGGGCATCTCCTGGGAAGGCACGGTGCTCGACGCCGGGCTCGAGCGAAAGGCCGTCCAGAAGTCCGGCTCGTACTTCAGCTTCGACGAGGAGAGGCTCGGGCAAGGTCGCCAGAACGCGACTGCGTTCCTCCGCGAGCACCCGGACGTGACGCAGAACATCCTCCAGCGGATCCAGACCGAGGTCGGGCCCGACCAGGTCGTCTCCGCGCGGCTGCTGCCGATCGCCGAGGACGCGGACGTCAAGGTCCAAAAGCCGGCGGCGGCCGAGGTCGAGACCGCCACGAAGTAGGTAGCTGATGGATGCGACGGAGGTCGCGCTCCGCGCGCTCGGGCACCGCGACCGTTCGAGGCGAGAGCTCGACGAGCGCCTCGCGCAAGCGGGGATCCCAGGTGACGAGCGTGACGAAGCCCTCGATCGCCTGGTCGCCTCCGGGCTGGTCTCCGACGAGCGCTTCGCGACCGGACGCGCCCGAGCGCTCGCTGAGCGCGGGGCCGGAAACGACCTGATTCGCACGGATCTGCGCCGCCGCGGCGTTGCAGCCGACGCGGTCGACGAGGCGATCGCGGGACTCGCGCCCGAGGACGTGCGCGCCGCTGAGCTCTACGAGCGGCGAGGGGGCGACGCGAAGGCGCTTCGCTACCTGGCCGGAAAGGGCTTCAGCCGGGACGCGCTTACGGGCATCACCGGTTTACATCCGGTAGACTAGAAGCGCTTCATCCGACATTTTGCCTGCACAGACGCGTTTTCTGATACGACGAGACTGAAACTCGAGAC
>JBKPGE010000304.1:0-15688 GCA_046729215.1 Actinomycetota bacterium | reverse complement strand
GTCTCTCTGGCGCTGGACGAGGGAACCATCGCAGGTCTCATCGGCCCGAACGGCGCCGGGAAGACCACGCTCTTCAACGTCATCACCCGCCTCTACAAGCCTGATGCGGGGCATGTTGTCTTCGACGGCCGAGACCTGCTCAAGACCAGGCCGCACAGGGTCATTCGGACCGGGGTCGCCCGAACCTTCCAGAACGTCGTTCTCTTTCCGACCATGACGGTGGCGGAAAACATCCTCGTCGGCGCCCACACACGACTGCGCCCGTTCGGCGAGCGCCGCGGACAGTCCCTCGCGCACGAGACGCTCGATTACCTCAGCCTCGTCCACCTGGCGAACCGCCCCGCCGCGGGGCTGCCCTTCGGAACGCTGAAGCGCATAGAGCTCGCCCGCGCCCTCGTCTCCAGCCCGCGGCTTCTGCTGCTCGACGAGCCGGCGGGGGGTCTCAACCACGAGGAGGTGGGCGAGCTCGGCTCGCTGATCAGGCGCCTCAGGAAGGACTTCGACCTGACCATCCTGATCGTCGAACATCACATGGCGCTCGTGATGAGCGTCTGCGAGCGCGTTCACGTCCTCAACTTCGGCCGGAAGATCGCGGAGGGAACGCCCCGCGAGGTGCAACAGGACCCCGACGTGATCGAGGCCTATCTCGGAGGCGAGAATGCCGCTGCTTGAGCTGAACGACGTCCATGCTCGGTACGGCCCGATCCGTGCGCTCCACGGCGTCTCGCTCCGCGTAGACGAAGGGGAGGTCGTGGCCCTGCTCGGAGCAAACGGAGCTGGGAAGACCACGACGCTTCGCGCGATCTCGAGCATGACCCGCACGTCGGGCGACATCGTCTTCGCCGACCGGGGAATCGCCCGCCGGAGCCCGGAGTTCGCCGCTCGGCTCGGCATCGCGCATGTGCCCGAGGGCCGCGGCCTCTTTCCCGAGCTCACGGTGTTGGAGAATCTCCGGATGGGGGCCGTCGGCGGGGGCCGACGCGGCGGCTTCGAGCAAGAGGCCAAGCGCGTGATCGGCTACTTCCCCTGGATCGACCGCCGGCGCGACCAGCCCGCCGCGACCCTCAGCGGGGGCGAGCAGCAGATGCTGGCACTTGCCAGAGCGCTCGTCTCTCGGCCGCGGCTGCTCATGCTCGACGAGCCGTCGCTCGGTCTCGCGCCGACAGTCGTCCGGGAGCTGTTCGCGATCGTCCAGCGCTTGAACCAGGAAGAAGGGCTGACAGTGCTCGTCGTCGAGCAGAACGCGACGATCGCGATGGACGTCTCGTCGCGCGCATACGTGCTCGAAGTCGGGAAGGTGGCGGTGGAGGGCACGAGCGACGAGCTTCAGCGCCACGAAGGCGTCCGAAAGTCGTACCTGGGTTACTGACGTGGCGGTCCCGGCACGCGTACCACGTATTGACCTCAGCGTTGGGCCCGTGCTGCGAACGATCCTTCTCGGTGTGGGCTCCATCGCCGGCGCAGTTGCGCTGCTGCTGCTGCTCGGCCTTCTCCTCACCCAAACTGAGACTGCGTTCTCATGGTCCGGCTACGCGCAGCAGATCGTCAGCGGCCTCTCACAGGGCGCAATCTTCGCCAGCCTCGCGCTGGCACTCGTTCTGATCTATCGGACGACGGACGTCCTCAACTTCGCGCAGGGCGAGATGGCGACCTTCACGACCTTCATCGCCTGGTCGCTCATGCATCACATGTCGTACTGGCCGGCCTTTGCGCTCACGCTCGTGATCGCGTTCGTCGGTGGGGCGGCAATCGAGCGGATCATCATCCGGCCCGTCGAGCACCGGCCCGAGATCGTGATCGTGATCGTGACGATCGGCTTGCTGATCGCACTCAACGGCCTCAGCGGGTGGATCTGGAACCCGGAGGTCAAGGCGTTCGACAGTCCCTTTCCGAACGGGACGACCGAGATCGCCGGCGTCGTCATCTCATACCAAGAGCTCGGCGTCCTGGGCGTCTGTCTGGCAACTGTCGTCCTACTCTGGGCCTTCTTCCGATTCACGACCCTCGGCCTCGTCATGCGGGCGGTCGCAAACAGCCAGGACGCGAGCCGGTTGCTCGGCGTCAGAGTCGGCTGGATGCTCGCGCTCGGCTGGGGCTTGGCGGCAGTACTGGGAGCCGTCGCCGGGATGATGGCCGCACCGAGCCAGTTCCTCGATCCGAACCTGATGCTGGTGATCCTGATCTACTCGTTCGCTGCGGCGGTGCTCGGGGGGATCGACAGTCCGATCGGCGCAGTTGTCGGAGGTCTCATCCTCGGCGTCCTGATCAACATCCTCGGAACCTACGTCGACTTCATCGGCGGCGAGCTTCGGCTTCCGGCTGCACTCGTCGTCCTTCTGATCGTCCTGCTGATCAGGCCGCAAGGCCTCTTCGGACACAAGGTGGTGCGACGGGTATGAGGCGCTACCTCAGCGTGGCAGTCGGCCCGGTGCTCTTCCTCGCCGCCGCCCTCGTCGTCGCCATTTTGCCCCGCTTTATGGGGGAATTCCGCCTGCTCGAGTTCACGTTGGTAGCGATCTACGTGATCGCACTGCTGGGACTGAACATCCTCACCGGCTACAGCGGCCAGATCTCGCTCGGTCATGGCGCCCTCGTCGGCGTCGGGGCCTACGTCACCGCCCTGCTCTCACTCGGACGCCCGGGGCTCGAGCTCTATCAGCTCGATCCACCGAGCTGGATTCCCCTCGGCGACGGGATGCGACCGGTCTTCACGATCCCGATCGCGGCGCTCGTCACCGGCATCATCGGGTTCTTGATCGGCATCCCGGCGCTTCGTCTTGGCGGAGTCTCCCTGGCGCTCGCGACGCTCGCTCTCGCCGTTTCCTTTCCGATCCTGATGAAGCGCTTCTCCGAGGTCACAGGCGGAGGCGGTGGGCTCAACCTCAACCTGCCCGAGACCCCGTTCGGCTGGGACATCTCCACCCGCCACTGGCTCTACTACGAAGCCTGGGTGACTGCCGGGATCCTGTTCCTCGCCGCGTGGCTGCTCGTTCGGGGCAGGATCGGGCGGGCCTGGCGCGCGATCCGCGACGGCGAGGTCGCTGCGACGTCGTCCGGCGTGAATCCGGCCCTCTACAAGACGTTTGCGTTTGGCATCTCGTCCGCCTACGCCGGCGCGGCCGGCGCACTGTTCGCGATCGAGACTGCGTATGTCAACCCCGACACGTTCCCCGTCAGCCTCTCGATCCTTCTCCTTGCGAGCGCCGTCATCGGCGGCCTCGGTTCGCTTGCAGGCGCTCTTTTCGGCGCGCTCCTGTTCGAGTTTCTCCCGATCTACTCACAAGAGCCACCGATCTTCTCGTTCCACTTCGCGGATCAGGCGCCCTCGGTGGTCTTCGGCGTCTTCCTGATCGTGATCATGTTGCTGCTCCCGGGCGGCGTCGCCGGGCTCTTCCGAGCCTTGGCCGGGGCGGTGCGCACGGGCCGGTTCCGCAGAAGATCCGATACATCGGAGTTGGCGTAAAGCTCAACAGGCCTTACGATTCCGGGTTGGTGGTTGCGGTCTACCGGGGCTTCCGCCCCGGTTGTCAAAGGAGAAACGTATGAAGAGAGTGCTTTTGGTGACCCTAGTTTTGGGGGCGGCGCTGACCGTGGCGCTTCCGGGCGCGTTCGCGCGCACCGAGGCGACGCAGGCCACGCCGGGGATCACCAGCAAGTCGATCAAGATCGGCGGGACGTTCCCGTACAGCGGCCCCGTCTCGTCGTATTCCCCGATCCCGGAAGGGATGAAGACCTACTTCAGGTTCATCAACTCGCGGAAGGGGCCGGACGGCAAGCGCGGCATCTACGGCCGGAAGATCGACTTCAAGACGTACGACGACGCCTACAACCCGGCGCAGACGGTCCAGCTAACGAACAAGCTCGTCCTCGAGGACAAAGTCTTCGCCGTTGTTGGCACCCTCGGCACCGAGCCGAACCTCGCGATCCGGCCGTTCTTGAACCAGCGGAAGGTGCCGCAGGTTCTGGTCTCGACCGGGGCGAGCTACTGGGGCAGCCAGTACAAGCAGTTCCCCTGGACGTCGGGCTGGCAGACGGATTACATCGCCGAGGGCCGTATGTATGCCCGGTGGATCCTGGCGAACGCAGCGCGGAAGAAGATCGCGATCTTCTACCAGAACGACGACTACGGGAAGGACTATCTGAGCGGGATTAAGCAGGGCCTCGGCTCGAAGACGAACCTGATCGTCTCCGAGCTGAGCTACGAGGTCACCGACACGAGCTACGCGTCCCAGATTGCTCGGCAGAGGGGGAGCAGCGCCGACACGTGGATCCTCGTGACGACGGCGGGAACCCCGACCGTGCGCGCCCTTGCGACGGCGAAGCGGCTCGGGTGGAAGCCCGACCAGATCATCATCAACTCGGTGGCCGCGACCGACGGGGTCATGGCTGCGGCAGTCGCGAGCGTCGGTCAGGACTACGTCAACGGCGCAGTCAGCACCGGGTACCTGAAGAACAACACCAACCCGAAGTACAAGAACGACCCGGCGATCAGGTCGTACCGGCGAATCATGTCCAAGTACGCCCCGCCAGGCGGAGTGAACATCCGCAACTCGTTCTACTACTACGGTGTCGCAAAGGCGTACGACTTCGTGAGGTTGATGTACGCCGCCGGCAAGAGTCCGACCCGGTCGTCGCTGATGGCGGCGACGGCGAAGATGAACTGGGTGAACCCGTACACCCTCGCCGGCGTCAAGATCAAGACCAGCAAAACGGATCGCTTCCCGATCGACCAGGGGAAGATCGTCCGATACAACAACGGGAGTTGGTCGGAGATCAGCGCGCTCTACAAGGGCCGCTAGACCGTCGAACAGTGGAGAATCAACGGGGCCGGCACGCCGGCCCCGTTGCGTTATGGATCTCACGCTGACGCCCGAACAGGAGCTGATCCGCCGCTCGGCGCGCGAGTTTGTCGACCGGGAGGTGGCGCCGTACGCGCGCGACTGGGACCGCGACGAGACGATGGACCGGGGGATCGTCGCCAAGCTCGCCGACATCGGGTTTCTCGCCGGCTGGGAGCTCGACACCGTCTCCTACTGCCTCGTCATGGAGGAGCTCGGCCGTGCGGACTCGTCGGTCCGCGGGATCGTCTCCGTCAACGTCGGCCTCGTGGGGAAGACGATCGGGAAGTGGGGCACCGACGAGCAGAAGCAGGAGCTGCTACCGCGGCTCGCTTCCGGTGAAGCGCTCGGCTGCTACGCGCTGACCGAGCCGGGCGCGGGGTCCGACCCCGGAAGCATCGTCACACGCGCCGAGCGCGACGGTGACGGCTGGAAGATCACGGGCTCGAAGATCTTCATCACGCTCGGGACCTGGGCAGGCCTCGCCCTCGTCTTCGCCCGCACGGGGGAGGGGTCTCGCGGGATCACGTGCTTCCTCGTCCCGACCGACTCACCCGGGTTCTCGGCCCGGCCGATCAAGGGCAAGCTCGGACTGCGGGCGCAGGACACCGGCGAGCTCACGCTCGACGGCGTACCGATCCCTGCCGAGAACGTGCTCGCCGGAGAAGGGGACGGCATGAAGGTTGCACTCTCGGCGCTCGATAACGGGCGCATCTCGCTTGCAGCGGGCTGCGTCGGGATCGCCCAGGGGTGTCTCGACGCGTCGCTCGCGTACGCGCGCGAACGGCAGCAGTTCGGACGCTCGATCGCGTCCTTCCAGCTCGTCCAGGAGCTTCTGGCTGAGATCGCGGTGGAGACGGAGGCGGCGCGGCTCGTCACCTGGAAGGCAGCGCTCGCCGCCGACAGCGGCGAACGGCACACGCTCGAGAGCTCGATCGCCAAGTACTACGCCAGCGAGGCGGCGGTGCGAGCGGCGAATGCTGCGGTGCAGATCCACGGCGGCTACGGATATGTCGACGAGTACCCGGTGGGGAAGTACCTCAGAGACGCTCGCGTAACTACTTTGTACGAAGGCACGAGCCAGATCCAGAAGCTGATCATCGGCCGGGCACTCACGGAAGTGAGTGCCTTCATCTAGTCCGGTGCCAGACTTAAGTCTGGCACCGGCCAACAATCAGGAGAACGCCTTTGTCTGAAGCAGTCATCGTCGCCGCTGCACGAACGCCGATCGGCCGGGCCCGCAAGGGCTCGCTCGTCGACGCGCGGCCGGACGACCTCGCCGCCTTCGCCGTGGACGCAGCGCTGATGCAGGTGCCCGAGCTCGACCGCGCCGAGGTCGTGGACGTGATGATCGGCTGCGGGTTCCCGGAGCAGCGACAGGGGATGAACCTCGCGCGGCGCGTCGCGTTGCTCGCGGGCCTGCCGGCGAGCGTGCCCGGGACGACCGTCAACCGGTTCTGCGCTTCGTCGCTCCAGACGATCCGCATGGCCTTCCACGCGATCAGGGCCGGCGAGGGCGACGTCTTCGTCGCCGGCGGCGTCGAGTCGATCACACAGGTCGACGGCTACCCCAAGGACGCGGAGGAGCTGCACCCGAAACTCTTCGGTCCCGACGCTCTGATCGCCAACGTCTACATCCCAATGGGGCTGACCGCCGAGAACGTTGCCGAGCGGTGGAACGTCTCGCGCGAGGACATGGACCGCTACGCCCAGCGCTCGCAGGAGCGGGCGGTCGCCGCGCAGGCGTCCGGGTTCTTCGAGCGGGAGATCACGCCGTGGGACGGCGTCGTACAGGACGACGGGCCGCGGCCGAGCTCGACGCTGGAGAAGCTCGCAGTGCTCGAGCCGGCGTTCAAGCCCGACGGCAAGGTCACGGCCGGCAACTCATGTCCGCTGAACGACGGCGCGGCCGCAGTCGTCGTCATGAGTGATACGCGCGCCCGCGAGCTGGGACTTGAGCCGCGGGCGCGGATCATCGCCTCGGCCGTCTCCCGCGGGGGGCCGGCGATGCTGGGGGTCGGGCCGATCGGCGCCGTCCGCAACGTTCTCGACCGCGCGGGCATGACGATCGAGGACGTCGACGTCGTCGAGCTGAACGAGGCGTTCGCGGCTCAGGTCCTGCCCGTCTCCCGGGAGCTCGGGATCGACCCGTTCGGCGAGCAGCTCAATCCCCACGGCGGCGCCATCGCGCTCGGACACCCCTATGGCATGACCGGCGCGCGGATCATGTGCACGCTGCTGAACGACCTCGAGACGTCTGACGGGACAATCGGGCTCGAGACGATGTGCGTCGGCGGCGGCCAGGGAATGGCGATGGTCGTCGAGCGCCTGCGCTGATGGCCCTCGCGGTGACGATCGACGAGGCGATGCTCGCCGAGTCACGCGCATTCAACGAGATGCTGGAGCAGCTGCTCGCCGCGGAGGAGCAGTCGGTGGACCAGGTGCCGCCGGAAGTGTCCCGGACGGCCCGGCGCGAGGGCAGGAGCATCTTCCCGCCGCCGGTTTTCCTCCCCCAGGCGCAGGAGATCGTCGCACCGACCCGAGCGGGGGAGACTCGCGTACGGGTGCTGGCCCCCGAGGAAGAGGCGACCGGCCTCTACATCCACATCCACGGCGGCGGCTGGGTGCTGGGCCGTTGCGACGAGCAGGACGAACGGCTCTGGGCGCTCGTCGAGGCCACCGGGATGTGCGCGGCCAGCGTCGACTACCGGACGGCGCCGGAGGATCCCTACCCCGCCGGCCCCGACGACTGCGAGGACGCGGTGCTATGGCTGCTGGAGCATGGATTGGGTCAGCTGGGGGTTCCGGATCGCCTGGCAATCGGCGGCGAGTCTGCGGGCGCCCACCTCGCGGTTACGACGCTCCTCCGCCTCCGCGACCGCCACGGCGTCAAGCACGCGTTCCGTGCGGCGAGCCTGGGCTTCGGCGTCTACGACCTCTCGCTGACGCCGAGCTCACGCAGCTGGGGCGAGCGCAGCCTCATCCTCACGACGCCGGCCATGCACTGGTTCGGCCGCTGCTTTGCGGGCGATCGCGACCCGGAGGGGCTTCGCGCGCCCGACCTCTCGCCGCTCTACGCCGATCTGAGCGAGCTGCCGCCGGCGCTCTTCACCGTCGGCGACCAGGACCCACTTCTCGACGACTCGCTCTTCATGGCGGCGCGCTGGCGGGCCGCCGGGAACGAAGCGGAGTTGGACATCTGGCCGGAGTCGGCCCACGGCTTCACCGCGTTCCCGCTCGCTCTCGCGCGTGCGGCGAACGAGGCCCAGTACGAGTTCCTGCGCTCCGCGATCAGCTGAGAACGGCCTGCGTCTGCGTCACCTGTGCGACGCGGCGGTCCTGTTCGTCGACCACGTCGGTCTGGACGACGATGAAGCTGCGGCCGACGTGGAGCGGGCGGGTGACGCCTTGCACGCGGCCCTCGCGGACCGCTCGGAAGAAGTTGGTCTTCGACTCGACGGTGGCGGTCGTCGTCGCTCCGTCAGGCAGGTTCAGGAACGCGCAGACGCCGCCGAGGGTGTCCGCGAAGGCCATCAGCGCGCCGCCGTGCAGGACGCCGCCGGCCGTGCACTTCTCCGGTGTCCAGTCCATGCCGCCGCGGACCTCCTCAGCGGCGGCGTCCGTGACCTCGATGCCCAGCGTGCCCGCCAGCGGGGCGATCTCCGCCAGGTTCTCCACGGCCGTGGAGATTACGCGGCTGCGGGGCGCAGCGCCGCGGCTTCCTCGGCGCTGAAGACGGCCTCGAGCGAGTTGCCGTCGAAGTCCAGGATCCGCGTACGCCCGCCGGCTGGCTCCTCGATCGACCGGGCGCCTGCGGCGATTGCCGTGTTGTGGAACGAATGCACGGCGCCCTCGTTCTCCGCCGACAGGTTGACCGCGAGCCGGCCGCCGAGCTCCGACTCGACGACCCAGAGCGAGCTCGGCTCGCCGGGCTTGCCGAAGTACACGCGGCGGTTGTCCGGCCAGTCGAGCAGCTCGACGAGGCCAAGGCGAGCGAGGACTTCCTCGTAGAACGGCTTGCTGGCGTCGTAATCCCGGACGAAGACTGTGATGTGGTCGTGAGCCATGGGATCGAGAATAGAACGGTCGTACTATTTTGTCAAGAGGCTTCGCTATAATCGTGCTCTCATGGGGAAGCGGAGCGAAACGACCGTACGAAAAGGGGAGCGTACGCGTCAGGCGATCCTCTCCAAGGCGGCGGCGCTCGCATCGCAGGAAGGCCTTGAGCCGCTGTCGATCGGCCGTCTCGCGGAGGCGACGGAGATGAGCAAGAGCGGCCTCTTTGCCCACTTCGGGTCGAAGGAGGAGCTCCAGATTGCCACGGTCGATCACGCAGCGTCCCTGTTCGTCGACGAGGTGATCGCGCCGGCGCGCGAGGCGCCGAGGGGGCTCGCCCGTGTGTGGGCGCTCTGCGACCACATGGTCGACTACTCAGAGCGGCAGGTCTTTCCGGGTGGCTGCTTCTTCGCCGCCACGTCGGCGGAGTTCAACCACCGGCCCGGCCCGGTCCGCGACCAGATCCAGAACATGATCCGCTCCTGGCTCTCGTACCTCGAGCATGCCGTGGAGCAGGCGCAAGCCGCCGGCGAGCTCGATCCTGGCGTGCCCGCCAGGGAGGTGGCCTTCCAGCTCGATGCCTTCGCGCAGGCCGCGAACGCGCAGTATCAGCTGTTCCGGGATCCTGGCGTCTTCGACGAGGCGCGGCGCGCGACTCGCCAGCGCCTGGAGTCGCTGCGGCTCAGGCCGGCGGCCTGAACTCCGCCCAGAGCTCTTCCATCGTCCGCATCCTTCCGCCGCGATGGGCGAGGTCCGTGGGCGCTGTGTTGACGGCGCGAACGACCCAGTCGTCGTCGGCCACGTCGAGGACGTTGATGCAGCCGGGCGACTGCTCGAAGTTCCCCAGGAACGCTCGCGCGCCGGTCAGCGCGTAGGAGAGGATCGCGCGGTTCACGCCGCCGTGGAGAACCGCGAGGACGGCGTCCCATTCGGGGTCGGAGAGCAGGCGGTCCACGGCGGGGAGCACGCGATCGAGCAGGGAGCCGACCGTCTCGCCCGCGAGGAAGCGCGCGTCTTCCGGGACGACGCCGTGCCAGGTCTCGACGAAGGCGCGCTCGAGCTCGTCCTCGGGGATGTCGCCGAGCCGGCCCGACTCGATCTCGCGCAGCTCGGCCCAGGACTCCGGCTCCAGAGTCGGCGCGACGATGCGGGCCGTTTCGATCGTGCGCGGAAGCCCGCTCGTGATCACCCGGTCGAACTCGATGCCGTCGAGGACTGCGGCGGCCGCACGGGCCTGCTCCCGTCCCTCGTCGGTCAGCGGGACCAGGTCGGGGCGGAGCGGGCGACCGTCTTCGAAGTACGCCACGCGGGCGTGGCGCATGAGGTAGATCCGGCGACGGCTCACTCGTATTTCTCGAGGTATGCGGGGTTGGAGATCCGGAGCTTCGCGGCCACGTGCTCCTTGAGGAGCGGCAGCGCGTCCTCGGGCACCTCGCCGGCCCTGATGCGGCGGGCGAGCTCCGATTCGTCTTCGGGACTTAGTAACAAGTTGTTACTTGCCTCGAGCTCCCGCCGCGCGATCGCGAGTGCGTTCATCGCGACCAGGGTCCGGAACTTCATCCGGTGGTCGTCGAGCGTCGGCAGCAGTTCGCCGGCGAGGAACTCGAAGACCGCCTCGATGAGCTCCGGCGCAGTCGGGCGATCAGGCACGTTCGATCAGGTCGAGCAGCTCGTACTCCATCTCCGCCGCCATCCTGCCCAGGACCGCGTACTCGACGCTGCGGTCGACGCCGCTGAGATGGCGGCGAGACTGCGTCAGGCAGCCGATCCCCCACTTGACGTTGCCGAGCACCTCCCACCAGTCGAGGTCGGACTCGGAGATCGACCGGCCCGTCAGCGCGTTGTAGGTCTCGAGATACAGGCCGACGCGGGCGAAGCCGCCCAGCCTGCGCTCGTCGCCGCCGAAGCGCCACGCTCGCACGAGCGGCCAGCTGACGTCCTCGCGAGGGTCGGACAGGTGCGCAAACTCCCAGTCGAGTACGTACGAGAGCCCGCGCTCCGACACCGCAACGTTGCCGAGCCGAAAGTCGCCGTGGCTGACGACGTCTGCGAGGGGCTCAGGCCGATGCTCTCGCAGCCACCAAAGGCCGTACTCGATCGCCGGGTGGGGCTCGCCGACGATGTCGAGCTCGTGCTCGAAGCGCTCGAGGACATCACCGGAGGCAAGAAACGGCAGCCGCTCCGGCGGGATCGCGTGGATCTTGGCGAGCTCCTCTGCGAGGTCGACGTCGAGGCCCGGCGGTGGATCGCGAACGATGCGCCGGCCGATGGTCTCGCCCTCGATGAGCTCCATCGCGAACGCCTCGCGGCCGCCGAGCTCGCCCAGGTAGGCGACAGGCCGGGGCACTTTGACGCCGGCCGCGAGTGCGGCCTCGAGCACCTGGAACTCGTTCTCGAGCGAGAGAGTTCCCTCGTGGATGACGCCGCCGCCGGCGCGGCGCACGAGCAAGCGCTCTGCGTCTGCTTCGACGGCCCACGCCTCCTTCGAGGCGCCGCCCGGCAGCAGGCGCATCGAGCGTACGCGACGCCCGAGCCTCGCCTCCAGCTCGTCCGCCCAGGGGGCGGCGCCGTTCAAGCCGATTGGCCTCCGTCGACGACGAGCGTGTGGCCGGTCACGTACGCCGATGCGTCCGAGGCGAGGAATACGACCGGTCCCTTCAGGTCGTCGGGCCCGCCAAAGCGCCCCAGCGGAACGTGATTGACCAGCTCGTCTCCGTGCTGGTTGAGGACGAAGTTGGCCATGTCCGACGGGAACCAGCCCGGGGCGATCGCGTTCACCCGGATCCCGTGCCGCGCCCACTTCCACGCCAGGTCCCGCGTAAACGCGATCACCCCGCCTTTGGTCGCGTGGTAGACGACCGTGTTCGTGATCTCGGCGGGTGAGCCGTGGAGGCCGGCGACGGACGCGATGTTGACGATCGCGCCGCCGGAGCCGTCGATCATCGCCCGCCCAGCGGCCTGCGAGAAGAGGAAGACGCCGGTGAGGTTGACGTCGACGACCTTCTGCCAGCCCTCCAGTGGCATGTCCTCGGGAGTGGCGCCCCAGACCGTTCCTGCGTTGTTGACGAGTATGTCGACGCCGCCGAAGTCCTCGACGGTCCGCCCGACGACCGCGGCGACCTGCTCGGGGTCGCGGACATCGCACCCGAGCCCGAGCGCGCGCACACCGCGCTGTCCTAGCTCGGCCGCCGCCTGCTCGCAGCGCTCGGCCTGCCTGGCGCAGACGACGATGTTGGCGCCCGCCTCCGCGAGCCCTTCGGCCATCTGGCGGCCGATGCCCTTCCCACCGCCGGTGACGATCGCGGTCTTCCCGGTGAGATCGAAAAACGTCACGAGACAGCATCGGCGACGGCGCGCAAGGTGGCACCGTCGCGGGTCGAGATGAGCAGCGTCGTGGCGCCGGAGTCCTTCCATGCGGCGAGGCGATCCTTGATCCGTTCGGGTGGCCCGGCGAGCGCCATCTCGTCGATGAGCCCGACGGGGACCGCTGCCGCGGCGTCGCGCTGCTTGCCGCCGAGGAAGAGGTCCTGGATCTCCTTCGCCTCCTTTTCGTAGCCGTAGCTCACGGCGAGGTCGTTGTAGAAGTTCGCGCCGCGGGCCCCCAT
The DNA here is from genome assembly GCA_046729215.1 of Actinomycetota bacterium. Lineage (GTDB taxonomy): Bacteria > Actinomycetota > Thermoleophilia > Gaiellales > Gaiellaceae > JACDAN01. The sequence continues at coordinate 3,189 of JBKPGE010000304.1, read as the reverse complement.
GCCGCCGACGTAGAGCGCGTAGTACCCGCGGAGCGCGTCGCGGGCGGTCTCTACGTCGTCGGCCACGAGCGCGGGAACGGCCGGCGCGATGTCGAATCCGTTGTCCCGTCCGAAGGGAGCCGGGAAGGTCTCGCGGGCGCGCTCGGGCGAAAAGAAGATCGGCAGCCAACCGTCCGCGATCTCCGCAGCGAGCTCGACCGCCTTGGGCTTGAACGCGGCGAGGTAGACGGGAATGTCGGCCCGCAGCGGGTGCGCCATCAGCTTGAGCGGCTTCCCGAGCCCCGTCGCACCGGGGCCGGCGTACGGCACCTGATACTGCCCGCCCTCGTACTCCAGCGTTTCCCGTCGGAGGATGCTGCGGACGATCTCGACATACTCACGCGTCTTGGCGAGCGGCTTCCCCCAGGGCTCGCCGTGCCAGCCCTCGACGACCTGCGGGCCGGAGAGCCCGAGGCCGAGCAGGAAGCGCCCGCCGGACATGAGGTCGAGCGTTGCGGCGGTCATCGCGGTATTCGCCGGCGTTCGGGCCGGCATCTGGAAAATCGCCGAGCCGACCTTCAGCGTGGTCGTGGTCGCCGCGAGCCAGGAGAGCACGGTGGCCGCGTCGGTTCCCCACGCTTCCGCAGCCCAGGCCGAGTCGTAACCGAGGCGCTCGGCTTCCTGCGCGAGCTCCACCAGCTCCGTCGGATTCGTCCCGGGCGGCGCATACCCCATGTAGAAGCCGAGCCGCACGCATACGATGCTAAACCGATGGCGGTCACGGAACTCGCTCCCTCGGAAGAGATCCAGGAGTTGCGGGCTCGCTACCGCGCGTTCATGGAGGAGCACGTCTACCCCAACGAGCGCGGGCTGCAGGCCGATGACGCCGGGCTGATTACGTCGCTGCGGGCGAAGGCGAAGGCGGAAGGCCTCTGGGCTCCGCACGTTCCACCGGAAGCCAGCGGCACGGGTCAGGGCTTCCTTCCGTACGCGCACCTGAACGAGGAGATCGGTCGCTCCACCTACGCTCAGCTCGTTTTCGGCTGCCAGGCACCGGACGCCGGTAACGCCGAGATCCTGCATCTCTTCGGCTCCGAGGAGCAGAAGGAGCGGTGGCTGCGGCCGCTCGTCGCGGGGGACATCCGGTCGTTCTTCTCGATGACCGAGCCGGAGGTGCCCGGGTCGGATCCGACGACGCTGAGGACGACGGCGGTGCGGGACGGTGATGAGTGGGTGATCGACGGGCACAAGTGGTTCTCGTCCGGGGCAGACGGCGCCGCCTTCGGGATCGTCATGGCGGTCACAGATCCCGATGCCGAGCCGCACCGGCGCGCGTCGCAGATCGTCGTTCCGGCGGACACGCCCGGAGTCGAGATCGCGCGGCCGACTCCGGTGATGGGCCATGCCGGAAGCGGCTGGTCGACGCACTGCGAGGTCTGGTACCGAAGCGTGCGCGTTCCGGTCGAGAACACACTCGGCAAGCCCGGCGACGGCTTCCGGATCGCGCAAAAGCGCCTCGGGCCGGGGCGGATCCATCACGTCATGCGCTGGCTCGGCCAGATGCAGCGAGCGTTCGAACTGCTCTGCTCCTACGCGCTCGAGCGCGAGGCGTTCGGGTCGCGGCTTGCCGACAAGCAGACGGTGCAGAACTGGATCGCGGACTCGGCCGCGGAGATCCACGCGTGCCGGCTGATGACGCTCGACGCGGCGCACAAGATCGACGAGGGCGACGAGGCGCGGGTCGAGGTCTCCGTGATCAAGTACTACGCGGCGGGAGCGCTGCACGACGTGATCGACCGGGCGATTCAGGTGCACGGCGCGCGGGGGCTCACGGACGAGACGCCGCTCGCCGAGATGTACGCGAACGCGCGGGCGGCGCGAATCTACGACGGGCCTGACGAGGTGCATCGCATGGTCGTCAGTCGGCGGATCCTCAAGGAGTTCGAGAAAGGCGGCACATGGCGGTTCTCGTGAAGACGAACCGGCGCGTGACGCTCGCCGAGCGCCCCGTCGGCTTTCCAAAGGACTCGGACTTCGCGATCGACGAGATCGAGGTTGCCGAGCCCGGCGCCGGCGAGGTGCTGGTTCGGACCCTCTGGGTCTCCGTCGATCCGTATCAGCGTGGGCGCATGAGCGAGGCGCGGTCGTATGCGAAGAAGCTCGAGCTCGGGGACGTCATCACCTCGCAGTCCGTCGCCGAGGTCGTCGAGAGCAACGACGGGCGTTTCGCTCCGGGCGACCTGGTCGTGGGACAGCTCGGTTGGCAGGAGTACGCGGTCGCGCGGGGTGGATCGCTGCGGAAAATTCCCGAGCTGCTCGACCCGCCGACGCTCGCGCTGCACGTCGTCGGGCAGACGGGGCTCACGGCGTACTTCGGATTGCTCGACGTGGGTCGGCCCCGTCCCGGTGACACGGTCGTCGTCTCCGGTGCTGCCGGCGCCGTCGGACAGGTCGTCGGCCAGATCGCGAAGCTCATGGGCTGTCGCACGGTCGGGATCGCGGGCGGGCCCGACAAGTGCACGGACTGCACGCTTTACGGCTACGACGTCACGATCGACTACAAGGAGGAGGACTTTTGGTCAGGGCTGAAGGAGGCATGTCCTGACGGCGTCGACGTCTACTTCGACAACGTCGGTGGGGACGTGTCCGGCGCTGTCCATCGCCGGTTGAACGTCGGAGCGCGGATCGTCATCTGCGGCCAGATCTCGCAGTACAACCTCGAGCGGCCGGAGCCGACGGTCCATCCCAGCCTCCTGATCGTCTATCGCGCGCGGATGGAGGGCTTCCTCGTCACCGATTACGCGCACCGGTTCGACGAGGCGGCGGCGAGGCTGGCGCGTTGGGTGGCCGAGGGCAAGATCAGGTGGCGGGAGGACGTGACCGAAGGGCTCGAGAATGCTCCGGCGGCCTTCATGGGCATGCTGCGCGGAGAGAACCGCGGCAAGGCGCTCGTCAAGGTCGCCGAGCGCGGGGTTTGAGCCAGGAAGAGCAGCTTCTTCGGCGCGCGTACGAAGCGTTCAACGCGCGTGACATCGATGGCGCGCTGGCGTTGATGCACCCGGATGTGGATTGGCCGAACGGGATGGAGGGCGGGCGTGAGGTTGGGCACGACGCTGTCCGTGCGTATTGGACGCGGCAATTCGGGCTGATCGACTCACACGTCGAGCCGGTGGGCTTCGAGACGGAGCCCGAGGGCCGCGTGGTGGTGGG
>JBKPGE010000303.1:0-3980 GCA_046729215.1 Actinomycetota bacterium | reverse complement strand
GCGTGAGATCGGCGCCCGAAGCGCAATTGCGCCGGCCCTCGTGGACCCGGCCTCGACGCGGGTGCTCGAGACGTCGGATCCGTCGGTCCACGCGATCTCGCGCCGCGGCGCGGGTGCAGACCTGTGGGTGATCGCGGCATCGAGCGGGGAGGGGAGCGAAGCGGTCACGATCGGCGGCCTGCCGGAGTGGGCTTCTGACGCCGAGGTCTACACCGAGGGCCGGTCTCTAACGGCTTCCGGCGGGGCGCTCGCAGACTCGTTCGATCGCTGGAGCGTCCACGTCTATCGCTTCAGAGCCAGCTGAACGCGCCGTCCGGCGTCTTCCAGCTGAGCATCGGTGAGGTACGGCGCCGGCCCCAGGCGGAGGTAGCGGCCTCGGGCATCGGTCATCACGCCCTCTTCGGCCAGCCGCCGGCTCACGTCCTCGGCCCCGGGCACCTCGAGGGCGATGAAGCCGCCGAACTGATCCCGGGACTCGTCAGCTCCGATGATCTGCGCCAGCAGGCTCGTCTGGCGGAGGTAGCTCTCGCGTAGCGCTTGCGGCGTCAAGCCCTGCTCCTGGAAGAACGCGAAGACCCGCGCGGCGCGGTAGTGGCTCGTGGGGTCGTAGGTCGCGCCCGCGAAGCGCATTCCTCCGGACGGATACTCGACCGTGCCCGGCTCGTGCGGCGCCGCCAGCTCGGCGAACTCGGCGTACCAGCCGGTGAAGGCCGGGCGCAGCTCGTCGGCCTGTGGCGGCAGCCGCAGGAAGCAGTTGCCCTCTCCGAGCTGGAGGTATTTGTAGCCGCCGCCGACGACCCACGCCGACTCGAGCCGTTGTTCCACGAGCCGGTAGGGGAGCGCGCCGAGCGCGTGGTAGACGTCGACGACGAGCTCGACGCCGGTCTCGGCACAGGCTCGCGCCAGCTCGTCCAACTTCGGGACGATCCGAGAGTCCTCGAAGAGGACGGCCGAGACGAGGACTGCGCTCGTGCGGCTGTCGGCCTCGGCCGCGAGGCGCTCGGCCAGCGTCTCGGCCGGGCGGGCCGGAACGACGGCGACATCCAGCAGCTCCTCCTCCGCGAGCCGCGCCATGAGCCGCCTCAGCGTGTGGAACTCGCCGTCCGTCGTCACGAGCCTCGGCCGGCGGCGCACATCGAGCGCCGAGAGGAAGCGCAGGATCAAGCCGAACGTGTTCTGGTCGAGCGCGATCTCGCCGCTCGACTCTCCGAGGAGCAAACGGAACCCGTCGCGCACCCGCTCGGCCTTCTCGAGCGCGCGCTCCCACTTTTCATCAGTGAGCCGCGCAGCGTCGTCCCAGGCCTCTGCGACGCCTTCGCGACCGACGTCCGGCCATGCCTGGTGTGAGTGGCCAGTCAAGAGCAGCCGCTCGGACACGCGAAAGGCGGTGTAGTGCTTCGCGAGCTCTTCAGGCGAGATCAAAGCTCGCTGCGAACCGTCCAGAGGTCCGGGAAATACGGCTGGTTGAGCGTCTTCAGCAGATACGCCGCGCCTGGCGAGCCGCCCGTCCCGACCCGCTGCCCGATCGTGCGCTCGACCATCTTCACGTGGCGGTAGCGCCACTCCTGGAAGCCCTCGTCCAAGTCGACCATCCGCTCGCAGACCATCGCCGCATCGCTGTCGTCGCGGTATGCGGCGAGGACGGCGGCCTGGACGCCCTCCGATTCCTCCGGCGGCTGTGTGACGTCGCGAGCCAGGCGGTCCGTCGGCACCGGGTAGCCCTGGCCGGCGAGGTACTGGAGGAACGAGTCGTAGAGCGAGCGGCGTTTCATCGCCGCGGCGACGCGTTCGTAGTCCTCTCCACCCTCTTGGTAGGCCTCCAGCACGCGCGGCTCACGTCGGCCGAGCGCCGCCTCGAGCTCACGGAACTGCGCCGACTGGAAACCGCTCGCCGACTCCAGCCGGTCGCGGAAGCTCAGGAACTGCACCGGCGTCATCGTCTCGATCACGTCGATCTGCGCCACGACGAGCTTCAGAATCGTGAGGATCCGCTTGAACGTGAAAAGCGCCTGCGACGTGCGCCCCTCCTCCAGCGCGCGCTGCAGGTACGCGAGCTCGTGCAGGAGCTCTTTGAACCAGAGCTCGTAGACCTGGTGGACGACGATGAAGAGGATCTCGTCGTGCTCGTCGGATCGCGGCCGCTGCGCGCCGAGCACCTCGTCGAGCGCCAGGTAACTCGTGTACGTGACGGACTTCTCCTTGCTCATCGGAAGAGCTCCCGGGCAATGATCTCGCGCTGCACCTCCGAAGCGCCCTCGTAGATTCGCGGCGCGCGGACCTCGCGGTAGAGGTGCTCGAGCAGGTGGCCCCTTTCGAGGGCTCTCGCGCCGTGGACCTGGATCGCGACGTCGACCGCGCGCTGCGCGACCTCCGTCGCATACAGCTTTGCCATAGCCGATGCCTTTCGGACCGGGCGGACACCGGCGTCGTACATTGCAGCCGCGTCGCGGACGAGTAGCCGAGCGGCCTGGATCTCCGTCGCGACTTCAGCGAGCTGGTGCGAGACGGCCTGGAGGTCCGAGAGCGGCCGTCCGAAGGCCTCCCGTCGTGCCGCGTGCTCGACGGCGGCGTCTAGCGCCGCCTGCGCCATCCCGACGCCGAAGGCGCCGACGCTCGGCCGGAAGAGATCCAGTGTCTCCATCGCTACCGAAAAACCGCCGTCGACCGCGCCGAGGACCTGCTCGAGCCCCGCCTGGACGCCGTCGAAGTCGAGCCGTCCGATCGGGTGCGGGGAGAGTAGGTCGACCGGCTCCCCATGGAGGCCGTCGCTGTCTCCGGGGACGGCGAAGGCCGTGATGCCGCGAGCGCCGGCCTCGGAGGTTCGGGCAAAGGCGGTGTAGACGTCGGCCTCGGGCGCGTTCGAGATCCACATCTTCGTTCCGGTCAGCCGGAAGCCGTCGCCGTCGCGCTCGGCGCGGAGCGTGAGCGCTGCGGCGTCGGAGCCTGCCTCCGGCTCGCTTAGCGCGAAGGCGGCGACCGCCGTTCCGGCGGTGAGCCGCGGGATCCAGTCGTCGCTGATCTGCGGTCGCGCAGCGCGCAGGATCGGATGCCCGCCGAGGCCTTGCAGCGCGAGGGCGGTCTCCGCCTCGGTACAGCCGTGCGCTAGGCCTTCGCGCAGCTCGCACAGCTCGGTGGCCGAGCCTTCGAACACCCGCGCGAGGAGGCCGTGCTCGCCGAGGGCACGGACGAGCGGTCGATTCACCCGCCCTTCCTCGCCGGCTTCGGCGATCGGCGCCAAGGTCTCGTGCCCGAGGCGCCGTGCCCGCTCGAGCAGCTCACTCATCCGGGATGACGGCCACGCCGATGAGCTCCACCCGTGCTTTGGGGTCGAACAGCTCGGCGACGCCGATCAGAGCCATGGCCGGGTAGCGAAGGCCGAAGTGGCGCCGCCAGACGTCCCCGAGCTCCTGCGTGGACGCCCGGTACTCGTCCATCACGGTCGTGTAGATCGTGACCGAGACCAGGTGGTCGGGCTCGCCGCCGGCTGCCGAGAGCGCGGCCAGAAAATTGGTCGCCGCGGCATCGAACTGCTCGATCACGCCCTCACCGCCGCCCACCTGGCCGCCGAGCCAGACCTGTCGCCCACGGGCGGCGACGACTGCGTGCGCGAATCCGACCGGCTCGCCGAGCTCCGGCGGATTAATGATCAGATGCTCCCTCATCGGCCGCTCCAGGCAGGGCTGCGACCCTCCGACCACGCCGCGTAGAACGCTCCGAAGTCCTCGCTCTTCATCAGCAGGGCCTGCGCGAGTGCCTCCATCTCGATCGCTCCGCCGAGATTCATGTCGAGCTCACGGGTGAGGAGCGTCTTCGTGGCCGAGTAGGCGAGCGCGGGACCATCGGCGAGGCGGCGTGCCAGCTCGGTCGCCGCTGCGGGCAGCTGGTCGTCCTCGACGACCTTCGTGGCGAGGCCGATCTCGAGCGCCTGGTCCGGGTCGACCTCCTCGCCGAGGACGAGAAGCTCGGTTGCACGGCCGAGG
>JBKPGE010000302.1:0-6207 GCA_046729215.1 Actinomycetota bacterium | reverse complement strand
GGGAGGTGGGCGAGGCGTTCGACGGAAAGCTCGACGTGCTCGTCCACTCGCTGGCCTTCGCCGCCGCCGAGGACCTCGAAGGCCGCTTCACGGATACGCCGCGCGATCGCTACTGGCTCGCCCTCGATGTGAGCGCCTACTCGCTCGTTGCCTGCGCGCGGGCGGCCGAGCAGCTGTTCGAGGCGGCCGGCGGCGGCGCCATCCTGACGATGACGTACCTAGGCGGCGAGCGAGCGGTGCCTCACTACAACGTCATGGGCGTCGCGAAGGCTGCGCTCGACTCGTCGGTGCAATATCTCGCCTGGGATCTCGGCGAGAAGAACGTCCGTGTGAACGCAATCTCCGCCGGCCCGGTCCGCACCCTCGCGGCGCGCTCGATCGCGGGTTTTCCGACGATGGAAGCGATCGTCGAGGAGCGAGCGCCGCTCCGCCGGTCGATCGAGGCCGACGACGTCGGCGCCGCCGCGGCCTACCTGCTGTCTGACGAAGCAGGCAACGTCACGGCGACGACGCTGTACGTCGACTCCGGCTACCACTCGATGGGGATGTAATGCCTCCCGGGGGATCGCGCCCCCGGGAGGCTGAGGCTAGGAACAGCGCCCTGTCGAACGAGCGCGCTGGCGCGAAGATCGTTCCGCGGAACGTCACCCCAGGCGCTGCCTCCGCCTGGGCGGTACGTGCAGCGATGGTACGTGGCAGGTGGGCCCGAATGGGCGGACGGGGGCGTCGGTACGAGCGCCGCGAGCGCCAGCCCGGCCGCGAACGTTGCCAGCACCGCGCGCCAGCGGGGGGCCCGGAGCCGCGTAGGAGTCGGAGACATCGATCACCTCCTGTCTTGGGAGTGGCGCGAGGCGCGCACGACGCGTGCCAACGGCGAGAAAACGGCAGGGAAACGCCTCAGGCAGCGCTGTGTTCAGCTTGGCGGGGTGAACTGTGCGCGGGTGTGATCCACTGGCTCGCGGATCTCACAGCCCTCCACGTGGTCGTTCACGAGGCCCATCGCTTGCATGAAGGCGTACACGGTCGTCGGGCCGACGAAGCGCCAGCCCCGGCGCTTCAGATCCTTCGCCATGGTCTGCGACTCGGGCGTCTGCGCCAGCTCGAGCAGCGCCTTCCACGTCAGCCGCTTCGGGCGGGTGGACGGATCGGGCTCGAAGCGCCACACGTACGCCGCGAGCGAGCCTTCCTCGTCGACCAGCGCCACTGCGCGCTTTGCGTTGTTCAGCGTCGCTTCGATCTTGCCGCGATGGCGGACGATCGAGGCGTCGTCGAGCAGACGCTTGACGTCGCGCTCGCCGAACCGGGCGAGCTGCTCGATGTCGAAGTTGGCGAAGGCGCGCCGGAACGCCTCGCGCTTGCGCAGGATGGTGAGCCACGAGAGGCCGGACTGGAACCCTTCGAGCGAGAGCTTCTCGAACAGCCGCCTGTCGTCATCGACCGGGAAGCCCCACTCGCTGTCGTGGTACGCACGGTACTCGGGCGCCGAGTCGCCCCAGAAGCACCGGACGACTCCATCGTCGCCGCGCGCGAGGCCGTCCTTGCTCACGCCTCGAGCTCCCCCTTCACCGTCAGCCAAGTCATAGCTTCGATCGCGAGGCGCCCCGCCTGGACCGACGGGTCTTGTTCAGCGAGACGGCGGGTTTCCGCGAGGTCGGTGCGATAGATGCAGATTCCGCGCTTCGTCTCGTCGCCCTGGTCCTCGAACGGCCCTGCCGTGATGAGCGCGCCGCGTGCGCGCATCGCGTCAAGATGGGCCAGGTGCGCGGCCTGGAGCCGGTCGATTTCCTCTTGACTCATCTTCAGGGCGCGCGGGCCTCGCCGAAGCAGGACGAACGTGTAGCGGTCGAATTCCATAGACCGAGTTCCTACCAGGCTATGGGGATGTAGGCTTCGTAGAGCGAAATCGGGCCGTCCCGGGCGAGCAGTCGTCCGGGAACGCCGCAGCGAGGCGGCCCGTGGAGGGCCAGCAAGCGCACGCCCAGCTCACCGAGCGATCGAACATCGGCGCACGGCCTCAGCTCGTCGAGCACCCGGGCCGCTTGCTTCGGCGCGACGGTCGAGTAACCGGCGGGACGCTCACGCGGCGCCTGCATCGCGTAGTAGAGGTAGACGCTTCCCTCCTGCCGGTCGGGCTTCCGTACCGGAAGCTCCAGCAGCCGACCCAACGGCGCTTTCGGGATCGCGGCATAGGCGCGATTGTCCTCGTCCGCCGCCGTCGGCCGGACGGCGGTGACGCCGAGCCGCAGGTCGAGTGCGATGAGCGCGAGAGCGATGAACGGAGCCGCGCGCCAGCGCAGGCGCGAGACGGTGATCGCGACCAGACCGGCGATCGAGAGGGACGCGATTGGCATGAACCGTTCGGGCACGCGGGTGCTGTGGAGCCCGGGCAGGTGCCAGAGCACCTCGTAGCCGGGGAGGTTCGCTCCGAGCGCGAGCAGCGAAGGAATGACAGTGCCGAGGGCGAGGATGAGTGTCAGCCGAGAGCGCACCACCGCGAGGGCTGCAAGTGCGAGGAGCGGCGTGAGCCAACCGAGCAGCACGAAAGGCTCGAGCCCGTGCCGAGGGTCGCGCGCGACGAAGTCGGCCAGGTCGGCCGAATACCGGTCGACGCTGGAGAACGAGCGGGCCTCGCCGATCGAGTCCCGAATCGAGAGCGCCCAGACCAGGAGGCCGGCGGCGGCAGCGGCCCCGATCGCCCCGGCGACCCAGCGGCGGCTTCCTCCCCGCAGGAGCGCATAGAGCGCAAAGAAGGGGATCGCGCCGAGGGCCAGATGGACCTGTCCGGACAGGGGGATGGACGCGAGCGCCAACGCGGCGAGCCAAGGGCGTCGCCGCTCCCACGCCCACAGCGACAGCGGCAGGAGCATCGCCGTCCAGCCGAGGAGGTGGCCGGCGCCCGCCTGGACGGTCCGATACGGCGCCAGCGCAAAGGCGAGCCCGCCGACGAGCGCCGCGCCGGTCGGGAGGCCGACGGCCCGCAGCCACAGGAAGGTGAACCCACCGGCCCCGAGGTACCCGAGCAGCACGAACACGTTCCACGAAAGGATCGTCCCGAGCAGCGCGTGGAGCGGCCCGAACGGGATGCTGAACGGCCAGCCAGCGAAGTTGACGCGCGGCTCGGCCTCCGGCCGGAAGCTGTAGGGATCGTGGATCGGATCGTCGCCCTGGGCGAGCTGATGCCCCGGGAGCCACAGCTGCCAGATCGTCTGCAGATGGTCACCCGGTGCCGCTGCGCCCGGGAGTCCGTGGAGACCCTCGGCCATGAACGAGTCGTCCGCGTGCTTCAGCGCGGGCCAGGTCGAGATGACGCCGGCGGCGAGGTAGAGCGCGACGACGGCGGCTACAAGGCCCGCGCTGCGGAGAGGAACTCGTCGAAGTCCGGCAGCTCCGCGTCCTCGAAGGCCCATGCGCCGCGGACCGTAGCGTCGGCATTGATCAGGAACGCCGAGCGCCGTGCTACGTCCTGCATGCCCCGGTATTCGCGCGAGATGCCGAAGCCTCGAATCGCCTCGCCGTTCCAGTCGGAAAGCAGCGGGAAGTTCAGGTCGAGCGCCTGCATCCAGGCCACATGCGACCACGGCGAGTCGCGCGAGGCGGCCATCGCCCGTACACCTGCCTCCTCGAACTCCTTGCTCCTGTCACGCAGGAGCTCCATTTCGTTCGTTCAGGTGCCCGACCAGTCGAAAAGGTAGAAGAGCACGAGGACCGGCCCTTCCTCCACGAGGTCACGGAGGGAGAGCGCCTCGCGTGGAGCGAGCCAGATCTTGGCCTCGGGTATGGGGTCGCCCACGCCGAGCACGACAGGAGCCTAACGCGTGCAGCACCAGCCTTCGATTGCAGGGAAGACTCGCTTCGCGGTCCCGCCCGGGTCGAACTGCGCCGCGAGACTCGACACGGCCTTGATCTTGCTGACATCTGTGGAGCGGATGAAGAGCCACTGGTCGGCGCTCGGCCAGCCGAGCAGCAGCCAGCGGCCGGCCGGCGACCAGGCGACGTTGCCGAACCGCCCGAGGCCACTGAAGACGAGGCGTTGGCGCCGCAGCGTGTCGGCGTCGACGACTAGCAGCTGGCTGCGCGGCCCGAGCCGTCGTATGACCGCGACACGGTGGCCCTTCGGCGCGAAGGCGGTTCCGAGTGGCCGGCCCGGAAACTCGAGCGTCTGCAGACGACGACCATTGGCGTCGAAGACGATGAGCGCGAAGCGACCGGCGAGCCTCCGAACCGCGAGCAGCCGTCGGCCGTCAGCCGACCACTCGAGCTGCATCGGCGAGGCAGCGGCTCCGGCGGCGGTCCAGAGCGTGGTGCGGGTGTCCGTCGCCACGACGTTCACGCTTCCGCCGCGATCGACGTACGCGAGGACGTGCTCGTTGCCCGGCTTCCACGTAGGGGCGACGTCACGTGCCGCGTCGAGGCGGCCGTCTCCCGTCTTGTCGGCCGCGACCACCCGCACGGTGTTCCGGCTCAGGTACGCGATGCGGAAGCCGCTCGGGGCCCAACGGGGATGGCGAACACCGGGCCGGGACAGGACCCACCTCACCTCGCCCCCGGGCGTCAGGGCAACGAGCTGGTTCCGCTTGGCCGCGCCGACGTGGAGACCGTGCGGAGACCAAGTTGCTTCGTCGTAGGCGCCGAGGTTTCTCCTCGAGCCGTCCGCGGAGACGACCCAGACGCCGCTCGGCGCCGAGACGAGTACGCGTCCCGCGGCCGGGAGAGAAAACAGCGCCGGCTTGGAACGTGGGACCCCGACGACCTTCTCCGTCCCGACCGCCTTCCGAACGTCGCGGATAACGGCCCGGCCGGGCGGACTGAGCGCTGCGACGAGTAGCGCAACGGCGATCGCCGCAGCGGCGAGAGGACGCTTGTGGCGGACCGGCCAAGGCGACGGCACGCGCTCGGAGTAGGCCGTGCGGACAATGCGCCAGGCCCGGCGCTGCGCGCCGATTTCATCCGGCGGAACCGTAGAGAGCAGCGCACGGCGGAGCTTGCGCTCGTTCACAGGGGCTCGCCCTCCAGACGGTCGGCGAGCTGGTCGAGGCCCCGCCGCAGGCGCGAGTTGACCGTCCCGCGGGGGAGCTCGAGCAGCTCGGTGATTTCCCCGGGCGTGTATTCGAGGAGGTGGCGCAGGACGATCACGGCCCTGTGCTCAGGGGAGAGCTCGGAGAGTGCAGCAACCACCGGAGGCGAGAACGCCGACTCGGTGCGCTCCGTGTCGGCGACCGCGACAAGAGGACCGTCTCCGACCTCGGCCCGAAGCGCGCGCGAACGGGCCCAGTCGATCGCGCGGTTGACCACGATCCTATGCAGCCAGGGCCCGAATGGCCTACGGCGGTCGAAGCGGTCGAGCGTGCGGATCGCGGCCAGGAACGCCTCCTGCGCGATGTCCTCCGCGGCTGGCGCGTCGTGTACGACGAGATAGGCGGCCCGGTAGGCGCGAGACCAGTGCTCGCGAAAGAGCGCCTCGAGATCCGAGAGCGAGCCCGCCTGGGCGCCCCGGATCCAGGCGCGCTCGTCGCCTCGCAAGCCCGCCATCGCGCGCTTTGTGTACGAACGACCGAGCCGCAGAGGTCCATGCTCCCGATACGAGCGGGGCGCAGGCTCGGGTCCCATGCTCAGGCCGGCCGGCCGCCCTCCTCAGTCGCATCCGCGATCTCGCGGGCGACTTCGACGATGTCCCGGTTGGCGTTATAGACCCGAAGCTGGCGATCGGAGCCGTTTCCGCGCCGCAGGATCTCGTTGATCCCCTCGAGCTCGCGGTCGGAGCCCAATTCGCGCGCGTGCGGCTCGACCTCCTTCAGCCGCCGCCGCACCAGCTGAGCGACCGCGACGCGGTTCCGCCGGCCGGTGCCGAGATCCATGATCGGCGCCTGGAGGCCGTAGCGCACCGACAGCCACTTGTTCTCGGTGGTCAGGATCCGGTGGTAGCCCGGGATCTCACCCTGCTCCTCATAGAGCTCGGAGTAGTGCTTGACGAGCGCCTGGCAGAAAGCGGCGATGGCAACGGCGTCCTCGACGCGGCTGACGCTGTCGCAGATCCGGATCTCGACCGTTCCGAGCTTCGGATGGGGCCGGATGTCCCACCAGATGTGCGTGTAGTCGGCGATGCAGCCCGTGTGCTCGAGATAGCCGATCACCTCGGCGTACTCGGCGTAGTCACGGAAGCGCGGCGGCGGGCCGGACCGGGGGAAGGCGGCGAAGATCGGCTGTCGC
>JBKPGE010000301.1:0-3831 GCA_046729215.1 Actinomycetota bacterium | reverse complement strand
CAGTTCACCGAGCAGGAGCGCGCATTGCTTTCCTCCATCGCCCACCAGGCCGCCGTGGCGCTCGAGCACGGGCGAGCCGTCATGCGAGGCGTCCTGGCCCAGGAGATCCACCACCGGGTAAAGAACAACCTGCAGACCGTCGCCTCTCTGCTGCGGCTCCAGGCGCGATCCGGCGACAGCGTCGATCCGCGCAAGGCGCTCGACGACTCCGCAAACCGCATCCTTGCGATTGCAGCCGTCCACGAGGTGCTCACACAGCGCCGCCACGACGACGTCGAGCTCGCGGAGCTTCTCGACCGGCTTCGAGCGATGCTCGTTCAGGGCCTGGGGTCGCCGAAGCGGATCGAAGCCGAGCTCGAGCGGATCTCGCTAGCCGGCGACCAGGCGACGGCGCTCGCGCTCGTCTTCAGCGAGCTGCTCCAGAACGCGCTAGAGCACGGCGGAGAGACGGTCACTGTCCGGCTCACTCGGCAGGACGGTCAGATCCTGCTGGCCATCGCCGACGACGGGGAGGGGTTCACCGGAGACCCTTCCGGTACGGGGCTCTCGATCGTCGGAGCCCTCGTCCGCGATGAGCTGCGAGGCACGCTCGCGCTCCACTCGAACGGCGGCCTGCGGGTTGAAGTCGCCTTCCCCGCATGAGAATCCTCATCGCGGAGGACGAGACGATCATCCGTCTCGACCTCCGCAAGCTGCTCGAGGAGGCGGGACACGAAGTCTGCGCCGAGGCGCGGGACGGTGCCGAAGCGATCGAGCTCGCGGAGTCGGAAGCGCCCGAGCTGGCGATTCTCGACGTGAAGATGCCGCGACTCGACGGCATCGAGGCCGCGCGGCGGATCCTCGAGGAGCGCCCGATCCCGATCGTGATGCTGACCGCCTACGGGCAAGACGAGCTCGTGGCCCGGGCGGTCGAAGCGGGCGTCTTCGGCTACCTCGTCAAGCCGTTCCGCGAGAGTGACTTGCTCCCTGCCATCGCGACGGCGCGTGCTCGGCACGAGGAGCTCTCGGCGCTCCGAGAAGAGGCCGACTCACTGGCTGAGGCGCTCGCCGCGCGGAAGGCGATCGAGCGGGCCAAGGGGATTCTCATGGACCGTGACGGGGTGTCGGAGCAGGAGGCGTTCGAGCGACTGCGCCGTGCCAGCCAAGTCTCAGGAAAGCCGATGAAGGTGGTCGCGGAAGCGCTGATCGCGACGTTCGACGCCGCCTAACTCGGACGCTCCTCGGCCCCGCGCTCGAGAAGCAGGCGGATCAGCTCCTCGTCACCGGACTGCTTCGCGCTGTCGAGGGCCGTGAACCCGCCCTCGCCCTGACCGTTCACGTCCGCGCCTGCATCCAGAAGCAGTCGCGCAAGCGGCGCGGAACGAACGAAGGCTGCGGTGCCGAGCGGGCGAACCTTGGCGATCGAGCTCGTCGCGAGCGCATCGACGTCGGCGCCCTCGTCGATCAGGAGGCGGGCCGCCTCTTCCTGCTGCGCGAAGACGGCCAGGTGAAGGGCCGTGAAGCCGTCGTCAGAAAGCGTGTTCGCCTGTGCCGGATGTCCGGCAAGGATGCGCTGCAGCGCGTCGACCCGTCCGAAGGCTGCGGCTTCGAAGACAGAGAGCTCGTCATCCGGCGGAAGCAGCTGTCTGGCCTTCTCGACGTCCCCTGCGTACAGGGCCTGCATTGCCTCGCTCATTGGTGATGATCTCCGAAGCGCTAGGCCTTCTCGAACAGGACTTCCCAGCGGGCGAGCAGCTGCTGGAGCTCGTCCCTCGCTGCTCGGTGGGCCGTCAGCAGTTCCGCGTTCCCCCAGTCCTCAGCCAGGCGCTGCTCCAGCTCGGCCACTGTCTGCTCCTGGCGCTCGATATCGCCTTCGAGGCGCTCGAGCGGAGTCGGGCCGGCGGGCCGGACGGGGATCGGGATCGGCTTCGCCTTCTGCTTCGGCGGTTTGGAAACTGGCTCTTCGGCGCGCGCACGCTCTTCACGACGCCGAACGAGCTCGGCCCAGCCGCCCTCGTACGAGCGGAGCTTGCGATCCTCGATCGCAATCGTCCGGTGCGCGACGGCATCGAGCAAGGCACGATCGTGCGAGACGAGGAGCACGGTGCCGGGGAAGGCCTCGAGCGCTGCCTCGAGCGCTTCACGGCTTTCGAGGTCGAGATGATTCGTCGGCTCATCGAGCACGAGCAGGTTCGCGCCGGAGGCGACGACAAGCGCGAGCGCGAGTCGTCGACGCTCGCCGCCGGAGAGGACGGACACCGGCTTGTCGTGCTCCTCCCAGCCGGAGAAGAGGAAGCGGCCGAGCAGCGACTGCGCCTGCGGCCTCGGGAGCCCGGTGGCTCGCTGAGTGCACTCGAGGACGCTGCCGCGCTCGTCGAGCTCGATCTCGTGCTGAGAGAAGTAAGCGGGCTCCACGCCGTAGCCGAGCCGCGCCGTCCCCGCGCGCAGCTCGCGGCGGTCGAGGATCGTCTCCAACAGGGTCGTCTTGCCCGACCCGTTGGGGCCGACCAGCGCGACGTGCTCCCCGCGCTCCAGTGCGAATGAGACGTCGTGGAGAAGGTTCTTCTCGCCGGCCGAGAGCTCCAGCCCCTCCGCCTCGACAACGGTCCGACCACTCCGGGCCGGCCTGAGGAAATCGAAGCCGAGCGTGCGTCGCCCGGCCGTCAGGTTTTCCAGTTCGTCGGTTGAGCGGCCTCGTTGGACTTCGAGGCGGCCGATGTGGGTCAGCTTCGCCTGGGCCTGCTTGGCCTTCTGCTTCTTGTACCGGAAGCGCTCCACAAAACGCTCGAGCCGAGTGATGTCGGCGTCCAGGCGCCCGATCGTCTTCTCGGCCTGCTGCGCGCGGGCGGCTTTCTCCAGCCGCCACTTGTGCCACGGGCCGGCGAAATAGAGCGACCGGCCGCCGCTCAGCTCCAACACGGCGTTCGTGACCGTCTCGAGAAACCAGCGGTCGTGGGCGACGAGGATCACGCCCGCGTCCAACGACTGGAGCTCACGCTCGAGCCACTCGATGCTCTCAACGTCGAGGTGGTTCGTCGGCTCATCGAGCAGCAGCAGGTCGGGGTCGCCGGCCAACGCGCGGGCCAGCGAGGCTCGCGTCAGCTCGCCTCCGGAAAAGCTGTCGAGCGAGCGGTCGAGCTCGGTATCGGCGAAGCCGAGGCCCCGGACGACGCCGGCCGTTCGCTCGCGCCACGCGTAGCCGCCTGCGTGCTCGAGCCGTGCCTGGACCTCCGCATAGCGGGCGAGCGTGCCGCTGTCGTGGCGCCCGGCAGCCATCGCGTTCTCGAGCTCACGCAGCTCCTCCTCGAGGGCGATCAGGTCGGCGGCGCCGGAGAGCACGTACTCGCGCAGGGAGAGCCCGAGCTCGAGCGGCGGGCGTTGGTCGTGGAGTGCGACGCGCGTCCCCTTCGAGAAGGCGAGCGAGCCGCCGTCGACGCTCACCTCACTCGCGAGCATGCGGAGCAGCGTCGTCTTGCCGGCGCCGTTCGGCCCGGCCAGCGAGAGCCGGTCACGGCGCTCGACCTTGAACGAGACGCCGTCGAAGAGCGGATCTCCCGCGATCTCCTTGCGCAACTGGTTTGCGATTACGACAACCATGGCTCGGAATGTACGAGCAAAAAGAAGGGGGCCGCTTTCCAGCGGCCCCCTTTCCAATACCAGCGGTGGATTCGGTAGAGGCGCTTACCTGCTCGGCCGACGGCCGGCGGCGCATAGCGCGACGTCCCCCACGCTGGCTAGGCGGTTCCCTTCAGGTCTCGGGGACACGCCCCTACCCGCTGGTACCTCCACTGCCCGTACTTGAAGATTTCACTCTCGGACCACCTCCTTTCCGCGGTAGCTCAACTTTAGCGA
>JBKPGE010000300.1:0-3992 GCA_046729215.1 Actinomycetota bacterium | reverse complement strand
GAGTACAGGTCCGGCGAACTTCTGAGTCGCATGGTCGGAGACGTCGACGCGCTCCAGAGCCTCTACGTCCGTGGCCTGGCGCCGCCGCTCGTTGCGCTCATCGTGAGCGCGACTTGCGTCGGCGTCGCCGCCGCTGTTCTGCCCGCCGCGGCGGGGATTCTCGCGGTCGGGCTCTTCGTCGGCGGCGTCCTCGTCCCGCTTGTCGCGGCGTGGGTCAACCGCGTGGTTGGCCGTCGCCAGGCGGGCGCGCGCGCCGAGCTGATCGCAGACCTCATCGAGCTGTTCCGCGGCGCGCCCGAGCTCGTCGCGTACGGACGCGAGGAAGAGACACTGGAGCGCATTCGCGGGTCCGACGGAGAGCTCGCCCGACTCGATCGCCGCAATGCGTTGGCTGCGGGAGTCGCGGACGCGCTCATGATCCTCGTCGCCGGCCTGACCGTCGCAGGCGTGCTCGCCGTCGCTGTCACTGCCCATGACGCAGGCACCGTCGACCGCGTCCTTGTGGCGACGCTCGCTCTGCTCGCGCTCGCCTCATTCGATGCGGTGGTTCCGCTACCGGCCGCGGCGCGTGAGCTTGCGGGGACGCTCGCGTCCGGCCGCCGAGTGCTGGAGCTCACCGACCGCGAGGCTGCTGTCCGCGATCCCAATGAACCTCGCCCGGCGCCGACCGGCCCGGCCGTTGTCGCTCTGGAGGGTGCGACCGCACGCTATGCGTCGGCCGACGAGCCGGCGGTGAGCGGCTTCGACCTTCGGCTGGAACCCGGCAAGCGGATCGCGCTCGTCGGTCCCAGCGGCGCGGGGAAGACGACCGTCACGAACATGCTTCTGCGGTTCCTCGATCCAGAGGCTGGTCGCGTGACGATCGACGGCCACGATGTGCGCGAGTACCGTCAGGCGGACGTCCGAGCCACGTTCGCGCTTGCGGGCCAGGATGCGCACGTCTTCAACTCGACGATCCGCGCGAACCTCGACCTCGCGCGACCCGATTCGTCCGAAGAGGAGCTCTGGGAAGCGCTACGCCGCGCTCAGCTGGCCCGATGGGTCTCGACGCTGCCGGACGGCCTCGACACGCTCGTCGGCGAGGAAGGGACGCAGCTATCGGGAGGGCAGCGCCAGCGACTGACGCTGGCACGGGCGCTCCTGTCCGACGCTCCGGTGCTCCTCCTCGACGAGCCGACCACGCATCTCGACCCGGAGAATGCGCAGGCCCTCATCCGCGACGTGCTCACAGCCGCCGACGGCCGTTCCGTGTTGCTGATCACACACCGGCCGGAGGGCCTCGACCTCGTGGACGAGATCGTGGCCCTCGGCGGGCAGCTCTAGCTCTCCGCCTTCGACGCCTCCGCCCCGACCAACCCGATTGCAACCAGGTCCGTCGCATGGATCCACTCGTCGGCGAGCGGCATTCCGCCTGCCCGTGCGATCGCGTCGCGGAGCGGAATCGCCCAGCGGTGCTCGATCAGCGCGATTCCGGCGGCTGACCCGTTCGGGATCGCGTCAGCGACGTACCAAACCTGGTCGTCATCGAAGACCTGCTGGTCGGCTAGCGCCTCGGCGCCGGCGAGGGCGCCCGCTTCGGCTCCTTCTTCGCCGGCCGCGCCGAGACCGATCAGCGCGCCCACGTAGGCGCCGAACTCCATCGCTTCGTCCTCGCTCAGGTCACTCGTGTGCAGTTTCTCGATGTTGCCCTCGTCGTCCTTCCTCACGACTGCCAAGTCGATCAGCCGGATGATGTCCTCGTCCTTCAGACGCTTCAGCTCGTCGAGGACCTCGCCTTTGAACTTGGGCTCGTCGAAGCCGACTATGAGCATCTGTACCGGGCCAATAGCCATCGTCACCTCACATCCCCTGCAGGATCTTCTGCTTCTGGATCTCGAACTCGGCGTCCGTCAACACGCCCGAGTCCCTCAGCTGGGCGAGCTGCTTGAGCTGCTCGATCGCCTCGTCGCCGGCCGGGCCTGAGGGCGCCGCCGGCGTGGCCATCGACTGCCGAGCCTCGAGGTCTTGGAGTCGGGCCTCCTGCTCGTCCTCGCGGTACACGGTGTCCTGTCGCCTCTTTCCGGCGTAGTACGCAGCGCCGCCGACCATGGCGGCACGGGCGAGCGGTCGTCGTCTCATCATCATGGCTCTCTCCTTTCGGTCACGCGTTCATCGAACCGTTTGCAGCTTAGAGGGACATCACCCGGATCGAATGATTGCGTCAACCGGGGGGACGATCGAGCTGCGTAAGCAGGACGACTGAGATCACGAGCAGGAATACGCCGAGCCCGATCAACCCGTATCGCACGCTTCGGAGCGGGAATTGCGTGCTGATGCCGACGAGGAAGAGCACCACCGCGAGGACGACAGTGGTACGCACGTAGTCATCTGCCGTCGCACCCGCGTCCGACCCAGCCGCGAATGCCTCATCGGCCCGTTCATCGAGCGCCGTCGCCCTAGCGAGCCCCGGCTGCCGGTACTGGGGCATGTAGGTCGGGCCGGGCGGCGCGTTGGGGTTGGTCTCAGGCTTCGTGGCGCGCCACGCGTCGAAGGCGACGCGGAACTGTGGTCGGAAGCGGCGCTCGGCGATCGCCATCGCCTGCTCGTTGCCGGCCGTGTACGCAGCGAACCACGCGTTGAAGGTCGAGGAGTCGAAGTTCCGTAGCGCCATCGACTCGAGATCCGCCCGGCTGGCCTTTGACCTCGCCGTTGCAGATTCGGCCAGGTGCACTCGCGACTCCGTGCTCCATTTCGCGGCCGCAAATCCCGACCAAGCCGCGACCAGAGCGACGATCGACAGGAGGACGGCCTCCGCGATCGAGAGCCGTCGGTCAGGCTGTTCGTGCTCGGCATGCTTGGCGTGGGCGCTGATGTCTCTCCCCACGTCGGCCGGCGAGAGTCCTTCCGACACGGCGGGCCACTACGCTCGGGCAGCGCGACCCCGACCCGGCCGCAACGCCTCGAGCAGGTCTCGCCCCCGGGCGAAGGCGTCCACCCGCCCCCAGCGCCCAGGGATATCGAGCAGCGCAAGGAGCCCAATGCCCTCCGGGAGGGCAGGATCGACGACCAGGTGGTCGGCGACCGGCTCGAGGCCGAGCATCGTGCGCAACAAGAGCAGCGGCGTCCCCGTCGACCAGGCTTGGGGGCTGCACGCAGTCGGGTATTGCACCGGGTACTTCGTAACTCCGCGCTCGTAGCCGCCGAACGCCTCCGGCAGCCGTCCCTGGAAGAAGTCCGCTGCGTCGAGGATGCCGGACGCGATCTGCGCAGCTTCCTCCTTGAAGCCGTACCGCCGCAGGCCCCACGCGATGAACGAGTTGTCGAACGGCCACACCGTTCCGACGTGGTAGCCGATCGGGTTGTATCGCCCCTCGCCCTCGGCGAGCGTGCGGACACCCCAGCCGGAGAAGAGCCTCGGACCCATGAGCTGCCGTACCACGGCCTTGGCCTTCGACTTGTCGACGATGCCGCTCCAGAGCAGATGGCCGTTGTTCGAGGTGAGCGAATCGACCTGGTTTCCCTCGGTGTCGAGCGCAAGAGCGAAGTACTCGCCGTCTTCGACCCAGTAGTCGCGGTTGAACCGTCGCTTGAGGTCCGCCGCCTGCTGTTCCAGCGCGTCCGCGAACGCCGGGTCCTTCCAGACCTCTCGCGCAAGGCGGGCGCCGCGCATCTTCGAGTCGTACGCGTAGCCCTGCAGCTCGCACGTCGCCCTTGGGAAGCCGGGAAGGCTGCCGTCCCGGTAGGAGATCGAGTCCCAGGAATCCTTCCAGCACTGGTTCTCGAGGCCGGTCTCCTCGTTGCGACGCTGGTACCAGACGTAGCCGTTCCCCATCAGGTCGGCGTACTCGTCGATCCAGTTCAGCGCCGCGCGTGCCTCGCTCTCGAGCTCGCGAACCAGCCGCCGGTCACCCGACCACAGCTCGTACTCGTCCAGCAGGACCACGTAGAGGGCCGTCGCATCGGCGCAGCCGTAGTACGGAGAGTGCGGCCGCTCCTCGAACGCGGTCATCTCG
>JBKPGE010000299.1:0-8288 GCA_046729215.1 Actinomycetota bacterium | reverse complement strand
TTTGGACCGAACTCGACACGCAGCGTGGCGCTCGTGGCCACTCGCTCGACCATCGCCCGCGTTTCGGGCCCGAGCTCTAACTGAACGCTGAACAACGTCATGGCTTCGCTCCTTGCTGTTGAAATTCACCTCGCGTCCTTCCGCGTCTACCCCGCCGACGCTCGCCCGAATCAGTCCGGCCTTGGGAGTCGCGCTAGGGCTTGGAGCGTGACTTCTGGGGCGCTCCCGTTACGGCTCGAGGTAGGCCATGCTGCGGTGCGAGGAGTGCGAGAGGGAGGCGCGATCGGCGGAAGAGGCGCCTCGCTTGCGTGCATACCTGAGCGTCATCAAAGGGGATGAGCCCGAAGAGGTGGCGGTCTATTGCCCCGCGGAGTGCGCCGAGCGCGAGTTTGGGCCTCCGGCGTCGCCGGCAGTTTTCTCAGAATGACGACATATCTCCGTATGCATCCGCTTGGAGGGGAGTTGTAGGAGGGCAAGGACAGGCAATGCCACCTCCGAAGGTCCTGAGACGCGTTACAAAAACCTTACGGAAAGTGCGATCCGACCTTGCGGAAACTGGGTACGGACGTAGGAGAAGGGGCCGCGCGCCTTGCGGCTTACCCCGGGGGTCTCAGCGGGGAAAGGGCGCGCGGCCTCTTTCAATCATTCCCGATTCGCTTATACGGGTAACACTTCGCCCGTAACTCTGCTCGTTCCTGGGCGACGCGCCCGCACTCGACGCACTCGAGGCGCGCTACGAGTGGGATGACGTGACATGCTGAGGACGGGCGGGGGCAACGCGGACGACCTGAAGCGTCCGGTTCGCGCTCAGCGGGGTCTTGTCGCCGGGTTCCGACCGGAGCACGGTGGTCTTGAACGAGGGCGGGTCGGCCCGGCCGCTGCGGAAGCCTCAATTGGAGCAGTTCCAGTACGTGACGTTCCGGAGAGTCGAAACCCGAATACAGTCGCGCTCTTTCGAGTTCTCCGGGTCGGCATTCCCGGGGCAGATGATGGCGGGTGTTACCCGACCCGCGTGGGCGTCTTCTCGCCGAGCGGGGTCGACGCCTCCTGAATGAACGGGGTGGTCAAAGTCGCTGTGGCGGGTGTGATTCCTTACGACGACTCGGTGACCAGCAGCGCGTGGGGCTGGTCAGAACGTTGGCGCACGTTTGCGCGTGGGGAGTGCGGGCGGACGACGTGACACGACGAAACCCGCGACGCGTCTTGTGCCACCCGATGGCTGTCTCACTCACTGCCGCTAGGTTTCGAGATGAAATCCAACGGGCGAGGACGATGAGCAGCGAGCGACCGAGCACCGACGTCACTACGAACCTCGAGGACCTCCGCGATCGACTGGCGGGGGAGACCGTGTTGCCAGTCGACAACGAGTGGGACGCCGCACGGCAGGCCTGGAACCTCTCCGTCGACCAGCGTCCCGTCGCGGTCGTCTTCCCCGAGGCCGCGGAGGATATCGCCGCCGCGGTCGAGGTCGCCGGCGCGCACGGATTGCGCGTCGCACCGCAGGGAACGGGCCACAGCGCCGCGCCGATCGGGCCACTCAAGGGGACGATCCTGGTCAAGACCTCGCGCATGCGCGGCGTCGAGATCGATGCGCAGGCCAACCGGGCCCGCGTCCGGGCCGGCGCGCTCTGGGGCGAGGTCGTGCCCGCCGCGGCCGAGCACGGGCTGGCGGCGCTGGCGGGCTCGGCCAAAGACGTCGGCGTGGTCGGATACACCCTTGGGGGTGGGATCGGCTGGCTCGCGCGCCGCCACGGCCTCGCGTGCAGCAGCGTCCTCGCCGTCGAGGCGGTGACCGCGGACGGCCGGATCGTCCGGGCCGACGCCGACAGCGAACCCGATCTGCTCTGGGCCTTGCGCGGCGGCGGCGGCAGCTTCGCGGTCGTCACGGCATTGGAGTTCGCGCTCTACCGGGTCGCAGAGGTCTACGCGGGCGCCCTGTTCTGGCCTCTGGAGCGGGCCGGAGAGGTCCTTCACGCCTGGCGCGAGCTCGTCGCTGCTGCGCCGGACGAGCTCACGTCCCTCGGTCGCCTCATGCAGTTCCCGCCGATTCCGGAGGTCCCGGAGCCGTTCCGCGGTCGCGCGTTCGTGCTCGTCGAGGCCGCCTACTGTGGGCCGGAAGCCGATGGCGCAGCGCTGCTGGAGCCGCTGCGAGGGCTAAGCCCGGAGATGGACAGCCTCGCCACGATTCCGGTGGACGGCCTGAGCGAGCTGCATATGGATCCGCCGCAGCCGGTTCCGGGAGCCGGGGACGGGATGTTGCTCTCAGAGCTTCCGACCGAGGCTGTCGATGCGCTCGTCGACATCGCCGGCGCGGGCTCTGGATCGCCCCTCGTCTCGGTCGAGGTGCGTCACCTCGGCGGCGCGCTTGCGAATGCCTCGGACTCGAACGGGGCGCTCTCCTCGATCGATGCCGGGTTCGCGCTGTACGCGGTGGGCATCGCCATGGATGCCGAGATGAAGGCCGCCGTGCAGGCCTACGCGGCCAGGGTGCAGGACACGCTCGCGGCATGGAGCGCCGGCCGCTCATACATGAACTTCACCGAGCGCCGCGCCGATCCGGCCGAGCTCTTCGACGCCAGCACCTACGCGCGGCTCCGGAGGGTCAAGGCCGAGTACGACCCGGACGACGTCATCCGGGGCAACCACTCGATCCCGCCTGCCTGAGCGAGCGCAACGTCGGGGAGACCCAAGAGCGCTGGCCGCGCCGGTGAGCGCGAAGCAGCGACGACCGTGAGAACGTCACCGTTGCTGTGCTGATCGAGTGCCGCGAGCTCGCCGTCCCGGTCTTCCCGCTCCACGAGGCGCGCCCTCACCGGAGGTCGTGCGCGATGACCTCCCGCACCTGTGCCTCTGTCGGCTGCGGGCCGAAGTCGGTCAGAATCCAGGTCGCTCCCCCCTCGTGCCACGGATCAAGCTCAGTGCCGGGTTCGAGATCGATCACGAGCTCGAACGGCCCCGGATCGTCGCCTCGCTGCTCCGCGACCTCACCGGCGAGCTCGGCCAGTGCATCTGGCCCCGGTAGTTCGATCGGGAAGAGCCCGTCCCAGCGCACGGCGCGGCGGAGGGGCCGTCGGTGGGGCCAGCGGGCCGCGACCCAGATGGGGATCCTCGGCCTCTGCACGGGGCGGGGCTCGAACTCGCCGGCCCAGAACTCGGTCAGGCGAGCGAGCCCGCGGTCGAGTCGCTGCGCGCGCGCGCGGGTCGACGACCTCGCCGAACCGTTCGAGCTCGTCGTTCCTGCCGCTGCCGAGCCCGACACCGAGAACCAGGCGCCCTTGGCTCAAGTGATCGAGGGTGACCGTCTCGCGCGCGAGCTTGTGCACGCGCCGCCGGGAGAGTGGCGTGACGAGGGGTCCGAGCCGGACGCGCTCGGTGTGCGCGGCGATCGCGCCCAGCGCGACCCACGGGTCGGAGACGGCGCGGACCGGCGGTCGGTAGAGGATGTGATCCCACAAGAACACGCCGTCCCAGCCCTGCTCCTCGGCGTGCACCGCCAATCCGAGGAGCACTTTCGGATCGGCCAGCTCGTCGAATGGCGCCAGGTAGAGCCCGCGCCGAAGGCCGCGATCGTCCGAAGACACGTATCTCGCCCCGAGAGTCGACACGCGCCGCCACGCTAGCGACGACCTGCTTCTTTGGGCGACCGTGGCCAACATCTTTCCGCTCGCTGACGGCGTGACGACACCTGCGTCAGGGTTGATCGTTCTGCCAACGTATCGACGCGAAGCTCGCCGGCAGCACCGCATCGCGCAGGCCCGCTCCGGCGCGGACTCGCCGCACGCGATCGCTTGTGTCAAGAGTTTGTCACTCCTGGTGTCGCGGCTGCGAACGACAGAAACGACCGCCCGCCCTACGGTCGAGGCACGGCAGGAAGCACGAGAGAAGGAGTTGAGATGCAACGCAGGATTCGGTTCACCATCAAGTTGATCGCTCTCGGATTCGCCGTCGCGGCGATGGCAGGGCCGACGGCACAGGCGCGGCTCGACCCTGGCGATCCCGTCGGTGGAACGAACACCATCAGGCCGGCCGACCGCCCTCACCGCGTGTCGTCGCCGAAGGCCAGCTTCGACTTCGGCACTTGGTACCAACGGCATTGGAAGAACATTCCGGAGTAAAGACCGTGTACGAACATGAGCCGCCGAGGCTTCATCGCCTCGGCGGCTGTCAGGAAATCGCGGCCTTGGGTTCGCGACATCTTTGCGCAGGCGCCAAGCCGAGGCATCGCGTGAAGACGAATCTCGAGGCCAAGCGGGCGACTCCTGGGGCGTGTGTGCGTTGCCGCCTGGCGATCCGTTTCATGCCACCACCCCGTACTTGAGGTGGGTGACGCCGGGCGCCTCGACGGCCCGGACCTGCTCAAGCTGCACCTCCGCGTCCCCAAGGTTGTCGAAGAGGCGAGCACCGTCGCCGAGCAACACTGGAACAACGAAAAACATGACGGGCATCGGAACACGGGCTCGCCGCCGTCGATCGCCGGGCCGTACCTCGGAGGATTCGCGGGCTCGGGCTGAGGGTGCCGCTCGTCGCCGAAGTAGCGAAGGACGACACGCACCCGGTCTTCCTTCGACTTCTGAGCGTCGATCTCCGGGCGCAGCTCCGGAACCCTGCGGCCCTCTGCGATCAAGCAGTCCTCGTTGAGCTTGGGGTGGACCCTGGCGAGCCTCGATCGCCACTCCCACGGCTGCAGCTCGGACCAGAGCCGCTTCGCCCCGGTCATCTACGTCGTGAAGGGAAACAACATCGCCACGGCGCGTCGTAGGAGCGGCATCGGACGCGGTTGCTAACGTCGGCGTCACAACATCGCCAGTTGTCCGGGGGCCGCCTTACAAGCGGCCTCCCGCGTTCAAGGTCGGCGTCTCACGGCCGGACCCTGCGGCGGAAGCCCGCGTCCCAGTCCGTACGAGTCGGGGATTAACTCTGTAGTTACAGAGTTGGTTCGCCGACGGCGGCGACGAAAGACTGTGCGATTTGTCTTCGTCATGCCCGCAGACTTAGGATCGCGCCCATGCATGAACTGCGCCCCGGTGTCTGGCATTGGCAATCGCCGCATCCTGCCTGGGACGAGGAGGAGTGGTGGCCCGAGCTCGTTTCGTCGTACGCGATCGAGGTCGGCGACGACTTCCTGTTGTTCGACCCGCTCTCCGTTCCCGACGAGCTGCGCGAGCGCGCGACCGCCGTCGTCCTGACCTCGCCAAACCACGACCGCGACGCCCGTCGGCTTGGTCTCCCGGTACACACGCCGCCCGCGGATACCTGGGAGGACTGGGTCGTGAAGTTCGGCGTCGACCCTGACCGCGTGCGCGGTATGGAGAGTGAGGACCTCGCCTGGCTGCGCGCGGGCGAAGGCGAGGGACACTTCCACGGTCCGGGAGCGTGGCCGTTCGGGATCAACGCGTACGCGGGCCGCGAGGACATCGATCTCATCCTCTGGCTGGCGTCGATTAACGCGATCGTCACCGGCGACTCGCTCTCCGACTTCGGCGAAGGACTGGACATCCAGCTCGGCGGTCGCAAGCACGTGACGCGTGACGATGTCGTCCGACGGCTCCGTCCGCTGCTCGACCTGCCGGTCGAGCTCGTGCTGCCCGCGCACGGCGAGCCGACGGATCGCGCGGAGCTCGAGCGCGTGCTTTCCTGAGCGGCAACCCGAGTCGACGCTTAGCGCGGCTCTGTAGTCAGCGGCAGGACGCCGAGCTGGGCCAGTGTTCGGGGATGACCCCTGATCGCGCCGTTCGGCCGAAGCTAGGTGCCGGCAGGCGGATTCTTGCCGTTCGTCGCTACGAAGCTGACGCAGTCGCCTTGGTTCTTGAAGACGCCGGACGACTGCCAGCCGCCGTTCTTGCACTCCTCCTCAGTAGTCGGCAGCGGCTCTACCGACACGTTGTCAATGAGGATGCCGCCGCAGCCGAAGTTGGTCAGGCTCGAAAAGGAGATCGTCGTTGTTGCCCCCGCCGCGCCGCTGAAGAGGAGCGTGACGCGGGTGTAGACGTTCGTCGGACCGGAAGTCACGTTGACGGACGAGGCTCCTGCGGCGGCTGCCGCCGAGGCCGACCCGGTGCCGTTGGTCATGATGCAGACCGGGTGGCCGGCGTACCAGAACGACAGCGCGTACGGTGCACCAGGGGTCGTCGGCACCGCCTGCTCGATCGCGCCTGCGTCGTCGAAACCGATCAGATCGATCGTGTGGATCCCGTCCTGCGCGGCCGGTTCCAGCGGATCAGGGGTGTTGTCGTGCCAGTCGACGCCGCCACCGGTCTGGACCCAGCCGGGGATGGAGGTATTTGACGGGTTGCAGCCATAACCGACCTGGTACCAGTTAATCCCGCAGACGTTGTCGCCCGGATACCCGTCCTCGAAGCTTCCGTTCTGGATGATGTTGGCCGCTGCAGTAGCCGGCAGCGCAACCATGCCGACGAGTGTTGCGATGAGCGCAGCCCCGCGCCCGAGTCTGCTGAGTTTCATGGCGACGGCCTCCACTCGCCCTCTGCCTGCCCGAAATTAAACGACAGCGATCCGACTTTGCCACCCGAGCAGATTGAGGTCAACCGCTCGGCCTCTTGCCTTCGATCCTCGCCCTTGGGATCGAGCGGCCGAGCCTGCTCCCCGGCTCTCGCCGGCCACCGGAGTTGGGGGCCGTCCTCTCCCTAGGTCCCGGTAGTCGGGGATTACCGCTACTCCATAGTCGGCGAGGCGATGCCCCTAATGTCTGACGTTCGCGGAAGCGGGAGGGAAGAGCGAGAACTCAGGATGAGCAGCAAGAAGGCCCGCCGAGTGACGGGCCTTCCCAGTTAACTAATCAGTGACGAAGGCGCGAGCACGCGCTCGGTTCAACTCAGTGCGGAGTGAAGCTGTATGTCCCAGCCCAGTGCCACAGCTCATCGGTCGTCCCTTGATCGGTGACTGTGACCACGACGCTGGCGTGGAACCAAGTGAACTTTCCTGTTCCGCCCGAGAACTCGCAATGCATCGGGTTGCCCCCGAGGAAGCACGTGCCGAACGCATTGTTGTTCCCCGGCTTCGGCGGGTCGAGAACGACGGCACCGCCCGTAGCTGTCCCAAGGCCGGCCGGGTCGAGATAGAGAATCTTGGCGCCCTCTGGGATCGCCGCCAGGTTCGAGGAAGTGATCGTGCAGTAGGGAGGATCGTTCGCTGGAACGAATCCAGAGCATTCCTTCGCCACCACGAGGTCTCCGCTTCGCGGAGACGCCGATCCGGCAAGCGCGGAGGACGATCCGACGAGCAGCGCTACCAGCACCACGGCTGCTGCCCCGACCTTGACGGCGAATGATCGACGTTGCCCCATCTTGTTCTCTCCTGTCTCCCCCGACTACTCGGGATCTAGTCACGTGCAGGGGACCCTACGGGTATTCGTATCAAATGTGTCAAGCGCAGCGTCGGTGGCAAAGGGAACTCAGCCTGCGCGAGCGTACTGTCGCTCGAGCGTAGTCGGGGGTAATCGCAACTCTGTAGTTGGGAGCAGGATCCTCGCCTGGGCCAGCGTGCTGAAGGTGGGCAGACGTTGGTTCTCAGCTTGTCGAAGTGGAACCTGCGCTCTTAGCGAAGAGCCTCCTCGAACCGCGGGTCGTCGCGTACAGCGGCCAAGTCGTCGTCTCTGCGTGCGTCCTCGCGGAACCGCGGAAGCAGCTCGACGGATCGCCGGAGGTGGGCGAACGTGTCGTCGCCGGCGTCGCCCGCGAGCGTTGCGAAGCACGCGTAGTTGTAATGCAAGCCCGCGTTGTCCGGCATGTGCTCGAGGCCACCGCGGACCGCTTCGAGCGCGTCGGCGTACCGCTGTTCGCCGTAGGCCGTCAGGGACTCCCTGTGGAACGGCCACGCTCCGGGACCGTGGAAGTGTCCCTCGCCTTCGCCCGCGCGCAGCCAGGCGAGGTCCTCACTCTCCATACCGCGCACGCGGTCGGGGTCGACGCCGAACTTCACGACCCAGTCCTCCCAGGTATCCGCGGGCGGCGTGTGCACCGGGAGGCCAAGCCGACGGGCGTCGCGGTCGTGGTATGGCGGGGTCAGGACGACGGCGGTCGCGCGCTCTCGCAGCTCGTCGGGAACGGAGAGCGGGTCGAACAACAGGAAGTCGTCGCCGAGCTCGATTCCGTAGGACGATACGAGCGCGGGCCACCACTCCTCCTCGTTCCAGCCGGGATGCGGCGATTGCCAATGCCAGACACCGGGGCGCAGTTCACGGATGGGCGCGATGCTATGTGCCCGCATACGAGAAGACAAACCGCTTCGTCGCCGGCGTCGGGGAACCAAGAACACGACCAGACGAACTC
>JBKPGE010000298.1:0-5302 GCA_046729215.1 Actinomycetota bacterium | reverse complement strand
CTTGGCGAGGAAGAGCTGGAAAATCGGCAGGAACCCCTGGAGATAAGGCTGCTGGTCGATCGTGAAGTCGAGATGGCGGTCGGCGATCGCGCGCAGCGTCCCCGGCAGCAGGTCGTAGCCGCCCGCCCGCACGCCGCGCTTCGCCAGTCCGTACTTCCGCATCACTTCCGCGACCCCCTGTGTCGAGCCGCCATCGACGGCGAACATCCCGCGGAGCCCTTTGTGCGCGCGGTAGGTGGCTTCGATGCGAGCCCGCTCCGTGCGGACCTTCGGCCCGGTCGCGACGACCTTCGTCCGGATCGGCTTGCCCGAGTCGCGGATCGCGTCGAGCGCCCCGTCGACCCGAGGCTGGATGTTCAGCTGGCCGGGCGTGGCGATGAAGATGAAGACTTCGCCTTCGCGGACGAGCTGGGCAACCCGTGCGCCGAGCTTGAGGCCCGACTGGTAGAGATCCTGGCCCACGTACGAGAGACGCTCGTTTCCGCGACCCCCGTCGGCGTTGTACGAGACGACCGGGATCCCGCGCTTCAACGCCTCGGCTGTGGCGACGTTGAACGCTTTTGGCTCGATGAGCGAGACGGCGATGCCGTCGGCCTCGAACCTGATCGCCCGGCGCATAGCGGCGAGCATCTCGCCCACGTCACTCCGCCTCGATCCCCTCCACTCCGCTCTGACTCCGTAGAGCGAGCAGGCGTCCTGAATCCCGTACCACGTCGGGACGAAGAACGGGTTCGTCGTCGCGTGGTTCACGAACACGAACCGCCAGCGCGGAT
This sequence comes from Actinomycetota bacterium, assembly GCA_046729215.1. GTDB lineage: Bacteria > Actinomycetota > Thermoleophilia > Gaiellales > Gaiellaceae > JACDAN01. The sequence goes on along the minus strand of JBKPGE010000298.1, from coordinate 4,529 downwards.
GCCGCCTGAGGAAACCGGCAGACGCTTGCTCCGTGAGCGCAGCAGACGCTTGCTCGGTGAGCGCGGACGGCAAGGAGACGCCCGCCGCGGCGACCCCGAGCCGGCGGAGCAGCTCCGAGCGGTCGAGCGAGTCCGGGCTCACGCGGGCGTTCGCTGGACGAGCCGGAGCGTCGCGATGACGATCAGCGCGGCGAGGCCGAGGAAGATCCCCGCCTCGATCCCCTCCACTCCGCTCTGACTCCGTAGAGCGAGCAGGCGTCCTGAATCCCGTACCAAGTCGGGACGAAGAACGGATTCGTCGTCGCGTGGTTCACGAACACGAACCGCCAGCGCGGATGCGGCCTGAGGAAACCGGTAGACGCTTGCTCGGTGAGCGCGGCGGACGCTTGCTCCGTGAGCGCCGACGGCAAGGAGACGCCCGCCGCGGCGAGCCCGAGCCGGCGGAGCAGCTCCGAGCGGTCGAGCGAGTCCGGGCTCACGCGGGCGTTCGTTGGACGAGCCGGAGGGTCGCGATGACGATCAGCGCGGCGAGGCCGAGGAAGATCGCCGCCTCGATCGCCTGGAATGTCCAGAACCGATCGGCGGACTGAAAAGAGACGGCGCGCCGCCAGCCGAGCGCGAGGAGGTACTCCTGCACGTCAATGCGCGCCGCCTGTGCATGCTCGATCGCGAGGTTCTCCCTCGCTGCGGAGATCTGGCGGCCGAGGGCGTCGACGAGCGAGTTGCTGAGCACCCAGTCGTGCACATGCGTGTTCGGCGTCAACCCCGTCGCAGTGTCGTGCTCAGGAGCGAGATACCGAGGCCGTAGGAAGTTCGCGACCCCCAGGCGAACGGCCACGAATGCGGCAAGCGCAGCCGTCATCGCGGGGACCGTGCGGCGGAGGAGTGCCCCGGAAAACACGCCGAGGGCGAGGGCGAACACAGCGTAGGCCGGGACAACGACGCCTTCGAGCTCGAAGCGGCTGGGGCTCATCCGTCCTTCGATCCGATCGAATGGGAGCCGCCACCACATCACGATCGCGCTCAGCGCGAGCGCGCCGACCAGCGTGGCCGCGGCCAGGAGCAGCGTCTGCGAGAGCAGCCAACGTTTCCGCGTCACGCCCTGCGTCCAGGCAAGCTGGTAGGTGCCGTGCTCGAGCTCGCGAGCGAGCAGCGGGGCACCGACGAAGACCGCCACTAGCGCGGGCAGGAACACGAGGTAGCGGGCGACGAAGACGATGGTGTCGTGCTCGCTCTGGAAGTGCCGCACGATGATGTCGCAGCCCGAGCGAGTCGCCGGCGGCAAGCACGCGGCTAGATCCTGCTGCTCGTACGCGCTGCGGATTGCTGGTCCCGTCGACAGCGCGAGGAGCACGACCGCCGCAAGAACCACGCCACCGGCGATGAGCTGGAGGCGATTCTGCCGCCACGTCACCCATGCCATCGGAGACGTCTCTTTTCTTTGGTCGTAGGCTTTGGCAGCCGGTCGGGCGCCATGTACGCGAGCAGCAGCTCCTCGAGCCCGATCCGGTCAACCGACCACGACGGATCCACGACCGGGGCGGAGATCCGCGCGAGCAGCGTCATCTGACGCCCGCTGTGACGCTCACGAACGACCTCGTCCACCCCGCCGATTCGGCCGAGCGGACGACCGGCGCCCGTGAGCAGGCGGTGCGAGGCGAGGAGCATCTCGACGTCGCCCGCGAGCCGTACCGTCCCGTCGGAGAGCAGCACGATGTGGTCGGCGATCCGCTCGATGTCCGCGACCACGTGCGAGGCGACGACGACGGTGGCGCGGGTTTCCGCCACGCCTTCCATCAACATCTGGAGGAACTCACGACCGGCCCGCGGGTCGAGCCGAGCGAAGGGCTCGTCGAGCAGGAGCAGCCGTGGCCGCTTCCCCAGTGCGACCGCGAGGGCGAGCCGAGCGCGCTCGCCGGCCGAAAGAGCAGATACGCGTCGGTCGGACGAGAGGCGCGCGAGCGAGCCGGTCGCAAGCGTCCCATCCCAGCGGGCGTTCGTCTTTCGCGCGAACTCGAGCGTCTCACCGACCGTGAAGGAGCGGTACAGGGGTGCGTCCTGCGCGACGTACCCGATCTCGTCAAGCGTGTCCGGCTTTCGACGGGGATCGCGGCCAAGCACGCTGATTTCCCCTTCGGTGGGTGCGAGGAGTGCGACGGCCAGCGCGAGGAGGGTCGACTTGCCCGCGCCGTTCGCTCCGGCCAGTCCTACGATCGCCTGTTCGGGAATCGAGAGCGTGCAGTCGCGCACAGCCCACCCCCGCCGAAACCGCTTTCCCAGAGCACGAGTCTCCAGCGCCGCGGTCATGCCACCCTGCGAACGAGTGCCTCCCGGAGCGTGGTCGAGATCAGGGCGCGGATGCTCTCCTCGTCGAGGCCGGCCTGGATTGCCGCTGCGAGCCATTGCTCCAGCTCCCGCCGGAGTGCTTCGTGATGCTGCAACGAAGGAGCCGCCAGCGAGCCGGCGACGAACGTCCCACGGCCGGGGCGAGCCGCCACCAATCCCTCACGCTCGAGATCTCGGTAGGCCTTGGCGACCGTGTTCGGGTTGATCGCCAGGTCCGCAACCACCTCTCGGACGGTCGGAAGTTGGTCGCCGACGTCGAGCAGGCCCAGGCGAAGCGCCTCCTTGACCTGCTGCACGATCTGAAGGTAGGTCGCCACTCCGGATCGCGCGTCGAGGTGAAACTCGATCATCGTCGCTCGATTGTACGCTGCGCCGTCGCAAACTCGGCCACACTTCGCCGAGTGCTCGAGATCCTGGAGGCCGCTCGATAGACGTCTTCCCGGCATCGGCGGCTGTCGCGAACGGCGAGCTGACCGTCGGCGGGCTCCGCGCGTCTGCGCTGGCCGATGAGTTCGGAACGCCGCTCGTCGTCTACTGCGAGCAGACGCTGCACGCGCAGGCCCGCGCGTACGTCGAGGCCGCCCCTGACGCCCTCATCGCCTACGGCGTGAAGGCGTTTCCCAGCGTCGCGCTACTCCGGCTCTTCGCCGAGGAAGGCCTCGGCGCCGACGTTTCCACGCTCGGAGAGCTGACCTTCGCGCTTCGCGCCGGCGTCCCGGGCGAGCGGATCGTCGTCCACGGAAACAACAAGAGCGACGAGGAGCTTCGGGCCGCCGCCGAGGCAGGCGTCGGCTTCGTCGTGCTCGATGCGCTCGACGAGGTGGAGCGCGCGGCCGGAGCGGGCGTCTCGCGCGTGCTGGTGCGCGCCACTCCGGGCATCGACGCCGAGACACACGAGGCGATCAAGACTGCGCACCACGGCTCGAAGTTCGGGCTGCCGCCGGAGCAGACGCTGGAAGCCCTCGCGCTCGCCCGAGACGCAGGGCTCGACGTGGCCGGCCTGCATGTGCACATCGGTTCCCAGCTGCTGGAGACCAGTGCGGCGCGGATGACGGTCGATTGGCTCGCCGGCTTCTCGGCCGAGTGCCGCGCCGAGCTCGGCTGGACGCCCAGCGTCGTCGATCTCGGCGGCGGGCTCGGGATCCAGTATGTCGAGGGCGAGGCGGCCCCGACGGCTGGGCAGTTCGTCGCCGCCCTCATGGACCGTGTCTCCCGTGCCTGGCAGCTGCACGCCCTGCCGATGCCGCGACTGATCTTCGAGCCGGGCAGGTCGCTGGTTGGGCGGGCAGGGATGACGCTGTACCGCGTCGGCGTGGTCAAGCGGGCGAGCGAGAAGACCACTTACGTCGCGATCGACGGCGGGATGTCGGACAATCCGCGCCCGCAGCTCTACGGCGCGCAGTACACGGCGCTGCTGGCGAACCGGGCTGATGAGGCCACCAGCGGCGTCTTCTCGGTCTGCGGAAAGCACTGCGAGTCGGGCGATGTCCTCATCGAGCGCGTAGAGCTGCCCGAGCCACGGCGCGGAGACGTCCTCGCGGTCCCCGCCACGGGGGCCTACACCCTGGGCATGGGCTCGAACTACAACGGCGTTCCGCGACCGGCGGCGGTGCTCGTTTCAGACGGTCAGGCGAGGGTCATCCGCAGGCGCGAGACCGTCGAAGATCTGCTTGCTCTCGAGCAGCGACGGTTCCCACTTGACGGGCGTCGATCAGTGTGAGACGGTGGCCTCGTCAAGTCCTGTGGGCCTTCGGGTTCGCAGGACTTGGCATTTGAGGGGCCACTTCCTCTCGCGATTGGAGCGTGATAGTCAGCCGTAACGCCCACTCGCAGAGGCAGCCCGAACGCGGCCTTTAAGATCGCCTTTTTGCCGTGTCCAGGGTGAAGGCCACCGTCCTGAGCGACGCGAGCGCGGAGCCGCTCGTCCTGGCTCTTCTGCCCGCATTTGCGGCTGCGACCGGAATCTCCGCACAGGACGCACGGCGGCTGGACAGGATCGTGGCGGGCCTCGTCAACTTCACTCTCGACAACGCCTACCCGGATGACGACCTGGGAGAGATCGAGGTGACGCTCGAGGCGGACCCCGATCTCGTCCACGTCACCGTGCACGACTGGGGCCTGCCGCTGACGAGCGCCGGAGGCGATTTGGGGCCGTTGCCGGAGCCGCTCGCAGCCCTCGCAGC
>JBKPGE010000297.1:0-4680 GCA_046729215.1 Actinomycetota bacterium | reverse complement strand
CTGCGGCTGACGCGCGTCGCGCTGCACGTGCTGGCCGGCTTCTGGCCGCAGCCGATCCAGTGGATCGGAATCGCCCTGGGCACGCTCTGCACGCTCGCGGCGTTCGCCCTCGGGATCTACGGCGTCGTCTACTGGATCGTGCAGGAGAATTTCCCCGGGCCGCTCTTCGGCGGCACGGCCGTGATCTTCGTCCTCGGCGTTCAAGGGTTCATCCTCGCGCTCGTCGGTGAGTATCTGGCGAGAATCCAGCGAGACGTGGAGGGACGGCCGTTGTACACGATCGAACGAGAGCTGTAGCGGCTGCTCGATTGGGGTCAGGTCTTGCGTTGCGACATCGCTTCTTCGCGCCTGAGCGCGCGGCTGACGGTGCTGTAGTGGCAACCGAGGTGAGCGGCGATCTCGTGCAAGCGGTAGCGATGAAGGCGATAAGCGGCTGCGATCGGAGCTTGCTCGGTGGCAAAGACTTCCGCGAGGGGACGACGAAGCGGCTGCAGCTGAGCACGGGGCACCTCGAGCAGCGTTTCGTGGTGGCCTAGCTCCAGGGAGAGAAACTCCTCGCCGCCGACGCGTTCGCCTAAGACGGTCGGCTTCTCGACTCCCGCCGCGACGAAGTCACGGTAACGGGCCTGTGCCAGGCGACGACTTGTCGCGAACTGAGAAAGCACCCACTCGGTTGTGAGGAACGCAGGGGCCCGGTCGAGGCCGGCCATGGCGCGATAGCTGCTCCATTGGTAGTCCTCGGGTTTCTGGACGATGCCCGCCCTGACCGGGTTGAGGTCGATGTATCGGCAGACGGAGAGGAGGTAGGTGTTCTTCTCGACGAGGATGGAGCGGTAGCGCGCCTGGAAGAGATGCCCGGACCGTTCGTAGCGCCGGTTGAACCGCTGCGCGTACACGCCGTTCAGGTGGCGCATGCCTAACGGCAGGTTCCCAAGCGGGACTTCGAGCAGGAGGTGGTAGTGGTTGTCCATAAGGCAGTAGGTATGACAAAGCCAGTCATGACGGACGACGGTGTGGCCGAAGATCGACAGGAACGCCTGACGGTCGTAATCGTCCCGGACGATCACGCCGCGCTCGTTCCCGCGCGCGATCACGTGCACCACCGCGCCTGGGGGGCAAACACGTAGGGGTCGTGCCATCTCGCCAGGCTACGTCGCCGCCGGCGGCCCTTCGGCGCGTGTGTGGCGGCTGTTCCACTCTCGGCACAAACAAAGGTGACTATCGAGACACGCATCAATGCAAGACCTGACCCCGGACCGCCGTCCGACCGGTCGCAACCTCGGACTGGTGTCCGATCTGTCCTCGTCGTGTTGCAATGCAAGACCTGACCCCAACGAGCTGACCCCAACGAGCCAGAGCCGAACCCAACGAGCCAGAGCCGGAGGCGTGCGTCTAGGCTCCGGGCATGGCCAGGCGGATTCTTGTCACCGGCGGCGCCGGGTTTATCTCGTCGGCCTTCGTGCGCCACCTGCTGCAGGCGACGCCGTACGAGATCGTCTCGCTGGACGCGCTCACCTATGCCGGAAACCTCGAGAACCTCGCCGACATCCGCTCCCACGAGCGGCTTTCCTTCGTCCAGGGCGACATCCGGGACGAGAGCCTCGTGCGCTCGGTGGTCTCGTCCGTCGACGTGATCGTCAACGCGGCGGCTGAGTCGCACGTGGAGAAGTCGATCGTCGAAGGCGCGTCGGAGTTCGTTGCGACCAACGTCGAGGGGACACGAGTGCTGCTCGACGCGATCCGGGAAGAGCCCGTCGAGCGCTTCATCCTCATCTCGTCGAGCGAGGTCTACGGCACGGCCGAGGCGCCGGTGATGGACGAGGAGCATCCGCTCAACCCACGGAGTCCCTACGCGGCGACCAAGGCCGGCGCCGACCGGCTCGCCTTTAGCTACTACACGACCTACGGGCTCCCGATCGTCATCGTTCGGCCGTTCAACAACTACGGGCCGCGTCAGCATCCCGAGAAGGTGATCCCGCGCTTCGTGCTCCAGGGGCTCGCCGACGAGCCGCTGACCGTGCACGGGGACGGCGCTGCCAGCCGCGACTGGCTCTACGTCGACGACGACGCCGAGGCGATCGAAGCGACCATCGAGGGCGACATCGAGTCCGTCGTCGGCGAGGTGGTCAACCTGGCGACGGGCGTGGACGTGTCCGTTTCGCGGGTCGCCGACCTCGTCCTCGAGCTGCTCGGCAAGCCCGCGTCCCTGAAGGCGTTCGTCGGGGAGCGCCCGGGGCAGGTGCGCCGCCACATCGGCTCGACGGAGAAGGCCGAGCGGCTGCTCGGCTGGCGCGCGCGGACGCCGTTCGAGGAAGGCCTGGCTCGTACGGTCCAGTGGTATCGCGAGAATGAGGCCTGGTGGCGAGCAGCTCAGGCCGCAAGCGTCTACTCGTTCTAGGGGCCGGACCGGCCCAGCTCGGGCTGCTCGAGGCCGCTCGGGCGCAGGGGATCTTCACGATCGTCGTCGACCGCGATCCGGGCGCGATCGGCTTCGCGCTCGCCTCACGGCGCGCGATCATCTCGACCGAGGACGAGCGCGGGATCGAGCGCCTCGTCGCAGCCGAGCGGGTGGACGGGGTGATCGCGCCTGGGATCGACTGGCCCGTGGGGATTGCGGCCCGTGTCGCCGCCAGGCATGGGCTTCCGCATCCGCTGGAGCCGTCCGTTGCCGGCCTGGCCGTCTCCAAGTCACGGCAACGGGAGCGGTTCGACGCCGCCGGGATCGCTCAGCCCCGCTGGAACCACGTGTCCGGGTCTGAAGAAGGGCTCCCGGTGCCCTGCGTCGTCAAGGCGCCCGACCGGCAGGGACAGCGCGGCCTGAGCGTCGTTCGCGACGAGCAGGAGCTGCCGGCGGCAATCGAGGCGGCGCTGGAGGCTTCCCGAACCGGCTCGGCGCTCGTCGAGGAGCTGGTGGAGGGCCCCGAGGTGACGGTCAACGCGTTCTCGATCGACGGCCGTTTCCATCCGCTGACCGTGACCGACCGCCTCACGGCCGAGCCGCCGGCGTTCGGCGTCGCGCTGGCCCACGTGTGGTCGTCGGAGGCCGACGTGGACGGCGCTGCTGCGGAGGTCGCCCAGAAGGCAGTCGAGGCGCTCGGGATCCGCGAGGGGCCGACGTACACGCAGGTGCGGTTCGGCCACGACGGGCCGAGGATCATGGAGCTCGCGGCGCGCCTCGGCGGCGGCCACGACGCGGAGCTCTGCGAAGCGGCGCTCGGCGTCGACCTCAACGCACTCGCGCTGGCCGCCGCGCTGGGCGAAACGGTCGCGCCGCCCACCCCGCAGGCGCGTGTCGGTGGCGCCTGCACCGCCTTCCTCGTCCCCCCGCCCGGGGAGTTCCTCGCGCTCGCAGGGGAGGAGGAGGCGCGCGGAGCCGAGGGAATCGTCTTCGTGCGTTTCTATCGGCGTCCCGGGTTCCGGTTCGGCGAGTTCCGGACGGGTAGCGACCGCGCCGGCGCGGTGCTCGCGACGGGCGCGAGTCGCCAGGAGGCGTTGGAGCGGGCAAAGAGCGCAGCGGCTCTCCTACGCTTCCAGACCGATGCGGCTCTCGTCTGAACCCAGACGCAAGACGATGCTCGGCTTCCAGCCCCCTGCCGTCGGCGAGGAGGAGATCGAGGCAGTCGCGGAGACGATCCGCTCCGGCTGGCTGACGACCGGGCCGCGTGCCGCTGAGCTCGAGGAACGGCTGGCCGAGTACCTCGAAGCGAAGCATGTCCTCGCCCTTTCATCGGGGACGGCCGCGCTGCATCTCGCGCTCGTCGCGCTCGGGGTAGGTCCAGGCGACGAGGTCATCACGAGCCCGATCACCTGGCCTGCGACGGCCAACGTGATCGTTCACTGCGGCGCGACGCCGGTATTCGTCGACGTTCTTGAGTCCGACGTCAACATCGATCCGGAGCGGGTCGCCGAGGCGGTGACCGAGAGGACGAAGGCGATCCTGCCCGTGCATCTCGCTGGACAGCCGTGCGACCTTGAGCCGCTGTGGGCGCTCGGCATCCCGGTGGTCGAGGATGCGGCGCACGCGCTCGAGAGCGCCTACCGCGGCCGGAAGCTGGGCGGGCTCTCGGACGCGACCTGCTTCTCGCTCTACGCGACGAAGAATCTCGCCGCCGGAGAGGGCGGGCTTGTCGCAACCAACCGAGACGATCTCGCGGAGCGGCTCGAGGATCTGCGGATCATGCGGCGCTCCGGCGACTCGCTCTACGACATCGCCGTGCCCGGGTACAAGGCCAACCTCTCCGATGTCCTCGCTTCCATCGCGCTCGTCCAGTTCGAGAAGCTCGATCGGCACCGGGCGATCCGGGAGCGGCAGTTCGAGCTCTACGACGAGGCCGTGGCCGGGCTGGAGGGCATCGAACCGCTGGCCCGCGACGACCGCGACACCCACGCGCTGCACCTCTACATCCTCCGGATCGACCCCGAGGGGGCGGGCGGCACGCGCGACGACTATGCGGCGGCCCTCGCCGACGAGAACATCGCCACGAGCATCCACTTCCTTCCGGTGCACCGGCTCAGCGCGTACCGCGACCTCCACACGCTGGAGCTGCCGGTCGCCGAGCGCGCTGGAGCGGAGGTGCTCTCGCTGCCGCTTTCGCCCGCACATTCGGACGACGACATCGCCGACGCCGTCGCGGCGCTCAGCCGCGTGCACACCCGCCTTACCGCATGAGCAGAGGCCTC
>JBKPGE010000296.1:0-5009 GCA_046729215.1 Actinomycetota bacterium | reverse complement strand
CAGCCCGACGTGGAAGTTCCTAAGCCCACCCGTCCCCGTCCCGCCGCCGTTCAACGTGACCACTGTCTACTTCATCGGGCCGGGGAACGTGCTGATCCAGCTGACGCAGAAGAACACGAGCGGGGCCGCAGACGGCTAGGCGGGCGCCGCGGCGGCGCTGATGCGCTGGACGTTCTCGGGAGCGAAGAACTCGCTCACCGGCACCGTCTGGGCGAAGACGCCGAAGTAGCGGTCGGTGTCCTGCTGGCTCTGGTGCAGGCCGGCGAAGAAGTCGATCGTCTCCTGCGTCGGCGGCGCGAGCCTCGCCATCTCGCTCGTGAACTGGTAGAGCGGCACCGAGAGCGCGTCTCGGCGGTCCTGAAACGTCGCGAGCGAGCTGTCGAGATCGCCGGCGAGACCTTCGTCGACCGTTTCCGCGAGTAGCGAGGCGTCACGGAATGCATTCGTGATGCCGGCGGCCGTGATGGGGTCCATCGTCAGCCCCGCATCGCCGAGCAGGCACCAGCCCTTCCCGGCAGCAGTCCTGCAGAAGCTCGTAGCGCAGCCGGTTCGCCAGCGGCTCACGCGCGTCGCGGCACGGACCCGCTCACCGAACGTGGGCGCGAGAGCGTCGAGCTCGGCAGGCATCGTGGAGCCGCGATCGCCGAGAGCGCCGCGGAAGTCGCCGAACGGGAAGCAGATGCCGGCGACGGTGAGGTCGTCGTTCGTCCGCCACGCGTAGACCATCCGACCCGGACGCGCGTAGAACTCCATGTCGTCGATCGGAAGGCCGGAGAAGTACCCCCAGATCGTGCCGCCGATCCGCCCCTGCACGTCGTACGAGACCGCACCGGCGAGCCGAGCAACCGTGGACCTCTCGCCGTCGGCGCCGATCACGAGCGGGGCGCGCTCTTCGTGGGTCGTCCCTCGCTCGTCCGAGTAGCGGACCGCGGTGACGCGACCGCCGTGGAGGACGAGCTCGCGCACGGTGCATCGTGTGCGTGTCTCGGCCCCGGCTTCCCTCGCCGCCGTGAGGAGGACGTCGTCGAGCACGTAGCGGCGCGGTGCGTACGCCTCCGCGCTGCCGTCCGCAGGCGGAGCGTGGCCAGTGAGGACGAGCTCACCGAGATCGAGGTTGAAGTTCCGCATCGGCGGGCATCCCGTCGCCCGGAGCCGGTCGAGAAGACCCCAGCGCGAGAGGTGCTCGACCCCGCTGTGCCACACCATGTGCGTGGATGCAAGCCGGTCACTCGGGAACGAGTTCCGGTCGAGGACGAGGACCCGGTGGCCTCGACGCGCGAGCAGCATCGCGACCGAGCTTCCCGCACAGCGCGCACCAACGACGATCACGTCGTACAGATGGATCACCCGCCTTTCGAGACGGAGTCGCAGTCAGCCGATTATCCGGGGCGGAGCGAGAGGGATCAACCGACGGGCAGTTGGTCGTTCGCTGCAGAGAGTACGCGCTCGGCTCTCGCGACGTCGTCGCTCGTCGCAGCCGCCGTCGTCTCCAGAACCGCCGCGAGAATCGCCCGTGCGTCGTCCGGGCGTCCCTGCTGGCAGAGGTAGGAGGCGAGATCCGTTGCCGCGCGGAGCTCCCAGCCGAGAGCCCCTTGCTCTCGCGCGATCTCGATGGCGCGGAGAAACCGCGCCTCCACTGCCGACGGCTCCTCGTTGCGGGCGGCGAGCGCATTGGCCTCGACCCGCCAGACCTCGGCTTCCTGCCAGCGTTCGCCCCAGCGCTCGATGCGCGCCCGGGCGTCTTCGAGCACGGCGACCGCCTCGTCCACACGTTGCCTCTCGAGGAGGAGCTCGGCGCGCAACGTCTCGAAGAACGGCACGACGATCTCAGCCCCGGTCGACCGGAAGGCTTCGAGGCCGCTGTCGATCTCGTCCACGGCATTCGCACGCCCCTGGCGTCCGTGGAGCCAGCCCTCGAGCATCCTCGCCATCGCGCTCACGTACGCGTAGTCGTTCTCCTCCGCGATGCGCCGCCCGCGAGCGATGCGCTCGGTCGCTCGACCCAGGTCGCCGCGAAGGAGGTCCGGGACCGCACCCCACGTGCTCGCCCAGGCCGCGGAGTACGGATGATCGATCTCGTCCACGAGCGCGACCATGCGGTCGGATATGTCCGCGGCGCGATCGGCGCGCCCGACGATGAAGCTCCCGATCGCCTGATGGACGAGGCAAACGAGCTCGAGGTCGGTCGAGTACGTATCGGCCAGCTCGCGGTGTCGGTCGGGCGCGTAGCCGTCCAGAAACGAATCGCAGAAGGCCAGGGACTCGCCGAAGCGGCCGGTGTAAAAGCAACTCTGGAAGCTGACCATGTCCGCGATGAGTGCCGCGTCCGGGTCCGAGGTCGAGCCCGCCAGCTCGCGGATCCGCTCTGCGGCCTCGCAGGCTTCGTCCACACGCCCGCGCACGTGGTGGTAGACCCAGATCCCCCACAGGACCCACGCTCCCTCGGCTGCCGTCTCGGCCGCGTCACTCAGACGAGTTGCGGTGATGTAGGCCGCCTCGACCTCGGCCGCACCCCAGCTCTTCGCGTGCATGTATGCCGTCCCGAGCAGGGCCTGCAGGCGCAGCTCCGTCCGATCTCGGGCGATGGCGTGGGTGAGGCCCTGCACGAGCTCGACGCCGTGGGACAGATGCGTGATCGCCTCCTGGACTGCCGAGGCATGAAGGGCCTTCTGGCCAGCCTTGAGCAGGTAATCAGCGGCCGAGTGAGGCTCGCCGCCCTCAGCCAGGTGGTGCGCGAGCGTCTCAGGCTCGCTTTCGACCACGCCGGGATAACTCTCTTCAAGGACGCGCGCGACCCCGCGATGGACCTCTCGACGTCGTGCTTTCAGCTGGGCGTGGTACGCGGCTTCGCGAAGCAGCGCATGCCGGAAGGCATACCTCGTCGCCTCTGGATCGTCGTCGACAACTTCGAGAATCCGCGCGGAGCACAGCTGGTCGACATCGGCGGCAACGTCGCTCTGGGTGGCGGGTGCGACCGCACGAAGCAGATCCAGCGAGAACGACCGCCCGAGCGTCGACGCGATCTGCGCCGTGACCTTCGCGGACCCCAGGGCGTCGAGCCGGGCCACGAGCAGGTCGTGCAGCGTCGCCGGAACGCTGACCGCGAGGTCCGTGTCGAGGACGTACTGCTCACCCACGTCGCGCAGCGGCCCGGACTCGAGCAGCTGGCGCGTGAGCTCCTCGACGAAGAGCGGTACGCCGTCGGACCAGTCGAGGATGGTCTCGCGGACGGCGCCGGGCAGCGCCTTTCCCCCCGTCATCTCCTCGACGAGCGCCAACGTGGATTCGGCCCGCAGTGGCTCGAGCTCGATTCGCTCGAGGCCTCGGCGCCGGAAGCGTGCAGCGAACGACGGCCGCGCCGTCATCGCGAGGAGACCCGCGACACCGTGGGTGGTGCGTTCGACGAGATGGGCCAGGAGCTCGAGGGAGGTGGCGTCCGCGGCGTGAACGTCTTCGACCGTGAGCAAGAGCGGCCGCCCGTCAGCCGTGCGCTTGACGAGCTCGATCACGAGCTCGATCGTCCGCCGGCGTTGGAGCTTGAGGCCGAGACGAGGAGGGTCGTAGCCTTCGCCGAGCGGTAGCGAGAGGAGAGGCGCGAGCAGCGGAATCGTCGGCTCGCGCTCGAGGCCGAATCCCTCGACGAGTGCTTCCAGGCGCTCCCGGGCGACACGTTCGTCTGACCCGACGTCGATGCCGGCGCTCCACCGGATCCAGTCGACGAAGGGCAGCAATGCCGTCGCGCCGTGGTACGGAGAGCACTGGAGACGCAGGACGTCCCGCTCCGTCGGCGCCGTGTGCGCCACCAGCTCCTCGAGCAGCCTCGACTTGCCGATGCCCGCCTCGCCGAGCACGAGCACCGAGCTCCAGCCTCCCTCGACAGCCGTGCTCCAGGCATCGCGGAGGCGGTCGAGCTCGCCCTGGCGACCGACTAGGGTCGAGACGCGGCCCCCAACCCGTGCTTCGAAACGACTCTGCGCTCGAACATCCGAGACCCGCCACACCTCGACCGGCTTCGCAATGCCCCGCAGCTCGTGGACGCCGAGCGGCTCGAGATCGAAGCGATCCCCGATCAGCCTCCGCGTGCCCGGGGTGATCACGACCGCACCCGGCGTGGCGAGCGCCTGAGCGCGGGCGGCGAGATTCGGCGTCTCGCCGACGACACCTTCGCGGTGAGCAAGCGCATCGCTCTTCGTCTCGCCGACCATGACGAGCCCGGTGGCGATTCCTGCTCGGCTCGAGAGCGTGGATCCGGAGCCGATGGGAAGTCGAGCGACCGCCGCTACCAGCTCGAGCGCCGCGCGGACTGCTCTCTCGGCGTCGTCTTCGTGCGCGGTCGGCCAGCCGAAGTAGATGACCGCGCCGTCACCGAGGAACTCCGCGACGTGGCCGCCCCACCTCTCGATGACCTCCTTGCAGCAGTCGTGATACGAGGTCATCGCCGCTGCCAGGTCCTCCGGATCCAGCCGACTCGTGAGCTCGGTCGAGCCAATGAGGTCGCAGAAAACGACGGTGATCTGCCGCCGCTCTGCGGCCGGGCCAGCCTGGACGGCCGTTGCGTCCGGAGAGGCGGTGTCCGCGAGGGCCGCGATCGCGGAGAGGAGCCGCTTGCGGTCGCCGAGCGGCATCCCAAGCTCCTTGAGGTCCTCGTCCGTCAGCTGGGGCACGACGTCGAGCTCGATCCGTTGCTCCTCGAACAGCCCTGCGTAGTGAGGCAACCCGATCGCGGCGAGCCAGTCGCCGACGCCGGTCACCCGATCGCTCCCGTCGGTGCGCCGAGATCCTGGTGTGGGCAAGCAGCCATGATCGAGAGTATTTGCCGCAGGGACGTGAATTATCGCGCGATTTCAGGCGACGCGGCATCCCGCGAAGGAGTGCCGACGGCTGGCAGGCCGAGTTGTGGAGGCGGTTGTCGTGTGACGCCCGGCGCCCCGCTCGCCTCCACCTCCCTGATCCGCTCGTTCACGGAGCGGCTCGCCGGGTAGAGCCTTGAACTCCTCGTCTGCCTCCAG
>JBKPGE010000295.1:0-6684 GCA_046729215.1 Actinomycetota bacterium | reverse complement strand
TGTGCCGAGACAGTCCTTGCGCGCCAAGCCGAAGTACGAGACGGCGCCGGGACCGTCAGGCGCGGGCGCTGCGGCGCCGGCGACAGCGGTCGTCAGGAAGCCGACGGCGACCAACGCCGCCAGGGTGGGCCGTGCAGCTCTTCCTCGGAGCGCACGCATGGCAGCGGGATTCTGCAACCGAAATGGATGACACGCAATAGTGGATCGAGTACCTTCTGCGAGTCCAGCCTGAGAAGGGGGAGTTTCATGCGAATGATCTTCCGTGCGGCGCTTCTCGGAGTCGCCGCCACCCTGGTCCTTCCGGGAGTCGCTGCCGCCTCAATCAAGGCCGGCCAGCTGCTCCCGACGAACCTGCTTACCGTTCCGGACTCGACGCAGGTGACGGGCTTACGAGTCAACCTGCCGAAGCCGGGCTGCGGCGCTCGGCCGAGCGACTGCGCGGACGTCGACGTCCTCAACGAGCTGGACGGATTCAACATCCAGCCGCGCATCTCCATCCCACTAAGCGGCGCGATCGACCTGTCGACGGTCTCGAAGGCGTCAGTTTTCCTCGTTAGCCCGGACGAACACGTCATCGGGCCGAACCAGCTCGTCTGGGAGCCTGCCGCGAACACGTTGTATGTCGAGAGCGACGAGCAGCTCGACCAGTCGACGACCTACCTGCTCGTCGTCACGCGGGGCGTGCACGGCGCCGACGGTCAGCCGTTGGATGCCACGAGCTTCCGCCGCGACCTTAACTACGGTCAGACGAAGGATCCCGCGGTTAAGTCGTATCGCAAGGCGCTCTTGAAGGCACTGCCGCTCGCGAAGGCCGGCGGCGCGGACCCGAGCGACGTCGCGGCCGCGAGCCTCTTCACGACGCAGTCGATCACGCCCATCTCGCAGAAGATCCGCGGCCAGCTCCGGGGCGTTGACGCGAACTTCCTGCTCGGAACAGGCGGCGAGCGGACCGTCTTTCCGCTCTCGTCGGTGGCCTCCGTTACCTGGCAGCGGCAGATCTCCACGGCGCCGAACTTCTCGACAGGCGGGTTGTTCCTGCCGCTGCTCGCAGGTGTCGGCACGATCGCCTTCGGCTCGTATTCGTCCCCGGACTATGAGACCACGGCGAAGATCATCCCGGCGGTCGGCACCGCAACGGGAACGCCGGTCCCGCAGGGAACGAACAATCTCCAGTTCTCGCTCTTCCTGCCCGCGGGTGCACGGCCGGCAGGCGGATGGCCCGTCGCGATCTTCGGGCACGCGTTCACCGACTGGAAGAACGGCGCGCCGCCGGTCGTTGCCGGGAGGCTCGCTCAGAACGGCATCGCTTCGATCGCCATCAACGTGGTCGGACATGGCGGCGGTCCGCTCGGCACCTACACCGTCGGCCGCGCCGGAGGCCAGCCGCCGGTGACGCTGCCACTCGGCGGGCGCGGGATCGACCAGGACGGCAACGGCTCCATCGATTCCACGGAAGGGGTCAACGCAGTCGCCCCCTACACGCTGATCGGCGGCCGCGACGGCCTGCGCCAGACGACGGTCGATCTCATGCAGCTCGTCAAGGTGCTGGAGGGCGGTGTCGACGTCGATGGTGACGGCACGGACGACCTCAGCACGTCACGCCTCTACTACGCCGGGCAGTCGTTCGGCGGCATCTACGGAACGCAGCTGATGGGGCTGGAGCCGGATCTCCACGCCGGTGTCCTCAACGTCGCCGGCGGTCCGATCATCGAGATCGCGCGGCTCTCCCCCAGCTTCCGGGCGCTCGTCGGCCTGGCGTTGCTGAATCGGACGCCGTCCCTCTACAACGCGATCCCGAACGCTGGTCTCACGAACTTCCACGAGAACATCCCGCTGCGGAATCTGCCGCCGGTGACGGCGACGCCCGACGAGACGGCGATCCAACAGCTGATCGACCGGGACGAGTGGGCGCAGCAGGCGGGGAACCCCGCGGCTTACGCGCCTCACATCACAGCGCCAGTGATCTTCCAGTTCGCGCGCGGCGACAAGACCGTGCCGAACCCGACGACCTCGGCGATTCTTCGCGCCTGCGGGTGCGCCGACCGGGCGACGCTGTACCGGAACGATCTGGCCTTCGCCCTAAACCCGGCGGTCGGGAGTAACCCGCATACCTTCCTCACTAACGTGACGAACCCGGCGGGTGCGCCGTTCGCGTTCACCGCGCAGCAGCAGATCGCGACGTTCTTCACGAGTGACGGCGCCGTGACGATCGACCCAGACGGCGCCGGGCCGATCTTCGAGACGCCAACGTCGATGGTCCCCGAAGACCTCAAGTTCATCCCGTAAGGGTCTCTAAGGGCCGTGTCCAGGGGCCTGGCCCCCGGACACGGCCTGAAGAGGCGATGTCGATGAGAGACTTCCCACTGCGATGAGCGACTTCACGATCGAAGAGTTGCAGCTGGCCGCCCGGAACCACGGATTGCCGCTCGAGGCGTTGCGGTATCCCATCACGCCGGTCGGCCTCCACTTCGTCCTCACCCACTACGACATCCCAGCCGTCGCGCCCCAACACTGGCGGTTGAGCGTGGGCGGACGAGTTCAGCGCGAGTTGACGCTCTCGCTGGAAGATCTTCGCGCTCGGCCGTCGATCCGCCGACCGGTGACGCTCGAGTGCGCAGGAAACGGACGGGCCCGTCTCTCACCGCGGCCACTCAGCCAGCCGTGGCTCGAGGAGGCCATCGGCACTGCCGAGTGGGGCGGAACGCCCCTCCGCTCACTGCTCGAGGAGGCGGGCATCGACGAATCGGCAGTGGACGTCCTCTTCACCGGGCTCGACCGCGGCCTCGAAGACGGCGTCGAGCAGGAGTACGAGCGCAGCCTTCCGCTCGAGGAGGCGCTCCGGGATGACGTCCTGCTCGCCTACGAGATGAACGGGGAGCCGCTCCCGCCTCAGCACGGGTTTCCGCTCAGGCTCCTCGTGCCCGGCTGGTACGGGATGACGAGCGTCAAGTGGCTCGGGCGGATCACCGTTCTCGACCGGCCCTTCGAGGGCTTCCAGCAGCGGGACCGGTACCGGCTGCGGCAGGAGGAGGACGAAGACGGCCCCCCGGTCACCAGGATCCAGCCCCGCGCGCTCATGGCGCCGCCAGGGATTCCGGACTTCCTGTCACGCATGCGCACCCTCGATCTCGCTCCGTGTCTCCTTGAAGGGCGAGCATGGTCGGGCTGGGCGCCGATCGCCGACGTCGAGGTCAGCACCGACGGCGGTGGGAGCTGGCAGCCGGCGCAGCTCGGCGACCATGCGGCGCAGTGGTCCTGGACCCCGTGGCAGTACCTCTGGGAGCCGGAGGCGCCGGGCACGTACGAGCTCGCCTGCCGAGCCCGCGACGAGGCCGGCAACGAGCAGCCCGTCGAGCCTCCGTGGAACCTCGGCGGCTACTCGAACAACGCCGTGCAGCGCCTCACTGTGGCGGTGCGTAGCGCGTAAGCGCGACGCCCGCGACGTTACTGCCCAGCCCGAGCCCGCCTCGTTGTCAGAGCTGAAGTGGATGCCGCAGTAGAGGCGTGAAACAGCCGCCTCCGTGCCCAGGCCCGGAGGTCCTGCGCGGATCCACGGAAGTAGGCGCTGAGCACCTCCGTGGCCGCGGAGGAGGTGGTCGAGTGCCCGGAGACGTAAGACGGAAGGGCGGCGTCGTGACGTACGAGAGCCACGTGGCGTCGCGCTCGCGGCGGATCGCCGTAACGGGGCGCTCGGACCAGTAGGTGAACTCGCGATCCAGGTTGAGTGGCCTCTGGGCCGACGGCGCCGGAACGGTCATGCCGCCCGGTGCAGAGGTATACGACGTTCCCGCGGCCTCACCGACGAACAGAAGCGCATCGCCGACTTCGCGTATCTGTACCCCGATGTGGCATCGGTCTTCGACGAGATCGCGGAGGCCGAGCGTCCCCGTGAAGGGGTCGCGGATGGTCGGCGGATCGGGGCACAGGTCGTCGCCGAGGCTCGATCCGACGGCTCCGACGCCGTCTGGTCCGGGCCCATCCCGGTCGGACCGCGCCTCTGGGTGCTGACGCCGCCTGCGTTCGCGCCTCCACTCGAGCCGCTCGCCGGCACCTGACGTCCGTGGAACCTCTCGGAGGGGTCGCAGTTTCGGCCCGGTCCTCCGCCCGTGTTCGGTAGCGACGCCTACGCGCGGGACGGCGGAGTGATCGCGCGGCGGCGCTGGAGGAGCGGCGACCACCAGGCAAGCCGCGACGATCGCCGCTGCGAGTCCCCCTCGGCTTCACGGGCGCGAGGCTACCCGGTCAGGCGAAACACCAGGATGTACCGTCGCGGTCTGCGAGTCGTCCGGATGGCCGTCAACGTCCCGCGCGCGTTGTCGAACCGCCGGGTACCGCCGAGCACGGCGAGCTCGTAGAACTCCGGGAACCGGATGGAGCCCCCGGCCACGAGCCTGCCCTTGGGCAGGAAGACCGTTTCGTTGCAGCTTCGCGTCTGCGAGGTGACGTACGTGCAGACCGAGTCCACATGGCCAATCGGCGCCCGCTTGATCCGCTTGTTGAAGAGATTCAGGCGGACGATCTCGGTGTCGCCGGGCCCCCTCCCCGGCCTCCCTGCATCGACTCGCACGCGACTGACCTCTCGCGTCGTGACCCGAACCGTCGCCGGCCCGGTCGCCGCGCTGGAGGTGAGACTCCATCCGTTGGACAGAGCGATCGCCACGAATCCCGCAGTGACGACGACGGCAGTGAACAAGCGAGACATCCCCCTAACTCCTTTCGCTGGGCCGCATCAACGATCGTTCGCGGCAATCGGTAGCTCGAGCCAAAAAGTCGATCCCTCTCCGCTGGCACTTTGGAAAGCGATTGTTCCACCCTGCGCCTCGACGAGCGAGCGCGCGATGGTCAGACCGAGGCCCGTGCCGGCGATGCCGCTTGCCGGCGCATGTCCTCGGAAGAACTTCGCAAAGACCTGATCCTGCAGCTCGTCGGGAATCCCGAGGCCCTCGTCGCGGACACTGACGCGCACACGATCGTCCTCTCGTTCCCCGATGACTTCTACGGTTCCCCCTTCGGGGGAGTACTTGATCGCATTCGACAGCAAATTGGCCATCACCTGCGCCATGCGGTCGGGATCACCCCGCACCGGCAGGGGCTTCGGCGGTAGGACGACGTCGAGCTTGTGCCTCTCGCTCTGACCGGCGAAGAGCTGTACCTGCTCGCCGACGAGCGTCCCCATGTCGAAGAGCTCGCGCGAGAGCTTGAGCTGGCCCTCCTCCAGTCGCTCGATGTCGAGGAAGTCGTTCAGGAGCGACGAGAGGCGCCGGCCCTGCGCGTCGATGATCTCGAGGTACCGCCGCTGCTCGTCTGGGCTGACCTCCCTCGTGAGCAGCAGCGAGGTGAAGCCGAGCACGCTCGCAAGCGGCGTCCGCAGCTCGTGCGACACGATGCTGACGAGCTCCGACTTCAGGCGCTCGCTCTCCCGGAGCTTCTCGTTCTGCCCCTCGAGCTCGGCCCGGCCGCGCTCGAGCTGCTCGGCCATTTGGTTGAACGCGAGTTTGAGCTCGCCGACCTCCCCCGGACCGGGTCCTTTCTCGTCGAGGCGCGTCGAGAGATCGCCCCCGGCGAGGCGAGTCGCCGCCGCCGCAACGCTGCGCACCGGCCGCGCCGTCGAGCGCGCGAGGTAGATGCCGAAGAGGATGATGAGCGCGGCCGACAGGAGAAGTCCCGCAATGGCGAGCGCAACAGCACGGTCCGCCTGCCGGTCAGCCGACGCCGCGCTGGAGGCGGCGAGCGCATTCTCGGCCGCCAGGAACCTCGTGAAGCTGTCGCGAATCTCGTTGGTTCGCCGCTGACCCTCCGCCCCGACGACGTAGTCTTGAGCGGCGGCCGGATTGTCGCGCGCGATGTCCACGACGTTGACCGCGTAGTCCTGGTCGTACTGTCGGATCGCCTGGGTCAGCTCTCGGGCGCGTTGGCCTTGTTGGGGATTCGTCGACGCGAGCTCTTCGAACTTCCGAAGTCGGCCGGAGTAGAGATCCTGGCGAGCCTCTTCCCATGGCTTGAGAAAGCGCTCCTCCTTAGTGATGACGTACCCACGTAATGTGCTCTCGAGGTCGAGGACGAGCTTCTCGAGCCTCAGCGTGGCAGCCGTCACATCTTTGGCGTGCGCCTCTCGGCGCGTCGCGTCGTTGAGGCTCGAGACGGCGTTGATCAGCACGGCGAAGACGCCCGCGACGAGAACTGCGAGGACAGCGCTCGCGAAGATCATGCGGAGCCCAAGCGAGAGAGACTTCATCCTCCTCATGCCTCAGCGAGCACCTCCGTGACCAACGACGTGAGCTCGTCGGCCTCGAACGGCTTGGCGACAAAGCGATCAGCGCCCGCGTTGAGCGCCGCCTGGTCGGCGTGACCCCACGCGCTCATGACGATGACACGCGTCTCGGCGTCGGGGAGTCTCTCGCGCAGCTGGGTGAGGACATCGAAGCCGCTCGCGCCGGGCAGCATCAGGTCGAGGATGATGAGATCGGGCCGGCACTCGAGCGCTAAGTCGAGCGCCTCGCGGCCGGTGGGCGCCTCCACGAAGCGGTATCCGTCTCCGAGGATGACACGCACCAGTTGCCGCAAATCCTGGTCGTCCTCGCAAATGAGGATCGTCTTGGCGGGACCGGTCTGCACGCTGAAAGAAGGCCCGCAGCGTAGCTAGGAAGCGAGACGGCTCCGCGGGAGCGGGCTAGCCGCTCCCGC
>JBKPGE010000294.1:0-1396 GCA_046729215.1 Actinomycetota bacterium | reverse complement strand
GATCGGCCGAGCTCTGAGCGAGCTGGTGTTGCTCGAGCCCTCGATCTACTCGGACAGGAACAAATCGGTGCTTACCGCGTTCGCAGGCCCGAGCCGCGCTCCGGCGAGCGCGAGCACGGCGAGCGAAGCCGCGACGAAGACGAAAAGCGAGCGTGCGGAACGCATGTGACCTCCGGCGGCAGCTGGACCCCTGGCGATGCTGAACCGCCTACAAGGGACATGTCGAAATCGAAAGCGCTATTCGGCCGCGGCTACGATTTCTCGCCGTGCAGCGTTACCACGTGACCACGTTCGGCTGCCAGATGAATGCTCACGATTCCGAGCGCATCAAGGGCATGCTCGAGGAGCTCGGCCTGGGGGAGACGCAGTCACAGGAAGAGGCCGACGTGCTCGTCTTCAACACCTGCACGATCCGCGAGAAGCCCGACCAGCGCTTCGAGGCGCACCTGGCGCAGGCGCGAGCCCTGAAGTCGCGGGATCCGGAGAAGGTGATCGCGGTCGGAGGCTGCTACGCCGAAGCGCAGCGCGAGCGGCTCTTCTCGCTCTATCCGTTCGTCGACGTCGCTTTCGGGCCGGGCTCGATCCCCCATCTGGGCGACTGGCTCGGCGTCGGTGGCATCGGCGTCCCGAGTGGCCGGTTCGGGCTCGCGGAGCGCTCCTTCGCCGGCCGTCTGCCGATGCACCGCGAGCGCCGCTTTCAGGCCTGGGTACAGGTCTCGATGGGCTGCAACTCCAAGTGCGCGTACTGCATCGTCCCGTCGGTGCGCGGGCGGGAGCAGAGCCGCAGGCCCGGAGAGGTCGTCGCCGAGGTGACGAAGCTCGCGCAAGACGGAGTGCGCGAGTTCACGCTCCTCGGCCAGAACGTGAACTCCTACGGCCGCGACCTGCTGCCGGACATCCGCACGGACTTCGGCGAGCTGCTGCGCGCCGTCGACCGCGTCGAAGGCGTAGCGCGGATCCGATTCACGAGCCCGCATCCCAAGGACTTCCGGGCGCCGGTGATTGCGGCGATGGCCGAGTGCGCGTCGGTGTGCGAGCACACGCACCTGCCGCTGCAGTCCGGCTCGAGCCGCATCCTCAAGGCGATGCGGCGAACATACAGCCGGGAGCGCTTCGTGCGGCTTGCGAACGAGCTCCGCGCGGCGATTCCGGACCTGGCGCTGAGCACCGACCTGATCATCGGGTTCCCGGGCGAGACCGAGGAGGACTTCCGGGATACGCTCGAAGCGGTCGAGGAGGTCGGGTTCGACAGCGCGTTCACGTTCGTCTTCTCGCCGCGCCGCGGGACCGAGGCGGCGACGCTGGACGACCAGGTTCCCGAGGAGGTCAAGCGCGAGCGGATCGAGCGGCTGATCGACGTCGTCCAGCGCGTCGCCGCCGAGCGGAACGAGCGACG
>JBKPGE010000293.1:0-11146 GCA_046729215.1 Actinomycetota bacterium | reverse complement strand
AGCTGGAACACGTCGAGCGCCGGTCCCCATGCGGCCCGATGCGAGCGCCGAACGAGTTTCGACTAGCTCGTGACCGGCGGGCGCCGCACGGCGCAGGTCACGTCCCTGCTGGCGAGCCCGAGCCTCCCGAGCTCGTCTTCTGGCACGAGTTCCTCGATCAGCGGAAAGAGCTGTCGCTCCTCAAGTCGGATGTGTGCATCAAGCAGCTCCCCCGCAGCAGCCAACACCTCTCGATCAACGATGCCGGCCGCCACGGCGATTTCGAGTTTGCGAGCGAACCCCTCGAGCTGCATGTGTTGGACGCGTGCTTCGCGGAGGGGAGCAGGCTGCGACTGGATGTGCCTGAGGAACAGCGGGAAGAGCTCTTCTTCCTCCTCCCGAAGGTGGAGACGCTCTTCGTTCCTGAAGAACTCCACGAATTCCCTCGCCGCCGCCAGTCGAGCCGAAGCATCACCGTTCGCGGCAGCACGGCGCAGCCGCACTGCCTGCACGAGTCCATCGTGATGGTCGCGCGAGAGCGGGATCAGGGCGGGGTGGCGCTTCATTGCACGTTTAGGCGGCGGCGACCTCGGGCGACTCGATCGCTATCGAACGGATCGGTTCACCGTTGATACAGCTCGTCCGTTTTCGCCGCCATGATGAAATCGTTGCGATGCAGGCCCCTGATCTTGTGCGTCCACCATATGACCGTCGTCCTCCCCCATTCGGTCAGCAGCGCAGGGTGGTGCGCCTCTTCCGCTGCAAGCTCGCCAACCTTCTTGGTGAATTCCAACGCCTGCGCAAAATCGTCGACCGAAAAGACGCGTCTCAGGCGTTTGATTCCACCGAGCTCCACGATGTCCCAGTCAGAGACTTGGCGATGAAATTGGGCGACCTCGGCATCCGTCACGGTCGGTGCGTCCTTGCGGCACGCGACGCACTTCATCTGCGTCAGTGTCTCCATCTCTTGTCTCCCCTTGAATCGGCTTCTCGTAAGCGGCCTCCCGTGGGGTCAGGGTACCGCTCGCGGTAACAATCCCTGCCGTCCTTCGTCCGAAGCGAGCTGGTCGGAATCCCTTGGCTCGAACTCGCGCCTCCGAGGAAGGCGAGCAGGCGGCGCCTTCGGGAGGTAGTCGAAGGTCGCGTTTAGGTGCGCCTCTTCCAGATCCTGCGCGCGAGCATGGTGAGCGGTTCGATCCGGCGGAGGTGCGTGCGCGGGCTGCGGCGGTCCAGTCCCGGCTGAACGCGACCACCGCGGCCTGGTGAGAGTCGGTCCGGTGCCGCCGCAGCACCGACTACATGTTCCGTCAGCTCATCCGCCGAGAACGGAAGCGAAGCCAGCAGGGTCGGGGCGGCCTGATCAACGGCGACATCACAGCGCTCTACGCGGCCAAGAGAAGGCGAGGATGCTTCGGCCACGCTTCACAATCGCCATAGCTCAGCTAGGCCTCTCGAAGGCGGGTGTAAGCGCCGCCCAGCTCGAGCTACTCGCCTCAAGCGAGGTCTATCTATATGAGACCTCGCTTGCGACCTTCTCCGTTCTCGCAAGCAAGTGAAACGGTCTCCGATACAAGCTCTGATCGCCGTCCCCGGGCAGCCTTCGCGTCCCGCGACATCTGGGGACAGGTTCTGGGGACAGGTTTCGGGATTCTCGGGAGGTTCAGGCTCCTTCGAGCTAGGGGTACGCCCAGCAGGCGAAAGACCGGAATTGCAGGGAAAGCGCCCTGGCAAGCGCAATTCGTCCCGGCCGCCGCCGAATCACGAATCCTCCATGGTAAGGAGGGGGTCGACGGTTCGAGTCCGTCAGAGGGCTCTAGGAAGAGGAAAATCCCCGGAAATTGGGGATTTTTGTTGTCTAGCACAGCACCACAGAGCACCTCCGCATTACCGTCGGGAGGGCTATTCAGCTCGCTGCGCGGCTGCAAAAACCCTGCAAATCGACCTGCTGCCCGGCTACCTCGGAGCACCTCCCGAAGAGGGAGGGCATCGGCAGTCGAGTAGCCTGCCGCGGCCCGCCCAGAACGGCTTGGACAAGCGTCATTTGGCGCGGACTCGCGCGTGAGGTGCAAGTAGGGCTTCGTTGGGGATAGGTTTTGGGGACGCCCCACTCGCCGCAGCAAGGCCGTGGAGTGTCTGTCCTGTCAACGCCCGGAAGGCTCCGCGTTCCCATTAGCGACGACCTCGCACGGCGTGAGCCGAGTGGCGCATGACCGGCGCTCGCCTGCCTGTTTGCAGGCACGGACTTCTTAACGGCTCGGCTGTGCTTCCCGCCGGACGGTATTTCGAACGACCTCGATGCCGACGACGATGAGGGCAATTAGCAACAGCGCCGACAGCCAGCCTCGAGAGATCTGTGGTGCGACCAGCACCAGCGCGAGGAAGGCCACGGCGGCGATGCCGTAGGTCGTCGTGCGCTTCTCCAGAGCCGGGGCTGCAGCGCGGCGGGCCTGCGCGGCGCGAGCCGTGTCACCGACGAACCAGACTCCGACGAGCGTGATGACGCCGACGATGATCCAGACCCAGGCGCGGTCCGCGAGGACCTGCGTGAGGATCGTCCACGCTTCGTGGGCTGCCGGCTTGACGGCGTCGTCCTGCGCGAGCTCGTCGACGAGGTAGTCGCCGGCAAAACGGCGTACGGCCAAGAGCAGGAGCCCGACAACGAGCAGGCCGAGCGCGATCGCCCGGAGCTCGAGCCTGCGGCGTCCGCGAGCCACCCAGACGGCGACCGCGGCGACGACGAGTGCGACGAGCCACATCCAGTCCGCGACCGCGCGCAGGAACTTCGTGATCGTCTGCGCGGTCTCGAGCTGGCTCTCCTCGATGATCGCGATTCGCCCCGAGGACTCGGGGAGTCTCTCGGCAACGCGTCCGATCACCGCGACCTGGTCGCCGAGCTCGATCACGATCGGGCGCAGGTCGAGCACGACCGCGCCGCCCTCGGTCTGGATGAACGTCGTGTCGTCGTCGAGCAGCCGTACGAGCTGACGCTGCGTCGCCGTCGTGGTCTCGACCCACACCGTCTGCACACGTGGCCGCTCGAGCGCGGCGTCGGCGGCCCGATCGGCGCCCGAACGGGCGAGTCCGGCGAGAGCCGGTGCCAATCCCGCCTGTGCCGGAGGCAGTCGCTCGGCGATCGCCGCCTCCACGTCGACGTTCTCGAAGAGCGTCTCCACCGACTTGGCGGCGACCTGCGTTCGGATCTCGTCGTTCTCGATCATGTTGCGCGAGATCGTCTCGAAGCCGTCCTCGTCGAGTGCGGTGTGCTCGACGTAGAACGCGAGCATTCCGACGACCGCGAGCACGATTGCGATGATCGTCAGGACGCGAGCGCCGATTACCCGCATCCGAGATGGCGCTCCGTACTTCGAGCCTTCGCGAACTTCACTCACGGGCCATCACGCCGCGGTCGGGACAGGCCGCGCTTGCGCCACCCTCTCATGCTTACGACAAGCATGACCTCGCGCTTCGCGGTGCCGGCTGCCGGTCTCACTGGCGAGCCATTGCGACCCGCAGACGCTCCTCCGGAGTGATCAAGTGGTCGGCGTCCCCCGCATCTTCACCGAGGTCGATCTGCACCCAGAGCACACTGCCGTTGAAGGCGTTGTCAGTCGGTCCATAGTCGTCGCTTACGGGCGAGGCAGTGTCCGAGCCGATGTCCGCCGTTTCGTCCGCGGAGAAGATCATCGGCACTGTGCCCTCGACCCGCCCTTCGCCAACCTTCTCGCCGTCGACGTAGAGGGTGACCGTGCCACCCTTGCCGAGCCCGCCTCCGTCGTAGTCGAACTCCATCCGCACCTGGTGGTCGCCCGCAGGGATCGCTGAGCTGCCTGAGACCTTGAAGCGCTGGAGGCCGAGCAGGTTGTAGCAGTACGTCGGTTTGCCTTCCTTGGCATAGAGGCTCCAGCCGGCGAAGGAGCCGCCCTGGGCGATGATCACGCCCTCAGCGCCCCCGTGCGGAACGATCACTGCTGTCGTGACGGCGTGGGACTTGTTCTTGATGTTCAGGATCGAGTTCTCGCTCAATCGGCCCATGCCGCCGAAGAGGAGCTGTGAATTGCCCCTGACGAGCACCGGGCGGCCGACGAGGTCGGCGTTGAATCTCTCGATGCGGCGGTCGTCGAGGGGCAGAACGTTGTACTTCTGTGCCTCCTCAAGCCAGACGTCTTGCAGTTCCGCGAGTTTCTCCGGCATCTCCACTGCGAGATCCCGAGCCTGGCTCCAGTCGCCCGGTTCGTACAGCTCCCAGACATCGTCCTCGAACGCGGGTAGCTCCGCTCCGATCACCCAGGGGGTCGAGTGTCGAGTCACCGCGGTCCAGCCCTGGTGGTAGATGCCACGGTTGCAGAACATCTCGAAATACTGGGTCTCGCGGCGATCAGCCTCGTGTACCCCGTCGAACGAGTACGCCATGCTCACGCCCTCGATCGGGTGCTGTTCGACGCCGTCGACCGTTGTCGGGTGCGGAAGCCCTGCGGCCTCGAGCACGGTCGGGGCGACGTCGATGACGTGATGGAACTGCGAGCGCGCCTCCCCACGCGCCGAGAAGCCGCCCGGCCAATGCACGATCGTCCCGTTGCGCGTTCCGCCCCAGTGCGAAGCGACCTGCTTCGTCCACTGGTAGGGCGTGTCCATGGCGTGCGCCCAGCCGACGGCGTAGTGGTTGTAGGCCGTAGGCGTGCCGAACTCGTCGATCCGCGAGGCCACGAACTCGGGTGTCTCGAGCGCTGCAGCGCCGTTGAAGATGAACGTCTCGTTGAACGTCCCGTTGACAGTGCCCTCGGCAGAGGCCCCGTTGTCGCCGATGATGTAGTAGACGAGTGTGTCCTCGAGGACACCGAGGTCGTCGAGTGCGTCGATGAGTCGACCGATGTGATGGTCGGTGTGCTCGAGGAAGCCGGCGTACACCTCCATCTGACGCGCCAGTACCGGCTTCATTTCATCCGGCATGTCGTCCCAGGCGGGGATTTCCTCGTGCCGGACGGTGAGCTCTGCATCCTCCGGGACGACGCCGAGTTCCTTCTGACGCACGAGAATCTCCTCGCGCAACTTGTCCCAGCCTTCGTCGAAGCGACCCTTGTACTTGTCCAACCACTCGGTCGGCACGTGGTGCGGGGCGTGGGCGGCCCCCGGGGCGAAGTACATGAAGAAAGGCTTGTCGGGCATGAGCGCCTTCTGCTGGCGTACCCACTTGATCGACTTGTCGGTCATGTCTTCCGTGAAGTGGTACCCCTCCTCGGGAGTCTTCTCGGGCTCCACCGCCGTCGTGCCCTCGTAGATCGCGGGGTAGTACTGGTTCGTCTCGCCACCGATGAAGCCGTAGAAGTACTCGAATCCACCGCCGCCGGTCGGCCAGGCATCGAACGGCCCCATCGGGCTCGACTGCCAGACCGGCACCTCGTGGCACTTGCCGAACTGCGCCGTCGAATAGCCGTTCAGGAGCAGCGTTTGCGCGAGCGGCGCACAGGTATTGGGGCGAATCGAGTTGTACCCGGGTGCCGAGGTGGCGAGCTCGGTGATGACGCCCATCCCCACCGTGTGGTGGTTCCGGCCCGTAAGGAGCGCCTGGCGGGTCGGAGCGCATAGCGCCGTCGTATGGAAGCGGTTGTACTTGAGACCCTGCCCGGCGAGACGCTCCGCCGTCGGCGTCGCGCACGGACCGCCGAATGCGCTCGAAGCGGCAAAGCCGACGTCGTCGAGGAGGATGACGAGTACGTTCGGTGCTCCGTTGGGCGGCCGTAGCGGCTCGATCGGCGGAAACTTGGCGTCAGGATCCTTCGCGTCGAACGGAAGCGGCCCGTCATACGGCCGATCCGGGATCGGAAGAACAGCTCGCTCTGCTTGGGACCGGCTCAACGCGTACCGCCTTTCGGTTTGTCCGCTTCCATCAACGCCAGTGCAGTTAGATTCGCCGGCGCCCTACCCTCCCAGGTGTAACGGCGGCCGCCACGACCGCGGTCTTCGCAACCGGCGAAGGGCCGGGTGAAACGGCCTTCGCCACGACCGCGGTTTTCGCTACCGGGTGGCCGATGACGCCAACTCGTCCGACACGCGCTGCTCTAAGGGGCATTTCAGTCTCCTTCGATCGCATTTGCTTCATCGGCCTCGATGGAGGCGATGATTGCCTGGATAGGAATCCGTCCATTGGCGATCAGCTGGCCACCGGAATGGCGCACCGCCGATGCGAAGGGCGCAGACCAGAGATTCTCCCAGATAAGGACCCCGGCGGTGCTTCCCGGGTCCATTGCCGCGGCGAGATTCTCGACATCGTCCGCCGCCAATAGCTCCGCCAGCTCCGCCTCGACTGCCTGCAGCGGACCGAGCTCTTCGAT
The DNA here is from genome assembly GCA_046729215.1 of Actinomycetota bacterium. Lineage (GTDB taxonomy): Bacteria > Actinomycetota > Thermoleophilia > Gaiellales > Gaiellaceae > JACDAN01. The sequence continues at coordinate 4,838 of JBKPGE010000293.1, read as the reverse complement.
GTCGGAGAGCTCCATTGCGTCGACTGAACCGTCTTGATTCTTGGTGAGGATGAGCACGTCGATCACGCGGATCGTCCCGGAGTCGACCAACGCGAGCAGCTCCTTGGCCATCTCGCCTGTGAAGTTGCTCTTCCCAGCTGGAAACTCGACGACGATGTAATCAACGGGACCCAACGAGTCGAGATCGGTGCTCTGGCTTGCGGCTTCGGCCGTGATGTCGGTCATGAAACCCCTTTCGCTCTGTGGATGATCACGCAGTTGCAGCTATTCGCCTGTCGGAGACCACGTAGGCGACGATCAGCGCCGCCGGGAAGAAGAACAGGCTGAAGATGAAGTAGCCGAAGAAGCTATGCCCCTTGCTGGCAGCAACGCGTGCCGGCCAGAAGGCGATAGCGACCCAAATGAAGAGAAACAGGATGGAAGTGAGCCACCAGCCGCTTGCTGCTAGAAGCACGTCGACCTCCCTACGTAGGTGTGTCCGCTCGTACGTAGGTGTCAGTTACGCAAGCGGTGCCTGGATTAGCCTAGCTGGTAATGCTTGCTGCCACCTCGACTTTGGCGGCGCGTAGATGGCGCGCATGGTCGGTTTGCAGCAGCTCTTTCGCAGTTCTCGGTGATGCGAACCGACGCTTGTCACCGACGAAAATCGCTCCGGGCTTTGACCACACACGATCCGCGCTCGACGCTTGCCTGGTACCCGACGGCGCACCAAAGCGTGCTATGCGACGGACTCCGGGGCGAAGGTCGCCTCGGTTGGCGCGGTCGACAACAGATACGGCATCCTTTGGGGCTAGGTTCTGGGGACAGGTTCGGGGCTCTTCGGGGCGGCTCAGGATCCTTCAAGGCAAGAGTGGAACGAGCGGAGAAACCAGCTAGATTGCAGGGAAAGCGCGCTACCAAGCGCCGCTCCCAGGTCACACAGCAGCAGGGCGAATTCTCCATGGTAAGGAGGCGGTCCCCGGTTCGAGTCCGGGAGAGGGCTTTAATACCTGCAAATCGACGTTTTTGATGATTACCGAGTCCCTCTCGAGCAAAGCGGGGCTCGCGGGTCGAGTCGCCCGCAAGCTCCAAATCCCCCTGCAAATCGCGATCTTGTGCGAATCGTCCAGAGCACCTCCCTGAAACGGAGGGCCTCGATAAGCCCGGCTCGGAGGCATGTGCGGAAACGGCTTGAGTAAGCCGTCTTCACGATCGTCTTCTCAGCGAGAAGGAGATCTGGCGAGCTGGGGACAGGTCCTGGGGACAGGACGAGCCGTCTGCGCGATCGGTCTCCCGACCTTCGCCGAGTTCAGGCCGAAATGGTTGCCGGACGTGTTCGAGCGCTGGCAGGTTCGATCAGCTTCCTCCGCGGCCCCTGCACGACATTCATGAGGGCGGGAAGCAACTCGGGATCGACGAGCTGGACGGACACCCCGCCAACCGCCGTCCCCGCTTCACTTGTTTCGGCAAGCGGTAGCGCGGCAACCGCAGGGCGAGCAGGAAGCCCCTGAGCGCGGTCGGGGCGTCGACGACCGCGAGTCCGTCATCCTCGGCCGCCTCCACCCAGCTGCCCCCGGCCGCTTGCGCGTGATCCCGGTTGGCCCAGCCCTTCGCCTACTCGAGCTGGTGAGCGCGACAGTGCCGCCCTCGGCTTCCCACGCTTGTACGGCCGTCGATTCAGCCGCGTGCGTGCGCTGCGCGCCGGGCAGGCAAGGATGCCTCGGCCGGTAGCGCTGATCGAACGGCCCAGGCCGGCGCGACGCCTCGATCCTCCTCCTCGCCAGCGACGGAAGACGCCGGCGACTCAGTGTCCGCTCGCAATCGGAGCCCCATGCGCGAGCCGAGACACGCTCGGGCCAACCGAGCGGGCGAGATCAGCCAAAGGAAAGTCGAGCAGCTGGGAGAAGGGCCGCCACTCGACATACTCCCCAGCGTGCCTCGCTACACATCGGGCAGCCGGAGGTTGCTCGTAAACGACGATGCCGTAGCCGCAAGCCGCGCAGCGGTACTCGGCCCGCTTGCCCTTCCTGCCTCCCCCAGCCGCGACCATGCCTCCGTCGACCTCGGAGTCCTCGGCCTCGCCCACCAAGGCGACCGGGATCGCTCTCGCGCAACTCGACCATCTGATCCATCAGCATCTGATTGTCGTCGCCGCCCGGCGGTTCCGCGCTTCTAAGGTTCGGAGTGTCCGCGGAGCGTGACAGCTTCCACCTCGTCGCGGAACCGCCTTCAACAGACTCGCCCTGACCCGGCGGGTCTTTCATTCCTTCCGAACGAGTCGGTGCCTAGCTCCCTCCATAGGCATCACCTCCCGCCCTTCGACTTCGCCGGCGGCCTCTTCGACTTCGCCGGCGGCCTCTTCGCCGACTGAGAATGGCTGCGGTGTCCGTTCTTGGACGCCCCGGCGGAGAGGTTGCGAACGAGCTCGACGGCCTCTTCGGGGGTCTGGACAGACCCGAGGATGGCCTTCTCGACCCGAAGCTGCGAGAGAGCCAACTGATCCTGGGAGAAGTCGAGTACTTTCTTGCGCCGCTCGTGCTCAAGCTGACGCCATGCCTCAAGCAGCTGGCGCAGCTCCGGATCATCAGGCGTGATCTGACCCGAGAACTGCCGCCATGCCTCGAGGTGGTCGCCGCCAGCCGCCGTGTGCAGGAAAAGGCGGCCGGCGAGGGCGCAGACCTCCTCGCTCGGAGCAGCATCGAGCCGCTCAAACTGCCGGCGCTTCTCAGCGACCTCGACAGCGCGGCGTTGGGACAGCACCCCGGCCTCGCGAAGCCGCTGGTGAGTTTCGCGCAGCGGCTCGGCTGCCACCCGTTCGCGGGCCTCGTCCAGGTCCCGCTGAGCCTGTGCCAGCGCGCCCTCGGCGTCGGCCAGCTCTTCCCGGAGCCGATGCTCGCGCTCATCCTCGGCCTCGAGTCGCGCGAGTGCTTCGGCGTGCTCAGCGCTGCCCGGCTCGGGCAGCCCCTGGATCGCCTGTCGCAGCAGCTGCCGCGCCCTGACTCCCCTGATATGTCCGGCGAAGACAAGAAGCAGCTGCGCGTCCCGATCGAGCGCCTTGGCGAGCTTTACGAGCGTCTCGGCAACCGGCCGCTCGACCTCGCCCGCCTCGATCCGGCTGACCTGCGCAGCCGAGAGGCCGCTCCGCCGCGCCAACCCCCGCATGGAGAGACCCGCACGAACGCGCGCCTCCTTGGTCAGCTCGGCCATGGTCACCTCGGACAGCGCCTGTTCCTGATCTTGCATCGTGACCCCAGTCTAGCCGGTTGTGTACCATCGGTCAAATGCCCGTGTTCGCCTCCGATGCCATCAGTTATCGTTACCTAAAGCAACACCCACGTCGGATACATGGTGCTCAAGCGCGTGCGGTGCACAAATATCGTTGAAAATCGAAGGGATCCATCCTCATGACCGAGTTTGTGCACCCCACGCGACGGTGGAGGCGGCGACGATCACGGCCGTCTCCTTTCCGGTGCCCTACTCGTGGAAAACCGAAGCGGCGAGCTGCATGACGCGCCCCTCGCGGCCGCATCACGAGAACGGCAAACACCGCGAGCGGGGTGAGACACACAGAAGAAGGCCAGCCCTCTGACCGGCCTTCTAGCTTGCAGTGACCGCTCGGCGTTCTCCGGTCGCTTGCGTTACATCATTCCGCCCATGTCTCCCATGCCGCCCATGCCTCCGCCCATGCCGGCTCCGGCCTTCTCGGGTGGCTCGGCGACGATCGCCTCGGTCATGAGGATGTTCTTCGCGATCGAGGCGGCGTTCTGGAGCGCCGAGCGCGTGACCATCGTCGGGTCGATGATGCCCGCCTTGACCAGGTCTTCGACTTCGTTCGTGTCGACGTTCAGGCCCTGGCCCTTGGCGGCTGTGCGGACCTTGTTCACGACAACCGAGGCCTCGAGGCCCGCGTTGTCGGCGAGCTGGCGGAGCGGCTCCTCGAGCGCACGGACGATGATCTGCGCGCCCGTCCGCTCGTCCGGATCGCCGAAGCCGTCCAGCTTGATCGCCGCGATAGCGCTGAGGAGCGCGACACCGCCGCCCGGCACGATGCCCTCCTCGAGCGCGGCGCGGGTCGCCTGGAGCGCGTCCTCGACGCGGTGCTTCTTCTCCTTCATCTCGGTCTCGGTCGGAGCCCCAACCTTGACGACGGCCACGCCGCCGGCGAGCTTCGCCAGCCGCTCCTGCAGCTTCTCGCGGTCGAAGTCGGAATCGGTGTTCTCGATTTCCTGCTTCAGCTGCTTGATCCGAGCCTTGATCGCCTCGGAGTCACCGGCCCCGTTGATGATCGTGGTCGTGTCCTTGTCGATGACGACCTTCCGGGCCTTGCCGAGCTGCTGCAGCTTTGTGTTCTCGAGCTTGAGGCCCATCTCCTCCGTGATCACCTCGGCGCCGGCGAGGATCGCGATGTCCTCGAGCATCCGCTTACGACGGTCACCGAAGCCGGGCGCCTTGACCGCAACGGCGGTGAACGTGCCCCGCAACTTGTTGACGACGATCGTCGCGAGCGACTCGCCCTCGACGTCCTCCGCCACGATCAACAGCGGCTTGCCGGCCTGGATCACCTGCTCGAGCACCGGCAGGATGTCCTTTATGGCGCCGATCTTCTGGTTCGCGACCAGGATGTACGGGTCGTCGAGCACGGCCTCCATGCGCTCGGCGTCGGTGATCATGTACGGCGACAGGTAGCCCTTGTCGAACTGCATCCCCTCGGTGAACTCGAGCTCGAGGCCGAAGGTCTGCCCCTCCTCGACGTTCACGACGCCGTCCTTTCCGACCTTCTCGATCGCGTTCGCGATGACGTCGCCGATCTCGCGCTCACGCGCCGAGATCGTGGCCACCCGGGCGATGTCCTCCTTGCC
>JBKPGE010000292.1:0-6200 GCA_046729215.1 Actinomycetota bacterium | reverse complement strand
GGAAGCCACTCACGACGTCCTGGTCGTCGGTGCCGGGTGCGCCGGAATGCGCGCCGCGATCGAGGCTTTCGATCAGGGCGCCGACGTCGCACTGCTCTCGAAGATCCACCCGGTCCGCAGCCATTCCGGCGCGGCCGAGGGTGGGATCAATGCAGCGCTCGGCAACGCCTCCGAGGACAGCCCGGAGGAGCACGCCTACGACACGGTCAAGGGCTCGGACTACCTCGGCGATCAGGATGCGATCGAGGTCCTCTGCGAGGAGGCGCCCGGCGACGTCTACCAGCTCGAGCACTGGGGCGCAGTCTTTTCCCGGACGGACGATGGACGCATCGCCCAGCGCCCGTTCGGCGCCGCCGGCGCGCCGCGAACGGCCTACGCGGCCGACATCACCGGACATGTACTCGTCCACGTCCTCTACGAACAGGTGCTGAAGCGCGACATCCCGACCTACGAAGAGTTCTTCGCCTGGAAGCTCGTGATCGACGAAGACCGCTGTCAGGGCGTGATCGCCTGGGATCTGCTGAACGGCGGGCTGGAGACGATCGGGGCGAAGACTGTCATCCTCGCGACGGGCGGCGCCGGCCGCCTCTACAGCGGAACGACGAACGCCTATGCATGTACCGGCGACGGGATGGCGCTCGCGCTCCGCGTCGGGGTTGCGCTCAAGGACATGGAGATGATGCAGTTCCACCCAACCACGCTCGCGCCAACCGGTGTCCTGATCACCGAAGGCACGCGCGGCGAGGGCGCGTACCTCCTGAATGCCGACAACGAGCGCTTCCTCGAGCGCTACGCGCCCAACGCCATGGAGCTCGCGAGCCGCGACGTGATCTCGCGAGCCGAGCAGACCGAGATCGACGAGGGGCGCGGGGTCAACGGCAACGTGCTCCTCGACATGCGCCACCTTGGCGCGGAGAAGATCCACGAGCGGCTCCATGGAACGCGCGAGCTTTCGATGGTCTTCGCAGGGATCGATCCCATTCACGAGCCGATCCCCGTGCGGCCGGGAGCCCACTACCACATGGGCGGAGTGGACACGGATCTCGTTGGTGAGACGTCCGTCACCGGCCTATACGCCGCGGGAGAGTGTGCCTGCGTTTCCGTCCATGGCGCGAACCGCCTCGGCGGCAATGCGCTCATGGAGACGATCACGTTCGGAAAGCGAGCCGGGGAGGCCGCGGCGGACTGGGCGCTGACGCACACCACCGTCGCCGTTCCCCCATCGATCGAGGCAGACTCGCAGCGGGAGCTCGGTGCGCTTCTGAGCCGCAGCGACGGAGAGCGTCCGTGGGCTATCCGGGACGAGCTCGCCACGACGATGCACGAGAACTTCGGCGTCTTCCGCCGGGAAGACCAGATGCAGGAGCAGGGACGGATCATCGAGCGCCTCAAGGAGCGCTACGAGCGCGTCGTCGTCGAGGACAAGGGCGACATCTTCAACAACGACCTCACGCAGGCCCTCGAGCTCGGCTTCCTGCTCGACCTGGCCGAGTGCATGGTCGTGGCCGGCCTCGCGCGGAAGGAGAGCCGCGGCGCTCACGCTAGACCCTACGACTACCCCGAGCGCGACGACGTGAACTACCTCAGGCATACGATCACGTCGCTCAGTCCAAGCGGGCGTATTCGACTCGACTGGAAACCGGTAACGATGACCAAGTGGCAGCCGCAGGAAAGGACCTATTAGTGCCGACCGAGACGTCCGTCCGCCTCGAAGATCCGAATGCCCCGACGATGTCCGTCGCGCTCAAGATCTGGCGCTTCGACAGCCAGACGGGCGAGCGGGAGCTCCGCGGCTACGAGGTAGAGGCGCCCGAATGGGCGTGCCTGCTCGACGTCCTCGATCTGATCAAGGACAAGGTCGACGGGTCGCTGGCCTACCGCAAGAGCTGCCGCATGATGATCTGCGGCTCCTGCGGGATGCGGATGGACGGGCGCGCCGTCCTGGCCTGCAAGGAGCGCATGAAGCCGATCGTCGACCGCGGCCATGTCCCGGTGATCTCGGCGATGGGCAACCTGCCGATCGTCAAGGATCTCGTCGTCGAGATGGACCCTTTCTGGAACAAGGTCCGGGCGGTCAAGCCCTGGCTCGACTCGGGGTACGACGAGGTGCCGGAGAAGGAGCGGATCGTCTCGCAGCAGCGGATGAACGTGATCCACAAGGAAGCGCTCTGCATCATGTGCGGCTGCTGCGTCTCGGAGTGCAACTCGATGGAGTCCGACCCGGACTTCCTCGGCCCCGCGGCGCTTGCGAAGGGGTTCCGCTTCGTCGGCGACGTGCGCGACCACGCCGACGTCGAGCGGCTGAACAAGCTCAACGAGGAGCACGGGATCTGGGACTGCACCCGCTGCTACTTCTGCAACGAGCGCTGCCCGAAGGGCGTCGACCCGCGGGACGCGATCGCGAAGCTCGGCGCCGAGTCGATCAAGCAGGGAATCGACCATGACATGGGCGCAAAGCACGCGAAGTGGTTCGTGAAGTCCGCTGAGACGACCGGCTGGCTGCGGGAGACCGAGCTCGTACCGAAGACGCAGGGCGTGATCTCCGCGATCAAGGAGGTCAAGTTCGCTCTCAAGCTCTTCCGCCACGGCAAGGTGCCCGTACCGATCCCGCCGCATGTGGCCGAGAACGTTCGTGAGGCGCGCGCACTCCACGACCTCGTGCGCCAGCAAGGCCGCGACGGCGCGCTTGGGATCGTGCAGGGCGAGCGCGCGCTGGGCCGGATCGAGCGATCGGACTGGGGCGGGGCGAAGCGGGACATCGCCGAGGTGACGCCGGGCGAGGAGCCGGCACCGGCGGGCCATTGAAGGTCGCCTACTACAAGGGGTGCCTCGCCGCGCTCTCGGCGAAGGAGCTCGACATCTCGACCAAGGCGCTGGCGCCCAAACTTGGGATCGAGCTCGAGGAGCTGGAGTCCGTCACCTGCTGCGGCGCCGGAGACATCCATGAGGCGGAGCCCGACTATTACCTCCACCTGAACGCCCGGATCCTGGCCTACGGCGAGGAGACCGGCGCCGACACGCTGATGACGGTCTGCAACGTCTGCACGCTGAACCTGCGCCAGGCGAACCTCCAGCTTCAGAAGGACGAAGAGCTGCGGGAGCGCGTGAACGTGAACCTCGAGACCGTCGGCGTTCCGCCGTACAGCGGCGCCATCGAGGTCAAGCACCTTCTCTGGCTGATCGCTGAGGGACACGGCTACGAGCAGCTGAAGCTGGCTGCTCACAAGGGGCTCAAGGGCCTGCGGATCGCGCCGTTCTACGGGTGCCAGATCCTCCGGCCCTCGAAGCTGCTGGGGTTCGAGGATCCGGATCGGCCGTGGTCGCTCGAGGCGATCATCGAGGCGTGCGGCGGGGAGCCGGTCGACTATCCGGCGAAGATCAAGTGCTGCGGCTTCCCGATCATCCAGGCCAGGGAAGAGACGGCGCTCGGCGAGCTTTTGCAGCCGATCGAGCAGGCGGTGGAGGCGGGAGCCGATGCCATGGTCACGCCGTGTCCGCTCTGCCATCTCTCGCTCGACGCCTGGCAGCAGAAGCTCGAGGCGTCCACCGGCCGGCCGTTCCGAATGCCGATCCTGCACCTGTCCCAGCTGATCGGGGTTGCGGCGGGGCTCGAGGAGTCGGAGCTCAAGTTCAAGCGGCACGTCGTCCCGGTCACCCCGGTGACGGAGAAGCTCGAGGTCTAGGGTCCGGTCGCGCGCGGCACTGGCGGGGCTCGGTGCGGGCCTCGCCGGATACGCCTGGTTCGAGGCAGGCTGGGTTCGGCTCGAGACCGAAGAGGTTCGGCTGCGCCGCTTGCCTCCGGAGCTCGAGGGGCTGCGGATCGCGCATCTCTCCGATTTCCACCTCGGTGTTCCTTCGCGTGGGGTGCGGGCGGTCGAGCGAGCGGTTGGGTGGGTCGAGGAGCGACAGCCGGATCTGACGCTGATCAGCGGAGACTTGCTCTCTCGCCCTCGCGGCGAAGAAACGCTTCGGCAGCTGCTCGAGCGGCTGCCTCGCTGCTACGCCGTGCTCGGCAATCACGACCTGGCCATCTCTCGCGATCCTTTCTCGCGCGCCGTCGAGCTCGCGGAGCTGGCACCGGCCCGGCTTCTCGTTGACGACGCCGAGACGATCGAGCTGCGCGGGCGGAAGGTTCAGATCGCCGGCGTCGATCCGCGCTCGTATCGTCTAGGCCGCGCGAAGCCCGAGCGCCTGGCCGATCCGGACGCGGATCTCCGGATCCTCCTTTGTCACTTCCCGCGGGTGATCGACTTCCTGGAGCCGGGCGTCTTCGACCTCGTCCTCGCCGGTCACCTCCATGCCGGACAGATTTGCGTCCCGTATCTCGGTGGGAAGCTCAGGCTCGCGCATGTGCGGTGGACGTACGTGGAGGGCATCTACGAGCGACCCGGCGGCGTCCTGCATTTGTCGGCGGGGTTGGGGACGACGTTCGTGCCGTTCCGTTTCTTCGCGCGACCCGCGGCCTACGAACTCGCCCTACACTCGACATCATGACGACTCGGGTTCGGGGTCTGACTGGCGGGACGCTGCCGAGTGCGCCGACCGTTTGCCACGAGTGCATCTGGTGGCAGACGCGGGGCGACCGGACGATCTCGAAGAGCCGCTGGATCGAGCGCACGGAGGACGACTGGGGCGCGTGGGGGACCCTTTACGTCGATGACGACGGCCGCGTGCTGGGGTCGATGCAGTACGGGCCGAGCGACCTCTTTCCGCGCGCAGACGATCTTCCTGGAGGGCCGCCGTCCGACGACGCCGTCCTCGTGACTTGTGCCTATCTCGTCGAGGGCTCGGCGCAGTGGGTGATGCAGTCGCTGTTCCTGTCCGCGATCGCCGATGTCAAGGACCGCGGCGGGAAGGCCATAGAGGCTTTTGCCTACCGCTATCCTGAGGGCGAATCGGCGCACGAGCGGTTCCTCGTCCACCGGACCGTCTTTCCGGCGGATTTCCTCGCCGATTTCGGCTTTTTGACGGTTCGCCGGGTCGGGAGGGTCGAGCTCGCGAGGCTCGAGCTCGGCGGCCTTCAGCCTGTCGCCGAGGGGCGCCGCGAGAAGCTGGTGCGCCAAGTGAAGGAGCTGCTCGAGCCCGAGCTGGCGCCAGCCCCACGCCGACCCTAGTCGCTTCGAGCCAATGTCCCCGTGCCTGGCACGGGGACGTGGCCCGCGGGCCGATCGGTGCCTTGGACGCGGGGCGCGTTGGGACGCGGCCCGGCCGGCCGATCTCGCTCGGCGACAGCCGCGTTGCCCCCGATGCCCATGGTCTCTTCCGGCCCATGTCCCGGTGCCTGGCACGCGGACATGGCGAGGCAGGACGGTCTGGGTCGGCGGGCGCTAGGCGGAAACGGGCTGGCGCGAGAGGATTAGCTCCGCGATCTGGACCGCGTTCAGGGCTGCACCCTTGCGCAGGTTGTCGTTGACGGCCCAGAGCACCAATCCCTTCGGCTCGGTGGAATCCTGGCGGATTCGCCCCACGAACACCTCGTCCCGTCCCGCTGCAGACCCCGGCGTCGGGAAGTCCTCTAGGGCGATGTGCGGAGCTGCCTGCAGGAGCTTGCGCGCGTCTTCCGGCGCCACACGGTCTTCGGTCTCGACGCAGATGGCCTGCGAGTGCCCGACGAGGACCGGGACGCGCACGCACGTCGCCTGGATTGGAAGCTCCGGCAGACCGAGGATCTTGCGGGTTTCGGCGCGTAGTTTGGACTCCTCGTCAAACTCGTCGCCCACGAGCTCCCAGTCCATGGCGAGGTCGGCCTCCATCGGCTTGACGGCGCGCAGCCGCTCGATGCCCGCATCGCCGGCGCCCGACATCGACTGGTAGGTCGCAAGCCGAACACGCCGAAGGCCCACGGCATCGTGCAGGGGCTTGAGCACGCAGGCGAGCTGGATCGCCGAGCAGTTGGGGTTGGCGACGATCGGGCCGCCGTCCAGAGCATCGTCGTTGACGCCCGCGACAACCAGCGGAATGCCCTCGCTCAGACGAAACGCGTCGGACTTGTCGATACAAGTAGTGCCCGACTCCGCCGTCGGCGGGACGAGCTCCGAGCTTGGCCCCGTCCCGACCGAGAAGAAGCAGAGGTCGAGCCCGGCGGCGGCCAGCGCCCCGGCCGAAGCCTCCTCGACGACCAGCCTCCGGTCGCCAAACGCGACCTCGCGGCCCGCCGACCGCGCCGAAGCAAACGCGTGGACGTCGGTGTAGCCGCGCTC
>JBKPGE010000291.1:0-5668 GCA_046729215.1 Actinomycetota bacterium | reverse complement strand
GGATCGTCGCGTTGGCAGTGCTGGGGCTCGGGCTCGTCCGTGCCCTGCTGATGCTGGGTCGACGCCTCATCTCGGGCCGCCAGGCTCTCGGCGTCGAGTTCGACATGCGCAACGGCATGTACGCGAAGCTCCAGCGGCTCTCGTTCCGGTTCTACGACCAGCACCAGACCGGCCAGTTGATGTCACGCGCGACCGTCGACCTCCAAGCCGTGCGCTTCTTCCTCGGTTACGGCCTCATCTTCTTCTTCCAGCACGTGATCACGGTCGTCGGCGTCATCGTCGTCATGTTCTTCCTCGATTGGCGCCTCGCGCTCGCCGCCACCGCGATCACGCCGCTGATCGTGGCCGTCGCGTACCGCTACTCGAGCGTCTCGCACCCGGTGCTTCGCGACGTCCAGCAGAAGGTGGCCGACGTGGCCACCGTCGCCGAGGAGAACATCGTCGGCGTCCATGTCGTGAAGTCCTTCGCTCAGGAGCACAGCGAAAGTGGGAAATTCACGAGCCGTTCCGAGGGAGTCTTCGGACGCAGCGTCGACGCGAACCGGCAGCGGGCCTTCTACGTGCCGCTGCTCTCCTTCTTGCCGCTGCTTGCCCAGGCGATCGTCCTGCTGCTGGGCGGACGGATGGTCGTGAACGGCGACCTCACGCTGGGCGCGTTCATCACGTTCAACGTGCTCGTCGCGATGCTCGTCATGCCGCTGCGGATGCTCGGCATGTGGATCGGACAGTCCCAGCGCGCGACGGCGTCGGGCGAACGGATCTTCGAGGTGATGGACGAGCACGAAGAGGTGGGCGATCGGCCCGGCGCCGTCGAGCTCCTGCCGGGCGAGGGACGGGTCCGCTTCGAGCGTGTCTCGTTCGGCTACGACGAGCGCCGTCCGGTCGTCCAGGAAATCGATCTCGAGCTGCAGCCGGGCAAGACGGTGGCGCTGATCGGGCATACGGGCTCGGGCAAGACGACGCTTTCCGCGCTCGTGCCCCGGTTCTACGACGTGACGGCCGGCCGGATCACGATCGATGGTCACGACGTCCGCGACGTGACCGTCGCCTCGCTCCGCCGCCAGATCGGCATCGTCGCCCAGGATCCATTCCTGTTCTCGGCGACGGTTCGAGAGAACATCGCTTTCGGCCGCCCCGATGCCACGGATCACGAGGTCGAGGCGGCGGCGCGGCTCGCGCAGGCTGCTGATTTCATCGACGAGCTCCCGGATGGCTACGAGACCGTGATCGGCGAGCGGGGGATCACGCTGTCGGGCGGCCAGCGGCAGCGGCTCGCCATCGCACGGGCGCTGCTCGTCGACCCGCGGATCCTGATCCTCGACGATGCGACCGCTTCCGTGGACGCGACGACCGAGGCGCGCATTCGGCTCGGGCTTCGCCAGGCGATGAAGGGGCGGACGACGATCATCATCGCTCACCGCCTTTCGACGCTGGCGCTGGCGGACGAGCTCGTCGTGCTCGATCACGGCCGAATCGTCGCCCGTGGAACGCACGACCACCTGCTCGAGCACAGTGCGGTCTACCGGGAGATCTACGAACACGGCCTCTTGGAGCGCGAGTTCGCAGAGCGGGTCGAGGCGAGGGCGGAAGCGACGGGGACCGAGGAGGCTGCCGAGGCTGCGGAGGCGACGGCGTGAGCGGACGTTTGCTCGGGCGCCGCGGCTCCGCTCGGCACGAATTCGGCGCACTCGCGTCACCCTCACGCGCGGGCTTGGACGCTAGGCTCGCGCCATGGGTCGGGGAGGTGGGGTCTCCCACGCCACACGCGCGTGTACTTAGAAAGAGGCGTCGCGACAGGAGGCGGGACACGTGAGGGTCTGGCAGCCCGGCTCCCATCTCTCTGCCCAGCGCGACTCCAGCGTCGAGGACTGGTCGTGGCAGCGAACCGCTCGCCGGATCTCCACCCTCGCCCGGCTCACGGCGCCCTACAAGCTGCGCACGGCCCTCGCCGCCGCGTCGCTGCTCGCAGCGACGCTCACGGCGCTCGCGCCGCCCTACCTGGCGAAGCTGGCGGTGGACGACGGGATTCGCAAGCAGGATCTCCAGGCGCTGAGCGTCGTCGTCGTCCTCTTCCTCGTCGCCGGCGTCGCGAGCCTCGCCACCTCCTCCGCTCAGACCTACTTCACCGGCTGGACGGGCGAACGGATCCTCGCTGACCTCCGCACCAAGCTCTTCCGCCACCTGCAGCGCCTCTCCCTCGGCTTCTACGAGCGAAACCGCGCCGGCACGATCATCAGCCGCCTGACGAACGACGTCGAAGCGCTCGACCAGCTCGTTACCGACGGCGTCTCGACGCTCGTCCAGAACACCCTCATCCTCGTCGGCTCCGCCGCGGTGCTCTTTTACCTGGACTGGCGCCTGGCGCTGGCGACTCTCTCCGTCATTCCGGCGATGGCGCTCGCGACCGCGATCTTCCGCGTCCGCAGCTCGCGGGCCTACCGAGCGGTTCGCGAGCGGCTCGGCCTCGTCACCGCGACGCTGGCCGAGGACATCGCCGGCATGCGCGTCGTCCAGTCCTTCACGCGCGAGTCGGCACGCCGCCGGAATTTCGAGGAGGTCAATGCCCACTACCGCGCTGCCAACCAGCAGACCGTCGTGAACAGCGGCCTCTACTTCCCGTTCGTCGACTTCCTCTCGTCAGTCGCCACCGCCGTTGTCCTGGGCTACGGCGGCTACCTCGTCGCGGGCGGCGACATCTCCGTCGGAACGCTCTTCGCGTTCATCCTCTACGTGTCGAACTTCTTCGACCCGGTACAGCAGCTCTCCCAGCTCTACAACACGTTCCTCGCCGCCGTCGCCGCGCTGGACAAGATCATGGACGTGATGGACGAGGAACCGGAGGTGCTGGATCGACCCCGCGCGCGCGAGCTCGGCCGCATCGAGGGTCACGTCCGGCTCGACGACCTCCGCTTCGGCTACGGACGCGGCCCCGAGGTGCTGCACGGGATCGATCTCGACGTGCCCGCCGGTACCACGGTGGCGCTCGTAGGCCACACCGGTGCAGGGAAGTCGACGATCGGCAAGCTGCTCGCCCGGTTCTACGACCCGCGCGAGGGCTCGATCACGATCGACGGCGCCGACCTCCGCGATGTGACGCAGGAATCGCTTCGTCGCCAGCTCGGGATCGTCCCGCAGGAAGGTTTCCTCTTTGCCGGCTCGGTCCGCGAGAACATCGCCTTCGGACGTCCCGACGCGACGAACGACCAGATCCGAACGGCGGCCGGCGCGGTCGGAGCGCACGAGTTCATCATGCGACTCGAGGACGGCTACGAGACCGACGTCCAGGAGCGCGGGACCCGCTTGTCGCTCGGCCAGCGCCAACTCGTCGCGTTCGCGAGAGCGCTGCTCGCGGATCCCCGGATCCTGATCCTCGACGAGGCCACTTCGTCTGTCGACATCGGAACCGAGCGCAAGATCGAGACCGCGCTTCGAACGCTCCTTGCCGGACGCACGGCGTTCGTGATCGCACACCGGCTCTCGACCATCCGCGGCGCCGACCTGATCGTCGTGCTCGAGCACGGGAAGATCGTCGAGCAGGGGACGCACGACGAGCTCATGGCGCGGCAGGGCCTCTACACGGCCCTGTACGGCGATTGGGCAGCCGACGTCGCCTAGCGCCGCCGGCGACATGGTGAGGGACGTCGTGCGCGAGAGCTGGCGCCTATTCCTCGCACGTTTCTGGCGCACGCTGATCGTCGTCGCTCTCCTGCTCGCACCACTCGAGCTCGCGCTCGCCCTGATCGACCCGGAGGTGTCGCGCGGTTCGGCCGGGTGGTGGCTCTGGGTCGCGTTCTCCTCGGCCGTCACGCTCGTGGCCTTCCCGTGGATCATCGGCGCGCTCGTTCACGACGTTGCGACAGACGACCGGGCGCCGACGGAGCCTTACGTGCGAACGCGGGACCGCGTGCCGGATCTCCTCATCTCGGCGGTCGTGACGACCGTGGGAATCCTCCTCGGATTGATCGCGTTCCTCGTCCCGGGCCTGATCCTGCTCGCGCGCTGGGCGCTGATCGTTCCGCTGATCGTGCTCGAACGCGCCCCGTGGCGCCTGGCGCTCGCCCGTTCGAACCAGCTGGTCCAGGGCCGGACGGCCGCCGTGCTGGCGATCTTCGTCCTCCTCACGTTGATCGGGATCGTGCTGGTTGCGATCCCGGTCGGGGTGGCCTACTTCCTCTTGGGCGGGGTGATCGGGGCATGGGTTGCGACCATGGCGATCAACACCGTCTTCATCGCCTTCTACGCGTTCGCACCCTTCGTCCTGTACCGGAAACTCACCGGCGAGCGGCTACAATCCGAGCCCCGTTGCGGGGTCGTCTAATGGTAGGACGCTCGGCTCTGGACCGAGTAGTCTAGGTTCGAATCCTAGCCCCGCAGCCTCTCTGAAAACCGCTCTCAGGCTGCGGCGCCGAGCAGCGCGACGGCGAGCACGCAGAACACGATGAAGCTCGCCGCGACGAACAGTTTCAGGGTGAGCAGATTCTCCCGCTCCATCGAAGCGGACCATGGCAGTCGACCGCCTGCCTCTCAACGGCCGAATGGCAAGTTTTCCTGCCGTCCGACCCGCCCTCTAGCCTCTCGCGGGTGCTGAGGGACGGCGTCTGGCGCGGCGCGGCGGAATTCGTCGGGACCTTTGCGCTCGTCTTCATCGGCGCCGGAGCGGTTCTCGCGGCCGGGCCGCTCCCTGAGTCGGGCATCGTCGCGATCGCGTTCGCAAACGGCCTCGCGATGGCGGTCATGGTCTCAGCCGTCGGTCACATCACGGGCGGCCACTTCAACCCGGCGATCACGCTCGGCTTCCTCGTGACCGGACGGCTCTCGCCGATCCTTTCCCTCGTCTACTGGGTCTTTCAGCTGAGCGCCGCGGTCGCGGCCGCGGCCCTCCTGCGCTGGATCTTCCCGAGCGACAGGGAGGGCAGCCTCGGCGCTCCGGCACTCGGCCCCGCGATCCAGCCCGAGGTTGGGCTCGTGGTCGAAGCGATCCTGACGTTCTTCCTCATCTGGGTCGTGTTCGCCACGGCGGCCGATCCACGTGGAACGTTCAAGTCGATTGCCGGGCTCGCGATCGGGCTCACGGTCACGATGGACACGCTCATGGGCGGCACCCTCACCGGCGCGATGATGAACCCGGCCAGGGCATTCGGCCCGCAGCTGATCGCGAACGACTGGAGCGATTTCTGGATCTGGTACGTCGGGCCGCTGGCCGGCGGAGTGATCGCGGCCGTTGCGTACGAGATGCTCTACCTCCGCCCGCTCGGCCCTGCGGTCGTCGGCCCGCCAGAGACCGGCGTGGAAGAGCCGCGCCCGGGCGACACCGCGCTCTCCTAGCTCACTCCGTCGAGCGATCCAGGTTGCGGCGCTCGCCCGGCGACAGTCCTTCCTGTGGCGCGCCGCCCGGCCCGCTCATCACCGTTCCGCCTTCCTCGACGACGTCGCGCGGGTCGGCGTGACGGTACTCCTCGCTCTGGGTCCCTCCGCGTGGATCGTCGGCTCTGTTGAGCGCCTGATGGTCACCCTCACCACCGCCGAACAGCCGCTTGAGCCACGAAAGCGCCACGAGGGCCTCCTACCCGAAGGCCGCTACACTTATGCGCCCCCGGCGCATTCGTCTAGTGGCCTAGGACGCCGCCCTCTCACGGCGGTAGCACGGGTTCGAATCCCGTATGCGCCT
>JBKPGE010000290.1:0-15627 GCA_046729215.1 Actinomycetota bacterium | reverse complement strand
CGCTCCGTCGAGCTGCTCCCGCGGTTCCGCGAGGATGCTCGCAGAGACGACGACTTCGCCGCCGTACGCGACGACCCGCGGTTCGAGGAGGCTCTTCGCTGAGGTCTCGACCTTGGACTGAGCCGGTGAGACGGGGCATGCCATGAGCGAGTTTGCGATCAGGCCACTCGGTGCCGCGACATGGGATGCCTTCGTAAACCTGGCCGCGAAGCACAATGGCGTGTGGGGTGGTTGCTGGTGCACCTGGTTCCATCCGGCGTGCGCCGAGAAGGGCGAGAGCTCCGAGGCTAACCGCGCCTACAAGGAGCGTCTGGTTCGCGAAGGCAAGGCTCACGCCGCCCTGGTCTTCGACGGTGACGTCGCGGTGGCCTGGTGCCAATACGGTTCTCCGGATGAGCTTCCGAGCATTTACCACCTGAAGGAGTACAACGCGGGCCGAACGGAGAAGGCGCCCGATTACCGCCTCACGTGCTTCTTCGTCGACAGGAACTACCGACGCAAAGGCGTCGCAGCCGTGGCGCTTCGTGGTGCCCTGGACCTGATCGCGGAGGCGGGCGGTGGAGCGGTGGAGGCGTATCCGCAGGACACGAGAGGCAAGCGGACTTCAGGCTCCTTCCTCTACAACGGCACGCGCAGTCTTTTCGAGCAGGCGGGCTTCAGCTACGAGCGGGCCAAGGGAAAGAACCACTGCGTAATGCGCAGGACGGTTTCACCCGTCGAAGCGCCTTGATGTAGCCCGAGAGTGATCGCCGCCCCAGCCTAGAAGCTAAGACAGGCGAGGGTGCGCTGCATCCCTCTAGCTGAGAGAAGTTCCTCTGAAGGAAAGGCCCCTCGGTGGACGCTCGCTTCAGCGGCCATCCCCGGACGCTGGCCCAACCCAACGGGCCGTATCGAGCCCGCGCTGCAGCCGGTGCTCGAGGCGGCGAGATACCCGGCCCCGTTGCACGCCTTGCAGCTCGATGCACCTTGTGCTTCTATGCATTGCACCTCGAGTAATGGAGGCGGTATGCACATCGACAAAGACTTGGTCGCGGCCTCGGCGACACCGCTCGTGCTCGCGATCCTGGCGGACGGTGAAAGCTACGGCTACGCCATCCTCAAGCGGGTACGTGCGCTCTCCGGGGGCGAGCTCGAGTGGACCGACGGGATGCTCTACCCGCTTCTGCATCGCCTCCGTCGGCTCGGGTACGTGACGACGGATTGGCGAACGCCGCCGGAAGGGCGTCGCCGCAAGTACTACATGATTACCGACGAAGGACGAACAGCACTCGCGGACCAGCAGCGGCAGTGGTTGACCGTCACCCGTGCGCTGAACGGCGTTTGGCCGGGCTCGGGTTCGCTGTTGACGGCTCTCGGCGAGGCTTGACATGGAGAGCGTGGAGTCACAGATCGCCGAGTGGCGGGCGTACGTCGCAAACGCCCCGGCCGTCAACGGGCACGACGTCGATGAGCTGGAGGATCATCTTCGCCACCAGATCGCCGAGCTGAACGCGGTCGGCCTCACTGCCGATGAGGCGTTCCTCGTCGCCGTGAAACGGATGGGCGACCTCGACGACCTGTCACGGGAGTTCGCACGCGAGCACAGCGGCCGACTCTGGAAACAGCTCGTCCTGAGCGGTGAGGACCAGCCCGCGCGCGCATCCAGCGGCCTGTTCGAGACGCTCGTCTTCGCCGTGGCCGCGGCAGTCGTCGTTCAGATTGCACGCCTCGCGGCGGGTTTCCCCGACGAGGAACCGAGCTGGCTGTACCGGAACGCCGGCCTTCTCGTGTTGCCGTTCCTCGGCGCGTACTTCGCTCGCCGACGGGAGCTCGACACCCGGCGATGGATGCTGACCGCGGTGCCGTTCGCGCTCGCCGCGCTCGTGGTCAACCTCTACCCGTACGACGCGGACTCGGATACCGAGGTCCTCGTCGCGCTCAATCTGCCCGTCGTGCTGTGGTTCGTCGTCGCCTACCCGTACATGGGCGGGACGATCAGGTCGCACGAGCGGCGCATGGACTTCGTCCGCTTCACGGGCGAATGGTTCATCTACTACGTGCTGATCGCGCTCGGCGGCGGGGTGCTCATGGCGCTGACGGCGGCCATCCTCGAGCCCACGGGTATCGACCCCGACTGGATCGCCGAGTGGGTGCTGCCGTCAGGAGCGGCCGGTGCCGTGATCGTGGCCGCATGGCTCGTCGAGTCGAAACAACGGGTCGTGGAGAACATGGCGCCCGTGCTCACGATGCTCTTCACGCCGCTGTTCGCGGTGATGCTGGCGGGCGCTGCCGTCGTCTACGCGGTGACGGGGCTCGGCGAAGCGTTCGATCGCGACCTCGTCAGCGTCTTCGACGCCCTGCTGCTGGTCGTCTTCGCGCTCGTCCTGTACGGGCTGTCCGCGCGGGATCCGTCGACGTCACCGGACTGGATGGACCGCATCCAGTTGGTCGCCGTCGTCAGCGCCCTCGTGCTCGACGTGATGGTGCTCGGCACGATGATCGCCCGGATCGGCGATCTCGGCTTCACCCCGAACCGAACGGCAGCGCTCGGCCTGAACCTCGTCCTACTGGTAAACCTCGCCGGGGCCGCCGTGCTATCCGCGCGGTTCCTGACACGACGCAGCACGCTCCACCGGCTTGAGCGCTGGCAGACCACCTACCTTCCCGTCTTCGCGCTGTGGGCCGCCACGGTCGTGGTCATCCTCCCACCACTGTTCGCCTTTACCTGATCGTAGGACGCTCGCCGCCGACCGGAGCGCGAGTTGTCCCCTCGTGGGACTCCCGTTCGTCGTTCATGAGACAGCGACCATTCGGGACGGAGACTGTTATGCAGACAGCGCGGAAGATCGCAGTAGCAGGGGCAACTGGGAGGGTCGGTCGCCATGTCGTCGACGTCCTTGAGGCCGAGGGTCACGAGGTCGTTCCGATCTCACGCTCCGACGGGGTGGACCTGATCACAGGAGAGGGCCTCGAGGAGGCTCTTGCTGGGATGGAGTGCGTCATCGACGCGGCCACTCAGCCCTCATCCGAGCAGGACGCGGCCACGGCGTTCTTCACCACCGCGGCGCGCAACCTGCAGATCGTCGGCCAGCAGGCCGGCGTGGAGCAAATCGTGGTGGTTTCGATCGTCGGAGCCGACGTGTTCACTGGTGGCTTCCTAGCAGCGAAGGCCGCGCACGAGCAGGCAATGCTGGCGGGGCCGATCCCGGTGCGAATCCTGCGCGCGACGCAGTTTCACGAGTTCGTCCCGCAGATGGTGGAGTGGGGTAGGCAGGGCGACGTGAGCTACCTGCCGAAGATGCGCACGCAGCTCGTGGCTGCGAGGAGTGTCGCCGAAGCCCTCGCCGGCATGGCCGACGGCTCGGGGCGCATGCCGGGATCCGACGGCGCGCCCATCGCCGAGATTGGCGGTCCGCGGGAGGAGAGGCTCGTCGAGGTGGCGACGCTCCTCACCGCCCGGCGTGGCGATTCGCTACGGATCGAGGAGGTAAGCGACGCGGCCGATCCGGACCACGAGCTCTTGGAGAACGGCGGGCTGCTTCCCGGCCCGGATGCCACCCTCGCGGGCCCCACGTTCGAGGAGTGGCTCGACGCCGTAGAGGTGACCATCTCTCACGAGGAGGACGGAGATGAAGTGCATGTTGTTGATCCACTCCGGCGGTGACGCCTGGGACCGCTTCAACCGGCTCGGCGAGGAGGAGCAGGCGCGGATCGTGCGCGAGTACCTCGATCTCTCCGAAGTGCCGGGCGTGCTGGCGAGCCATCAGCTGCATCCGGCCGACATCGCGACGACGGTGCGTGTACAGGACGGCCGGACGCTGACGGACGGCCCGTTCATCGAAGCGAAGGAGGCCGTGGGGGAGTGTTCCTCTACGAGGCGGACGACCTCGACGCGGCGATCGACTTGGCTTCCAGGATCCCGGCGGCCCGCATGGGAGGAGCGATCGAGGTCCGCCCAGTCGTGGAGCGCTAAGACGTCAATCGAGGAGGTCTTCCGGAAGGAGTGGGGGCGGGTAATCGCCACCCTGGTCGGCTTCCTCGGTGATTTCGACCTTGCCGAGGAGGCTGCGCAGGAGGCGTTCGTGGTCGCCGCCGAGCGCTGGCCGCGCGACGGCACGCCGGACAACCCGGGTGCGTGGCTGGTCGTGACGGCGCGCAACCGTGCGCTCGACTGCATCCGCCGCGACCGCACGCTCGCTGCGAAGGCGCACCTGCTCGAGGTTCCGGAGGCCACGGAGCAAGAAGATGGACGAGACGAGTTTCCGCGACGAGCGCTTGGAGCTGATCTTCACCTGCTGTCACCCGGCGCTCGCGCTCGAGGCGCAGGTGGCTCTAACCTTGCGCGCGCTCGGCGGTCTCACGACCGAGGAGATCGCTCGCGCGTTTCTTGTTCCTGAACAGACGCTGAAGCGCCGGCTCTCGCGTGCGAAGTGCAAGGTCAGGGACGCCGGCATCCCCTTCAGCGTTCCGCCCGACGATGTGCTTCCGGAGCGGCTGGCAGCGGTGCTCGCGGTCGTCTACCTGATCTTCAACGAGGGCTACGGTGGCCGCGTCGACCTGGCGGCGGAAGCGCTCCGGCTCGGGACAGCGCTCCTCGGGCTGATGCCGGACGAGCCGGAGGTGCACGGCCTCCAGGCACTCATGCTGCTCGACGAGGCGCGCCGCGAGGCCCGCTTCGACGGCGGCGAGCTGGTGCTCCTCGCGGATCAGGACCGGTCGCGCTGGGACGTGGCAAGCATCGCGCGTGGGCGCGACGCCCTCCACCGTGCCTTGGCGCTGCACGGCCGGGGCGCCTACGTCATCCAGGCGGCGATTGCTTCCTTGCACACGGAGGAGCCGCGCGACTGGCCGCAGATCGCCTCGCTGTACGGTGAGCTCGCGCGGCTGACCGGCTCGGCGGTCGTGGAGCTGAATCGCGCGATTGCCGTGGCCGAGACGGACGGGACCGAAGCCGGCCTCACTCTCGTCGAGCAGCTCGACCTCGACGGATACCAGTACTTCCATTCGACCCGAGCCGACTTTCTCCGCCGCCTGGGCCGGGCGGACGCGGCGCGCGCGGAGTACGAGCGCGCCCTCGCGCTGGCTCAGGCAGAGCACGAGCGCCGCTTCCTGCAGCGACGCATCGCCGAAGTGAGTCGGTAGCGACTCCTGCGCATGGGCGACGCGGTGCGCGCCGTCTAGGCGGCTGTCAGGGCCTGGGCTCGCCGCAGGATCCGCAGTGCCCGCAGGGTATTCCAGCGGCTCTCGCGTCCGGGCTTCTCCATCTCGACGAGGAGCGTTCCCGGAATCCGCTTCTGCAGCGGCCAACGTCCGTTGGGTTTGCGTTGCTCGCGGAGCAGCTGGAGGGCGTCTCCGGCCCGCGGGTCGGAGATGGCCGGCGTGGCGCTCATGTAGTCGAGGCCGCGCAGCACAGTGTAGTGCCAGTGCCACGGGTACGTGAGGTGGGTGAAGCGCTCGGCGATCACCTCGCCGGTCTTGTCGGATCGATACATCCTGTGGGCGAGCATGAACTCCAGGGCTCGGGTATCGGCGTCCCGGAATCGCACGTCGGAGATAGCACCTCGCTCAGCGGCGATGCGGAGGTTCTCGAGCACGTTGAACGTCGTGTGGAACGAGCTGTGACCGATGTTGGGCCGTCGGCGCATGTGGCAGTTCCAGCCGCCGTCTGCCAGCTGTGCGCTCAGCACAGTCGCGGCGAGTTGTGGGAGGCGCTCGTCGTCTTCCAGAAAGTAGGCACCGAGACCAAGCCAGAAGCCCAGGTGGCAGAGGTCGACGCGCTTCAACAAGCCGGTGCCGTCCACCTCGGCGTCCGGCATGATCCGATCCAGCATGCGCTCTGTATCCGCGCGCGCGTCCGCGTGATCCTCAGGAAGCCCGCATGCGACCAGCAACAGCAGCGCCCAGACCGAGTCGGTCCATCGGCCTTTCGGCCAGTCACCACCCGGGCCTCGGTGCTCGAGCATCCCGGCGACCCAGCCGCCGTCCACGGTTCTCCGCCGCTCCCGCTCCCAGACCGCGGGTGGCTCGTCGAGCAGGTCGCGCATGACCTGCCAGCGGATGACGGTATCGCCGGCCAACAGCCACTCGACCACGGAGTCACCGTCCGACACGGCGGCGACGATTCTAGGTCAGGTGCCGACGTAGGCCGCGAGGTGCTCGCCGGTGAGGGTGGAGCGGGAGGCGACGAGGTCGGCGGGTCTGCCCACGAAGACGATCCGGCCGCCGTCACGACCGGCGCCGGGGCCGAGGTCGATGATCCAGTCGCCGTGCACCATCACCGCCTGGTGGTGTGCGATGACGATGACCGACTTGCCGGAGTCAACGAGCCGGTCCAGCAGGCCCAGCAGTTGGTCGACGTCGGCGAGGTGGAGGCCTGTGGTCGGCTCGTCCAGGACGAAGACATCACCCTTCTCGGCCATCCGTGCGGCCAGCTTGAGCCGCTGCCGCTCGCCGCCGGACAGCGTGGTCAGTGGCTGGCCGAGGCTGAGGTAGCCCAGCCCGACGTCGGCGAGCCGCTCGAGGATTCTGTGGGCGGCCGGCGTGCGTGCCTCGCCGTCGTCGAAGAACTCCTCGGCCTCGGTCACTGACATCGCGAGCACTTCGGCGATGTTCCGGCCGCCCAGCGTGTATTCCAGCACCGACGCTTGGAACCGCTTCCCCTCACACTCCTCACAGGTTGATTCGACGGTGGCCATCACGCCCAGGTCGGTGTAGATGACCCCCGCGCCGTTGCAGGTGGGGCAGGCGCCCTCCGAATTGGCACTGAAGAGAGCCGGCTTCACACCGTTGGCCTTCGCGAACGCCTTGCGTACCGAGTCGAGCAGTCCGGTGTATGTCGCCGGGTTGCTCCGTCGGGAACCGCGGATCGCGCCCTGGTCGATGACCACCACGCCGTCGCGGCCGGAGACCGAACCGTGGATCAGCGAGCTCTTGCCGGAGCCGGCGACGCCTGTGACCACGCAGAGCACCCCGAGCGGGATGTCGACGTCAACGTCTTGGAGGTTGTGCGTCGACGCGCCGCGGATCTCCAGCGTGCCGGCAGACGAACGCACCGATTCCTTGAGGGTCGCCCGGTCGTCAACGTGGCGGCCGGTGGCGGTGCCACTCTCCTGTAGCCCCCGCACTGTGCCCTCGAAGCAGACGGTGCCGCCCTCCGTGCCGGCGCCGGGGCCGAGGTCGACGACGTGGTCGGCGATCGCGATCGTCTCGGGCTTATGCTCCACGACGAGCACGGTGTTGCCCTTGTCGCGGAGCTGGAGCAGCAGCTCGTTCATCCGCTGGATGTCGTGGGGATGCAGCCCGATGGTCGGCTCGTCGAAGACGTAGGTGACGTCGGTCAGCGACGAGCCGAGATGGCGGATCATCTTGGTGCGCTGCGCCTCGCCGCCCGAGAGCGTGCCCGACGGCCGGTCGAGCGAGAGGTAGCCCAACCCGATCTCCCCGAACGAGTCGAGGAGGTGTTGCAGCCTGGTTAGCAGCGGGGCCACCGACGACTCGTGGAGACCCCGGACCCATGCGGCGAGGTCGCTGATCTGCATCGCGCAGGCGTCGGCGATGCTCTTCCCCCCGATCTTCGACGACCGGGCCTCCTTGCTTAGTCGGGTTCCGTCGCACTCGGGACAGGTCGTGAACGTCACCGCCCGCTCCACGAAGGCGCGGATGTGCGGCTGCAGCGCGTCGGCGTCCTTGGACAGGAACGACTTCTGGATCTTCGGGATCAGGCCCTCGTACGTCAGGTTGATCCCGTCGACCTTGATCTTGGTTGGCTCCTTGTGGAGCAGGTCGTCCAGTTCCTTCTTGGTGTACTTGCGGATGGGCTTGTCCGGGTCGAAGAAGCCGCAGCCCCGGAAGATGCGGCCGTACCAGCCGTCCATGCTGTAGCCGGGGATCGTGAGCGCGCCCTCGTTGAGCGACAAGCTGTCGTCATACAGCGCAGACAGGTCGAAGTCGGTGACCGAGCCCATGCCCTCGCAGCGGGGACACATGCCGCCGAGACGGGTGAAGGTCGCTTTCTCGGTCTTCGTCTTGCCGGCGCCGCGCTCGATCGTGATCGCACCGCTGGCCTTCACCGAGGGGACGTTGAACGAGTACGCGTTGGGGGAGCCGATTTGCGGCTTCCCGAGCCGGCTGAAGAGGATGCGCAGCATCGCGTTGGCGTCGGTGGCGGTGCCGACGGTGGAGCGTGGGTTGGAGCCCATCCGCTCCTGGTCGACGAGGATCGCCGTCGTCAGTCCCTCCAGTACGTCGACCTCCGGCCGCGACAGCGTCGGCATGAACCCCTGCACGAACGCGCTGTAGGTCTCGTTGATCAGCCGTTGCGACTCCGCGGCGATCGTGTCGAACACCAGCGAGCTCTTGCCCGAGCCGGAGACGCCGGTGAACACCGTCAGCCGGCGCTTCGGGATCTCGACGCTGAGGTCTTTGAGGTTGTTGACGCGCGCGCCGTGGACGCGGATCAGGTCGTGGCTGTCGGCAGTCCGCAGCGCAGGCGACTGCGTCCCCGTCCTCGTGGCCACGCTCATGGGGTCTCCACCTGTGAGGCGGGGCCGCCTTCCCGGTCTACGTCGGCGTCGCTTGGCTCGATCTGGCCGGCTGCGAGCCGCTGGAGTAGTGCGTCGATCCGCGCGAAGCCTTGCTTCGCGCCTTCCTCGACGCCGTACTCCATCGTCGTGTCGCGCTGCTCGGTCGTCTCGAAGCGCATCGTCTGCGTCAGTTTCGTCTGCTTTCCGAGATCCTCGAACTCGAGCGTCTGCAGGTGGTTCTGGAACGTCTGGACGAGCCGCTCGGGCGGCTCGACCTCGCGGAACTCGCCCTCGACGGGGCCGAACGGCGTTCGGAAACGGTAGGTGCCGCCGGGACGGACGTCCATCTCCTCGACGACGGTGCCGTCGCCCCACCATTCGGGGATCAGCTGCGGATCCGTCCAGACGGAGTAGACGTGCTTGCGCGGCGCGTCGAAGACCCGCTCGACGCGGATCTCGAGCTCGTTCGGGGTGGTGACAGTGGTGCTCATCGTGCTCCTTTCGTACGTTCAACGACGTGTGCGAAGCGGTCGAGCCGCTGCAGCCAGGTGCTGATGCCCTCGAAGGCATATGGCACGAGCGTGCATCTGCGGACGCGGCCGACCTTCTCCGTGGTGACGAGCTGGGCCTCCTCGAGCAGCCGGATGTGCTTCTTCATCCCGGTCAGCGACATGCCGAAGGGCTCGGCGAGCTCGCTGATCGTCGCGCTGCCGGCGCCGAGCCGTTCTAGCACGGCGCGGCGGGTCGGGTCTGCGAGGGCTGCGAAGGCACGGTCGACGGTCGGAGAATACTGAACCATTGAGTTCAGTATTGCAGAATCCGTCCGAACAGGCGAATGGCTGCGGTCGATGCGCCTGCTCGTCGCTCGAGCGTGCGGCCACAATTCGGGATCCGCCAAACTGTTTCAGGGTTAACCTCGTGACATGAACTCGATCGGGCTCACCGCTGCCGACGTCGCCTACGTCCGCGCCAACTTCCGCCCGCTTGCCGAGGTCTGCGCGGAGCGGGGCGAGCAGGTCGAGCAGGTGCGGGCGCTGATCCGTACCAAGCGGCTGCCTGCGCCCTCGTACCTGCTACCCGACGGGACCGAGATGGTCCCCGCCGACTACTTCGCCTTCGCTGACGAGGCCGGCGGGCCCAAGCGGCTGCGCGAGGAGTTCGCCCGCCGCCACCGGGCCGCGGGCGGTTTTCCCGTCGAGCTCGAGGAAGACTGGCAGGGCTTCATCGACGGGGGCTACGGCATCTGCCTGCGCTCGGTCTCGCCGGAGACGATCGTCGCCAAGTCCAAGCTGGTTGAGTCGATCGGCGCGCTGCTCGAGCAGGCGGTGCCCCACCATGGCGAGTGGCGGGCCCGGCTGCGGCGCGTGTCGACGAGCTGGACGCGCTCGAGCGCCAGTTCAGCCCCGACTACGATCGCCAGCGCTTCGAGCGCCCGCCGTCGCGCGACCTGCTGATCAAGACCGCCCACGAGCGCTACCGGGACCTGTTCGCCGCCAACCTCGCTGCCCGTGGACGGTGACGCTGACGTCGCCGGCGCGGCGGGGCTGATCGGCGAGCCGGCGCGGGCGGCACTGCTCTTGGCGCTGATGGAGGAGGAGGCGCTGCCGGCGAGCGAGCTCGCTGCCCGCGCTGGTGTTGCGCCTTCGACAGCCAGCGGCCACCTGGCCCGACTCGTCGACGGCGGGGCTTCTTAGTGGCGAGCGCAACGTCCGTTACCGCCTCTTCCACCCCGCCGACCCGGCCGTCGCCGCCGCGCTCGAAGCGCTGTCGACGATCGCCCCGGCGCGGCCGGTGCGCACGCTGCGCGAGGCCACTGTCAGCGAGGCCATCCGTCCGGCGCGCACCTGCTACGACCACTTGGCCGGGCGCCTGGGCGTCCAGCTGAGCGACGCCCTCGAGCAGACAAGGATCGTCGTCAGTGACGGCGACGGCTTCGCGCTCGGGCCGGCGGCGACGTCTCGCCTCGGCGCTCTCGGTATCGACGTCGAGCAGCTGTCGCGGGGACGCCGTCCGCTCCTGCGCGCTGGAGCGAGCGCCGGGCGCACCTCGCCGGTGCCTTGGGCGCCGCTCTGGCCCACCGCCTGTTCGAGCTCGGTTGGCTGCAGCGACGGCCGACGAACCGCTCCGTCGAGGTCACGCCGCGCGGCCGCGTCCAGCTCAGGAAGGAGTTCGGACTCGATTTCGGCGCGTAAGCTGAGCGCGGCGATGGCAGAAGGTGATTCGGGACCGGCGATGCGCGCGACAATGTCGGGGATGCGTCGAGGCGGATGATTCGGTGAGCGTGGCCGGCGGCCAGGGCAGGCTGGCGCAGGTGATCGCGGCGAGGGGTGGGCTCGCACCACCGGAGGCTCCGTTCGTGATCGAGCATCGCGAAGCTTTGATCTACATGCTCTGCGAGGCGGCCGAGCTCGAGCACGGCATCATGTGTCAGTACCTGTTCGCCGCCTTCTCGCTCAAGCAGAACGTCGAGGAAGGGCTCACTGAGGCGGAACAGACGGCGGTGACGCGCTGGCGTCGGCTGGTCGCGCATGTGGCGACCGAGGAGATGCTGCACCTGGCGTTGGTGCAGAACCTCCTGTCGGCGTTGGGTGCGGCCCCGCATCTGAGCCGGCCGAACCTGCCGGCTCCGGCTCACCACTATCCACCCGGTGTGCACCTGACACTGGTGCCATTCGGTGAATCTGCGCTGCGCCACTTCATTTTCCTCGAGCGCCCGGAGGGCATGGAGCTCGAGGGCGCCGCGGGCATTGATGCTCCTGTCGAGCAGGCCGTCCCTCTGATGGCCGAGGGCGACATCGTTCCACGCGCTCAGGACTTCGCCACGGTCGGTCACCTGTACCGGTCGATCGAGCATGGGATCGCACACCTCGCGGCGAAGTTTGGGGAGCAGGGGCTGTTCGTCGGTCCGCCACGAGCGCAGGCGACCACCGCGAACTTCGGCTGGCCCGAGCTGGTGACGGTCACCGATGTCGCGTCCGCGCAGCGCGCGATCGACACGATCCTCGAACAAGGTGAAGGAGCGCGGGGCGACTGGCAGGAGGCCCACTTCGGTCAATTCGTCGAGATCCTCGACGAGTACCGGCAGATGCGAGAGGCGAACCCTGACTTTGATCCGGTCCGGCCGGTCGTGTTCGCCACGGTCCGACCCGGCGAGCGCAGCGAGCGCATCCCGCGGATCGGCGATCCGATCAGCGCCCGCTGCGCCGATCTCTTCAACGTCAGCTACGAGGTGCTGCTCCAGACCCTGGAGCGTTACTTCGCGCACACGGAGGAAACCGACGCCCAGCTCGCAACGTTGTCCCATGCCACCCTCGGATCGATGCTGCGAGTCCTCAAGCCGCTCGGTGACCTGGTCACGACTCTGCCGGTGGGGCCGGACCACCCCGGGATGACCGCAGGTCCCAGCTTCGAGCTGTTCTACGAGAGCGACTACCTGATGCCTCACCGCGAGGCGGCATGGGCGCTGCTGGAAGAGCGTCTGCGCGATGCGGTCGACTTCTGCATGGGGATTCAAGCCGACGCCGACCAGTCGCTCGCGGCGAGGTTGGTACCGATCGGCGAGGCCCTGAGCGATATCGCCGACTCGCTGGCGGCACATTTCAGCGACTGGGGAGCGCTCAGCCGGTACGCCAAGGGCGGCTCGCAGACGCCGCAGCCTGACACGACGGGTGAGGTCGCGTCACTCCGCTCGCGGGCGGCTGAGCTCGCGGACGCCGTTTCCAGCGCCGTTCTGACCGACGACGCCGCCCGCCGCCTGGCGAGTCTCTTCGCCGAGGCGCACGACCTGCTCGGGACGGCGGCCGCCCCAGGCGACGGCGGTACGTCTGATGCCGACACCAATGATCACGACAGAGGGGAGACGCCAGTGACCTTGCCAGCCGATGACGAGCCTCTCAGTTTCGCCGAGCACATCAAGCCGCTCTTCCGCGAAGGCGATCGGCGCTCGATGCGCTTCGCCTTCGATCTCTGGGATCACGACGACGTCAGCGTCCACGCCGACGCGATCCTTGGACGGCTGCAGGCAGGGACGATGCCGTGTGACGGCGCCTGGCCGGCGGAGCAGGTCGCGGCCTTCTCTCGATGGGCCGCCTCAGGAAAGCCGGCATGACCACCAGCCGCCTTTAGTCAGGCGGCCCGCTCCTCCGGCCGGTCCTCCGCGTCACTAGCTACTGGAGCCGGCAGGACCTGCGGCCGAACCGCGAGTGCGAGCAGGGCGCCGGCTGCCATCAGCGCGGCGGAGATCCAGAGTGTCAGGTCCATGCCGCTGACGAAGGCGTTGTGGACGGCGCCGAGTAGTGCTGGGGAGTGGGCGGCGGTCGCGGCGTCGACTCCTGAGACGGCGCTGTCGCCCGCGGATCGCGCGAGCGCCGGGGAGACGGCGTGCTCGAGCTGGTCGCGGTAGGTGGCGTTGATGAGTGCACCGAGAATCGCCGCCCCGAGGGCCCCGCCGACCATGCGGAACGCCTGGAGGACACCGGACGAGACACCGGTGCTCTCCCCCGAGACTGCGCCGAGTGCCGTGTCGATCGTGGTCGGGAGCACGAGCCCGAGGCCGAGCCCGGAGAGGGCGACCCAGGCGACCGCTTGCGCATCGCCGGTCGCGACGCTGGTAGTCGCGCCGAGCGCGAGCCCGGCTGCGAGGAGGGCAAAGCCGAGTGCGGCGGCGACTCTGACCCCGGCGCGGGCGGCGAGTCGGTCGGCCACTGCCCCGCCGGCGAGCATGCCGGCGATCAAGGGAAGAAGGCGGATGCCGCTGCCCTGGGCATCCGCGCCACGCACCACCTGGAAGTACAGCGGCGCCGCGAACAGGAGCCCGAACATTACGAAGGAGACGATGGAGCTGAGCGTCGTCCCCCAGGTGAACGCACGCGATCGGAAGAGGCCCGGATCGACGAGCGGCGCCGCGACGCGGCGCTCCCAGATGACGAACGCCACGAGCGCGAATGCACCGCCGAGCATCTCGGCGAGTGGAGCAGTGGTGCTCCAGCCCGCGTCGCCGGCACTGATGACGCCGTAGGTCAGGAGCGCGAGCCCGGCGGCCGAGAGGGCGACACCGACGAGATCGATCCGCTGACGGACGTTGCTGCGGCTCTCCGGCAGGAGAACGGCGACGGCGACGAGCGCCACTGCGACGACGGGCAGGTTGATGACGAACACCCAGCTCCAGTCGAACCTGGTCAGCATCCAGCCGCCGAGCAGCGGGCCGATCGGGAAGCCGAGGACCGCGGCGGCCGTGATCGCACCAATCGCCCGCGCTCGCTCGGTCTCGTCGAAGAGCACCGGGATCAGGGCCAGCACCATCGGCAGCATGATCGCGCCGCCCAGGCCGAGGAGCGCGCGGGCGGCGATAAAGGTGTCGGCCGAGGGCGCCAAGGCACACGCGACCGATGCTGCTCCGAAGATGAGCAGCGAGACGAGCAGCATCTTCTTGCGCCCGTAGCGGTCGCCGAGCATCCCGCCCGGCACCAGCGCGGCGGCGAAAACGAGCGTGTACGCGGCGACGAACCACTGCAACTGACCCGTTGACGCATCCAGCGCGCCGCCGAGCGTGGGCAGGGCGACGCTGAGGATCGTCCCATCGAGGCCGACCGTCAGCACGGCCAAGGCCAGCGAACCAAGCGCCAACCATCTCCTCGAGCTTGCTCCTTGGGGAGCGGGATCAGAAGTGCTGCTCATTGAGTTCCCTCCTGTCGTTTCCATGCGTTGGATCGACAGTTTACGCCATGGTGACAGAGACTGTCAAATAGAGCGTCTACGCCATAGTGGCAGGCACCGTCTGGAGGCTGGTAAACTCCGAGGATGGCGGTCGAGCCCCGATCGGAGACACCGGAGCAGCGGCGCGGTGCGCGCTCGTTCGACCTGCGCGAGCGCAAGCGCACCAGAACCCGGCTCATGATCCAGACGGAGGCCCTGCGCCTGTTCAGCGAGAAGGGCTACGCACAGACGACGGTGGAGGAGATCGCCGACGCGGCGGCCATCTCTCCCCGCACCTTCTTCCGCTACTTCCCGAGCAAGGAAGACGTCGTGATCTGGGACGAATACGACCCGCTGGTAGACGACCTTCTGGCGTCACGCCCGGCTGACGAGCCGCTTGTCGAGACCTTCCACGCGGTCATCCGCGAGACACTGGGCGGGCTCCATCGACGTGACCCGGAGCGACTCCTCGCCCGGATACGACTATCCGTCACCGTCCCTGAGGTGGGCGCGCGCTTCCTCGAGGAGCAAACCCACGGCGTCGAGCAGCTCGCCCCGCTGCTGGCGGCCAAGCGAGGAGCCGCCGTCGACGAGCTCGCTTCGCGCGTGATCGGCTCGGCGCTGCTCGGGGCCGTCACTGTCGCCCTCGACCTCTGGCAAAAGGACGGCGGCAAGAGCGACCTCCTCCGCCTCCTCGACCAGGCTACCGACGTCCTTGCGAAAGGCATGCGCGAGCTCCAGCTCAGCCCCGGGGGTGAGCTGCCGAGCACGTAGCAACGCACTCGCAGGGCGAGGAGCGAGCTCAGCCCTCAGCTCACCGCTTTCTTCACCAGCGCGGCGATCCTGGCCTCGTCGGCGGCGGTCAACTTCTTCAGCGCGAAGGAGGTCGGCCACATGGCGCCTTCGTCGAGGTTCGCCGTGTCGTTGAAGCCGAACGTCGCGTACCTCGAGTTGAACTTGTCCGCGCTTTGGAAGAAGCAGACGACCTTGCCGTCCTTGGCATACGCGGGCATCCCGTACCAGGTTTTCGGCGAGAGGGCCGGCGCGCTAGCTTTGACGATCGCATGGAGCCGCTTCGCCATGGCGCGATCCGGTGCCGGCATCTCGGCGATCTTCGCGAGCACGTCGCTTTCCCCGTCCGCCTTCTTCGCCCGCGGACCGCGGCGTGCTCCCGCCTTCAGCTCTTGGGCGCGTTCCTTCATCGCGGCTCGTTCCTCGGCCGTGAATCCCTTGGACTTTTTGCCGGTCGCGGTTGTGCTCTTAGTGGACTTCTGCGTGCCTTTCTTTGCGAGTTTCCTCTCAGCCATTGCGAAGTACCTCCGTTCGTCGAACGAATCCCAGCCGCTTGACCTCCGGTGCGACTGGACACTCGCAGACTACGTCGTCCCACCAGGACAGCTTCACTGAGCTCCGGACCGCGGTGTCCTTTCCC
>JBKPGE010000289.1:0-4024 GCA_046729215.1 Actinomycetota bacterium | reverse complement strand
CTACCACGCGACCTTCATGCCGAAGCCGATCTTCGGCGAGAACGGCTCGGGGATGCACACGCACCAGTCGCTCTTCGCAAACGGGCGGAACGCGTTCTTCGACGGCGAGGACAAGTGGCACCTGTCGGAGCAGGGCAAGGCGTTCATCGCCGGGCAGCTGCGCCATGCGCGCGAGATCGCGGCGGTCTTCGCCCAGTGGGTCAACTCGTACAAGCGGCTCGTTCCCGGGTACGAGGCGCCCGTGTACACGGCGTGGTCACAGCGCAACCGATCGGCGCTGATCCGGATTCCGGTCTACAAGCCCGGCCACGAGCAGGCGACGCGCGCCGAGATCCGCTGCCCCGACCCCGCCTGCAACCCCTACCTCACCTTCGCCTGCCTGCTCCACGCCGGCCTCGACGGGATCGAGCAGGGCTTGGAGCTCCCCGAGCCGATGGAGACGAACCTCTACCACCTGACGCCGGAGCAACGGCGCGAGCGCGGCATCACTTCGCTTCCGGAGACCCTCGGAGAAGCGATCGACGAGCTGGCGAAGTCGGACCTCGCCCGTGAGGCGCTGGGCCCGCACATCTTCGACCGGTACATCGAGCTGAAGCGGAAGGAGTGGGACGACTACCGCGTGCAGCTGACGTCGTGGGAGCTCGAGCGCTACCTGCCCGTCTTGTGACCCCACAACGACTACGAGCTGCACACGCAGCTCGTAGTCGGCCGTCAGTTCGTCCCACCCGCCGCAGCGGTGGGTGGGACTCGCTGCATTTTTCCTCTTTTCCGCGCGCCGCGCTAGTAGGCAGATGGTGCCTACAGGAAAGGCCTGATCGCTTCCCGCGCCACGTTCAGGCCGACCACGCCGCTCGAACCGTCGATTTCGTCGATCGCGTCGGCCGGAACGAGCCGGCGCCGACGCGTAAGGAAGCCGGAGCGGACCGCGATCGCGTCGGGAACATCCGGCGTCTTGCCGTACATCGGACACTCCACACGGCCGACGACGCGGCCTCTGACGTCGGCGACCAGGTAACCGATCGTCCGGCGGAGGTCGGGCAGCGCCGCTTCGCTCACGGCTTTGACGCTACGCCGCCGGTGTGAGCGTTTCTGACTTCGGTCGTAAAGAGTTTGTACGAAGAAGCGGAGCGCCAGGAGTCGGCGCTCCGCTCTTCCGATTTGCTCAGGCTGCGCCTGGACGCATCCTGCGCCGGCCGCCGACCATGAAGAACGCGCCGGTGATGGCGAGCGCGATCACGCCTGCCAGTGCAGCCGTCTCGGCCGGGCTGGGAGCCCAGGAGATCCCGGTGTCCGTCGCCGTACCACCCGTTGCCGGCGTCGCGACCGGAGTCGAACGCGGAACGGCTCGGTCGTCCGGCGAGACAGCCGACGTCGGTGCCGCGGTCGGCGCGGGAGTCGCCCGAGGAACTGCTCGGTCGTCTGGCGCCACGCTCGGCGTGTCGGCGGGTGCCGATCTCGGGACGGCCCGGTCGTCCGGCGCCACGCTCGGCGTCTGGACCGGAGCCGACCGTGGAACCGCTCGGTCGTCTACGCCCAGAACGGGGTCGGGAGTCGGCGTCGCTCGCGACACCGTACGGTCGTCGACGCCCACGGTTGCCTCGGGCGCCGGCGCCGCCATCGACACTGCTCTGTCATCCGGGCTGCCGGTGGACTGCGTCGCGACCGCCCCGCGTAGGCCCGGCATCTGGCCGGGATCTGCGGATGCATTTGCCGCGACTCCCGTGGCCGCCGTCGCGGCGACCGCCAAGGCAAGCGCCGTCTCTCGGATCCCGTGCCCCTCGACATCGCTCTCGATTGCCCGGCTGAGCGCCTCGCGATCGAACGTGAGGACCACCTCGTCACCTTGCGCCTCTTGCAGCAGCCGCTCGAGGTCGCTTCGCTCCCACGAGACCGCAACGTTGTGCGTCTCGCCGGCCTCGCCGTCGGAGAAACGAGTGACATCGAGAACGAGCTCGATCGGGGCTTCCTCACTCGCGAGAACATCTTCGATCTCCGACCGCGACAGGGAGGTCGTGAGCCCTTCGCCCACATCAGCCGCGGGCACGAGCGAAGCTCGTGCGGTGATTGCCTCCATTGATGCTCCTTTCGTCTTCCGACGTCGCTTGGCCGACGCCGTCTTCTTCTTGACGCCGGAACCGGCTTCGATCTTCCCAAGATTCCTGCGGTTTTTCAATGAAGCGGCCGGCCGAAGGCTCGGGTCCCCCTCCTACAATCAGTACGCCTGATGGACACTTCCGAGCGGCACCTCCGCCTCCTCACCGAGACGATCGCCGCGGTCAACTCGACGCTCGACCTCGAGGAGGTTCTTGCGCTCGTCGCCCGCAAGGTGGCCGACGCGCTCGACACCGAGGCCTGCTTCGTCTACCTCTACGACGAGGCCGGCGACGAGCTCGTCCTTCGCGCCACGTACGGGACATCCGTGGAAGCCATGACCCGACGGCCACGGATGCGCCCGGGCGAAGGGATCACGGGAACCGCCGCTGCGGAGCGCGCGCCGATCATGATCCCGGGCCAGGCCCACCTCGACCCGCGTTTCAAGGGGTTCCCGAACCTGCCCGAGGATCAGTACGAGTCGATCCTCGCGGTGCCGATCCTCGCCCGCGAGAAGCTGGCCGGGGCGCTGAACGTCCGCACCCTCGCTCCGCGGGAGTTCACCGGCGACGAGATCGACCTGCTCGTGGCGATCGCCGGCCAGGTCGCCCAGACGATCGAGCACGCGAAGCTCTACAGCGAGGCCCAGCAGCGAGTCGGGGAGCTGGAGGCGCTGGCGCGGATCTCCGAGGCCGTCTCCGAGTCCCTCTACCTGGAGGAATCGCTCGAGGCCATCGTCCGGACGACAGTGGACGCGGTCGGCGCGACCGGCGCCGCCCTGGTGCTCGAGGACGGGAAGATCGCGTGGCCCGAGGGGCGCGCGGGCAAGCACGCCGTCCGACTGCCCCTTCGCTGGAAGGGACGCCAGATCGGCGAGCTCGTCTGCGACCGCGACACACGGTTCACTGAACAGGAGCGCGCATTGCTTTCCTCCATCGCCCACCAGGCCGCGGTGGCGGTCGAGCACGGGCGGGCCGTCATGCGAGGCGTCCTGGCCCAGGAGATCCACCACCGCGTCAAGAACAACCTGCAGACCGTGGCCTCCCTGCTGCGACTCCAGGCGCGATCCGGCGACGGCGTCGATCCGCGCAAGGCGCTCGACGACTCCGCCAATCGCATCCTTGCGATCGCAGCTGTCCACGAGGTGCTCACGCAGCGCCGCCACGACGACGTCGAGCTCGCGGAGCTCCTCGACCGGCTTCGAGCAATGCTCGTGCAGGGCCTGGGGTCGCCGAAGCGGATCGAAGCCGAGCTCGAGCGGATCTCGCTAGCCGGCGACCAGGCGACAGCGCTCGCGCTCGTCTTCAGCGAGCTGCTCCAGAACGCGCTCGAGCACGGCGGAGAGACCGTCACCGTCCGGCTCACGCGGCAGGAGGGGCAGATCTTGCTGGCCATCGCCGACGACGGGGAGGGGTTTACCGAAGAGCCATCCGGTACGGGGCTCTCGATCGTCGGAGCCCTCGTCCGCGATGAGCTGCGAGGCACCCTCGCGCTTCACTCGAACGGCGGCCTGCGGGTGGAAGTCGCGTTCCCCGCATGAGAATCCTCATCGCGGAGGACGAGACGATCATTCGCCTCGACCTCCGCAAACTGCTCGAGGAGGCCGGGCACGAGGTCTGCGCGGAGGCGCGGGACGGTGCGGAAGCGATCCAGCTCGCCGAGTCGGAGGCGCCCGAGCTGGCGATTCTCGACGTGAAGATGCCGCGGCTCGACGGCATCGAGGCCGCGCGGCGAATCCTCGAGGAGCGCCCGATCCCGATCGTGATGCTGACCGCCTACGGACAAGACGCGCTCGTCGCCCGGGCGGTCGAAGCGGGTGTCTTCGGCTACCTCGTCAAGCCATTCCGCGAGAGCGAGCTGCTCCAGAACGCGCTCGAGCACGGCGGAGAGACCGTCACCGTCCGGCTCACGCGGCAGGAGGGGCAGATCTTGC
>JBKPGE010000288.1:0-13398 GCA_046729215.1 Actinomycetota bacterium | reverse complement strand
CTGCCCGAGGACGAGGCTGCCGAAGTGGCAGGGATCGCCGACGCGATGCTGGCCTATGCCGACCGGCTGCGGCCCGATCGGACTGCAGTGCGGCTGGAGGCCGCCACGCGGGAGGCCGACGTGTACGTGATGGCGATCGGTGACCGCGTAACCGTCGCGATCGCCGATCCGGAGTCCACGCCGGCGCTAGTCCAGCACGACCTCCGCACGCTTCTCGCGGGCGAATATGCGGTTGCGTAACGCCGTGCTGCTCCTTCTGGGGATCGCGGCGGCGGTCGTGCTCTTCCGGCGGCGAGAGATCGAGCGCGTCGACGTGCACTTCGACGACGGCTCCGCGTTTCGCTTCACGAGAGGGCACGAGGCCCGCGACCTGCTCGACGATGCCCACGCGATCCTCGAGAGCATCGAATGACCACCGACGAGCTTCGGGACGCGATCCGCGAGCACGCCTATCTGGAGGGCGACTTCGTGCTCCGATCGGGTCGTCGATCCAGCTACTACCTGGACAAGTACCGCTTCGAGACGCGGCCCGACTTGCTGGAGGCGATCGCGGGGCGCATTGCCGATCAGGTGGCCGAGCACGAGCCGGAGGCTGCTCGGCTCGCCGGCCCCGAGCTCGGAGCCGTCGCGCTTGTCGCGGCCACCTCGCTCGTGTCAGGCCTCCCGTTTCTGATCGTCCGGAAGGAGACGAAGGGCTATGGGCCCGGGAATCGGCTCGAAGGAGTCCACGAGGCCGGTGACCGGATCTGCCTCGTCGAGGACGTCGTCACGTCGGGTGGAGCGGCGCTCCATGCGATCGCTGCGCTGCGCGAAGCAGGCCTAGAGTGCAGAACCGCCGTCTGCGTCGTCGATCGCGAGGAGGGCGGGGTCGACGAGCTCGCGCGCCACGGCGTTCGCCTTCGCCCGCTTTTTCGCTCAAGCGACTTACTCGAGCTCGAAAAAGTGCCGCAAAAACCGCATGGTTGAGCCGAAACGATTACGCTGTTAGTGTCCGTAGCGCACTCTGACAAGCGTCGAGAGGAGATTCTCCGTGACCAAGCAGGAGTTCGTGGACCGGGTTGCGCAAAAGAGTGGACTGAATAGGAAGGACGCGGGAGGGGCCGTCGACGCCTTCCTGGACTCGATCACCGAGTCACTGAGAAGAGGTGAAGAGGTGTCCTTCACCGGCTTCGGGAAGTTCTCCGCGCAGCACCGGGCCGCGCGGCAGGGAGTCAACCCGAGGAATCCGAGCGAGCGCGTGCACATCCCCGCGACGCGGGTGCCGAAATTCTCGGCCGGCAGCCAGCTCAAGCAGGCTGTCAAGCAGTCTGACTAGGAGGTTTCGGACAGGATCGCTCCTGTCCACGTGAACGTACGAGGGCCGGGCGACCGGCCCTCGCTCTAGGTTGAGCGCCGTGGCCGAGAATTTCGCCGACCGGCTCGCGTCGGCGGTTGAGCAAAAGCGAAGCCAGCTCGTCGTCGGTCTCGATCCCCGTCCGGATCTGATTCCGATCGAGCTGCGCGACGACGTCCCTCGCTTCTGCAACGGGATCATCGACGCGGTCGCGACTCATGCCGTAGGCGTTAAGCCGCAGAGCGCCTTCTTCGAGGCACTCGGCTCGCAGGGCATTGCCGCGCTGGAGGAGGTGTGCGCCTACGCCCGCTCGGCGGGCCTGCTCGTGATCCTCGATTCGAAGCGCGGAGACATCGGCTCGACGGCGCGTGCCTACGCCGCTGCGTACCTCGAGCCCAGGAGCGAAGGTGAGCTCCCACTTGCGGACGCCATGACGGTGAATCCCTATCTCGGTCGCGACTCGGTGGATCCCTACCTCGCGGCATGCCGGCGTCACGGCGTCGGGATCTTCTGCGTCGTGAGGACGTCGAACCCGGGCGGAGCCGAGGTGCAGGAGCTTGCGCTTTCCGACGGACGCCCGCTCTGGCAGCACGTCGCTCTGCTCGTCGGTGAGTGGGGAGAGGACCTCGTTGGCGAGCGCGGGCTCTCCAGCATCGGCGCCGTCGTCGGGGCGACGCACCCGCGCGCCGTCGGGGAAGCGCGCCGGCTCCTTCCACGGTCCCTGCTCCTGCTGCCCGGAGTCGGCGCCCAGGGCGCCACGCCCGCCGACGTCGCTCGCGCCTTCACGAGCGGGCCATCGAGCGCGCTCGTCAACGTCTCTCGTTCGGTCATGTACGCCTTCCGGCAGGGCGACCAGGCCGATTGGCGCGCGGCGGCAGGAGGGGAGGCCGCTCGGGTGAAATCCGAGGTCTGGACGGCATCCGGATGGTGACGATCCCCGCCTGGTTCATTCGCTACGCCCTTCCCGTGGCGTTCCTCGTGGTCGCAACGGCCGCGGTGGTCGCCGTGCGCCCGGTGCTCCACGACGCCGCTCCGGTTCGGGCGACGAGGGCAGCGGCGCCGACGCCGGTACGGGTAGCACGTCGGCCGGGCCACGTTGCGCGGCCGCGGACCACCGCCTACTCCGTGCGCAGCGGCGACACCCTTGGGACGATCGCCGGACGTTTCGGGACGACCGTCGACGAGCTGCTCGTGCTCAACCCGGGCATCGACCCGCGCGCGCTTCACGTCGGACAGTCGCTTCGAGTCCACTAGGCGGGCGCGCTAGGCTGGGCCGCGGTGAAGCTTCGGCTTCTCTCCGCCCTTCTCGTACTCGCCTTCTGCGCGCCGGCCGCGGCCGCGGCGCCGGAGGTGGACGCACGCGCCTACCTCGTGATGAACGGGGTGAACGGCGAGGTCCTGCTCGCGAGCAATGCCCAAGACCGGCTGCCGATCGCGAGCATCACGAAGCTGATGACCGCACTCGTGACACTCGAGCGGACGAAGCCGAACGAGGTCGTCGCCGTCGACCGAGGCGCCGTCGGCGTCACCGGTTCAACGATCGCCTTGCGAGCGGGTGAGCGGCTTTCCGTCCGGGATCTGCTCGCCGCCGCACTGATCCAGAGCGCCAACGACTCTGCGGTCGCGCTCGCCGACTACGTCGGGCATGGGAATGGCTCCTCGTTCATCACGCTGATGAACCGAGAGGCTCAGGCGCTCGGCCTCGAGGACACCCGGTTCGCGCGGCCGGACGGGTTGTACGACGCCGGGAACTACTCGAGCGCGCTGGACGTGACCAAACTGGGCCTCGCGGCGATGCGCGAGCCGCTGGTCCGCCGGCTCGTGCGCCAGCGGAGCGCCACGATCCGGGGTGGGCGCACGCTCCATACCTGGAACGACCTCCTCAGCGAGTTCCCAGGAGTGTTCGGCGTCAAGACCGGCCATACCTCGAGTGCGGGCTGGAATCAGATCGCCGCGGCGCGCGGGAACGGCGTCACGATCTACGCCACGATCCTCGGCAGCCCTTCGCGCTCGGTCCGGAACGCCGATCTGGAAGAGCTGCTCGGCTGGGGGATGTCCCGGTATGCGCTCGTGCCGTTGGCGCCGGCCGGGCGGGTCTACGGCCGGGTTCCCGTCACCTACGGGAAGGCGCCCGTGCCCGTCGTCGCGGCGCGGCCGCTGCGGCGCGCCGTCCGCATCGGCCGTCCACTCGTCCAGCGGGTCGTGCTGCCGGGCCGGGTCGATCTCCCCGTACGACGCGGAGAGGTGCTGGGCCAGCTGCGCGCGTACGAACGGGGTCGGCTGATCGGGCGCACGCCACTCGTCGCCGCCGAGGACCGGGATGCTCCCAGCGTCGCCGAGCGCGTGAAGTGGTTCGGCGGCCGCACGTTCCACCACATCGGAGGCTGGCTCCGCTGATCATCACGGTGACCATGAATGCGGCGCTCGACCGGACGCTGACCGTGCCGAACTTCCAGCCCGGACAGCGCCACCGGGCGAGCGCCTGGCTGACGCTCGCCGGCGGGAAAGGCATCAACATCGCGCGCGCCCTCAAGCGGCTCAACGTGCCGGTTGTCGCGACGGGGCTCGCCGGCGGCCGCACCGGCGCGCGGATCGTCTCGGAGCTCACCCGCGAAGAGATCCTCAACGACTTCGTCCGGATCGGGGAGGAGTCGCGCACGTCGACCGCGGTCGTCGACCCTACCGGCGGCTCGTACACGGAGATCAACGAGTGGGGCCCCAACGTCGAGCCGAAGGAGCTCGACCTCCTGCTCGAGAAGGTCCGTTACCTCTCGCGCGGAGCGGACGGCGTCGTTTTCGCCGGTTCTCTGCCCCGCGGCGTGGACGAGGCCTTCTACGCCGAGGCGATCAGAGAGCTCAACCGGCGCGGTTTGCAGACGACGCTCGACAGCGAGGGGGAGCCGCTCCGCCACGGCGTCGAGGCCGAGCCGTTCCTGGTCTCGCCGAACGAACGCGAGGCAGAAGGGCTCATGGGCCAGGAGTTCCATGACCGCCAGGATTTCGTCCAGGCGCTCGATCACATCAGCGACCTGGGCGCCCGCAACGTCGTCATCACGCTGACGTCGGGCTGCTACGCCCTCCTGCGCGAGGAGCGAGCGACCCGCCGCTACTACGCGTCGATCCCCCGGATCGATCCGGTCTCGCCGGTCGGCTCGGGCGACGTGCTCCTGGCCGGCTTCATTGCGGCGCGCTACGAGGACCGTCCGGTAGAGGATGCTCTCAGACGCGCCGTCGCGGCCGGCGCGGCCGCCGTGCAGGAGCTGGGAGCCGGACGCTTCGAGCCGCCAGAGCTCTCACGCCTCGCCGAGGGAGTGCACGTGGACGATCTCGAGCCGGTCGCCTCTGAACTGTGATCCTCCGGGCGGCGCTGCTGCTGGCCGTCGCCCTCGTCACCTCCGCTTGCATGGGTGGCGACGACGACGATGAGCCGGCCGCCGCCCCGTATCTGATGATCGCCGTCTCGCGGCGTGCGGGCATCTTCACGGTTGATCCCAACGGCAGCGGCGAGCACGTTGTCGCCCGTGGAAAGCCGGTCGGATGGCTTCTCGACTCACGACATTTGCTTGCCAACCAGGCCGAGGCGCTTGTCAACATCGACGTCCGAGACGGCACTGTCGACGTCATCGAGCGGCGGAAGGGCGGCACGTGGAGCATCTCGCCCGACGGCAAGAGCATCGCCTATGACGTCTTCCGCGATCCGCCGGGGCCCCGCGAATGCTGGTTCGACATCTACAGCGCACGAGTGAACGGCGATTCGAAACGCCGGCTGACGACGGGCGGCAGGAGCAGCAATCCGGTCTGGGGCCCCGACTGGATCGCCTTCGCGTACCGCCCTCAGGGCACCGGCTGCTTCGCGCCGCGCGTCTGGAAGATGCGGCCGGACGGCTCCGAGAAGCAGCCGATCATGCAGCAACTGCCTCGCCGGTTCTCGTCCAGCTACTACGGCGTCAGGCCATTCAGCTGGGTGCGTGATCGAGCGCTCCTGCTCGCGACGATTCCGACGGAATGGGGAAACGAGCTCGCGGCTCGTGAATTCGAGCAACGGTTCGACTCGGAAACCCCACCTCGATCCGCGCCCTCATAACACGACTCCGATGTACTGGCACCACCCTCCCTCGACGGCCTTCACGTCGTTGGGGCAGCATGCGGCGTGGAATGGCCCTGCACGATCCAGATCTACTCGGTGGCCGACGATCGGGCCAAAGACGTCTTCACGGGAACGGCGTCGTGGCCAGACTGGAATCGCTGAGGGTTCGTCAGGGGGCAGTGGTACGATCGACCTCCAGTTGAGAGAGCGAGGCCCAAACGGTCGTTTCGGCCCAGGCCACCGAGAGGGGCCTGGGCCTTTGTGCATCAGAGGGCGTTGAAGGGGTGACCGTGCATGGAAGTTGAGATCGGGAAGGGCAAGAAGGCACGGCAGGCGTACGGGTTCGACGACATCGCGATCGTCCCCAGCCGGAGGACGCGAGATCCCCAGGACGTCGATATCGGGTGGAAGCTCGGTCCGCATTTGCTCGAGCTGCCGCTACTGGGTTCGGCGATGGACGGCGTCATCTCGCCTGCCACCGCGGTCGCGCTGGGGGAGATGGGCGGCCTCGGGGTGCTGAACCTCGAGGGGATCTTCACCCGCTACGAGAACGCCGAGACCCAGCTCGAGAAGATCTCGAAGCTTCCGAAGGACAAGGCAACCGCGGAGATGCAGGAGATCTACGCGCGGCCCGTCGAGCCGAAGCTGATCGCACAGCGGATCGAGGAGATCAAGTCGCGTCGCGTCCTCGCCGCCGGCTCACTGACTCCTCAGCGGGTGCGCGAGTACTACGAGATCGCGCTGGCGGCGGGCCTCGACGTGCTCGTCATCCAGGGCACCGTTGTCTCCGCGGAGCACGTCTCGTCCAACGGACAGGCACTAAACCTGAAGGAATTCATCGCGTCGATTCCGATCCCCGTGATCGTCGGCGGCTGCGCCTCGTATCAGACAGCGCTCCACCTCATGCGAACCGGCGCAACGGGCGTGCTGGTCGGTGTTGGCCCCGGCGCAGCCTGCACCACGCGGGGCGTCCTCGGCGTCGGCGTTCCGCAGGCGACGGCGATCTCGGACGCGAGCGCCGCGCGGGTCCAGCATCTGCTCGAGACGGGGACGTACTGCAACGTCATCGCCGACGGCGGGATGCGGACAGGCGGAGACATCGCCAAGGCGATCGCCTGCGGCGCCGATGCGGTCATGATCGGATCGCCGCTGGCCCGCGCGAAAGAGGCGCCCGGCCGCGGCTTCCACTGGGGAATGGCGACGTTCCATCCGACGTTGCCGCGCGGAGCGCGGGTAGAGACGCAGCAGGTCGCGACGCTCGAGGAGATCGTGATCGGCCCCGCGCGCGAGAACGACGGGACGCTGAACCTGATGGGCGCGCTCCGCACCGCGATGGCGACCTGCGGCTACGAGTCGATCCACGACTTCCAGAAGGCCGAGATCATGCTGGCCCCGGCGCTGAAGACCGAGGGCAAGGGACTGCAGCAGGCCCAGCGCGTCGGCATGGGCTAAATGGCGGAGGTTCTGCCCTTCCAGCGCTCCGAGGCCCAGCCGGAGGATCGTCCCGTGCTGGTCGTCGACCTCGGCGGGCAGTACTCGCAGCTGATCGCCCGGAGGGTCCGCGAGTGCCGCGTCTACTCCGAGCTCGTGGCACACGCGACGCCCGCGCAAGCCCTGCGCGCGCGAAATCCACGGGCGATCGTCCTCAGCGGGGGGCCCGCCTCGGTGTACGCGGAAGGAGCTCCCGACGTCGATCCGGAGCTCTGGGAGCTCGACGTTCCCATGCTCGGCATCTGCTACGGCATGCAGCTCATGGCGCGCGATCTCGGCGGTGAGGTTGCACGCACTGGCGCGTCCGAGTTCGGCCGCGCCGAGCTGCGGGCCGACGGCGGCGCCCTCTTCGAGCACACGCCCGCGGAGCAGCCCGTCTGGATGAGTCACCGCGACTCGGTCACTGCGCCGCCGGCAGGGGCACGCGTGACCGCTTCTTCGCCGTCGACCCCGATCGCCGCCTTCGAGGCTGCCGAGCGCGGCCTGTACGGCGTCCAGTTCCACCCGGAGGTCGTGCATACCCCGCACGGGAACGAGGTGCTGAAGAACTTCCTCTACGGCGTCGCCGGCGCGCCTCCCGCCTGGACGGCGGCGGCCGTGATCGAGGAGCAGGTCGAGCGGATCCGAGCACAGGTCGGATCGGAACGCGTGCTGTGCGCGCTTTCGGGCGGCGTCGACTCCGCGGTTGCCGCGCTGCTCGTCCACAAGGCAGTCGGCGACCAGCTCACTTGCGTTTTCGTCGACCACGGGCTGCTCAGGAAGGGCGAGGCGGCACAGGTGGTCGAGACCTTCGGTGGTCACTTCAAGGTCCCACTCGTCCACGTCGACGCTGAGGAGCGCTTCCTCGCCCGCCTCGCGGGCATCGACGATCCCGA
Organism: Actinomycetota bacterium; assembly: GCA_046729215.1. Classification (GTDB taxonomy): domain Bacteria; phylum Actinomycetota; class Thermoleophilia; order Gaiellales; family Gaiellaceae; genus JACDAN01. The sequence goes on along the minus strand of JBKPGE010000288.1, from coordinate 5,612 downwards.
GGAGAAGCGCAAGCGGATTGGTGAGGAGTTCATCCGCGTCTTCGAGCAGGAGTCGCAGCGGCTGGGGCGGATCCGCTACCTCGTCCAGGGCACGCTCTACTCGGACGTGATCGAGTCGGGGGGCACCGACGGCATCGCCGCGACGATCAAGTCCCACCACAACGTCGGCGGCCTCCCCGACGACGTCGACTTCCTGCTGGTCGAGCCGCTCAGGATGCTGTTCAAGGACGAGGTCAGGCGTGTCGGCGAAGAGCTCGGCATGCCCGAGCGCATGGTCTGGCGCCAGCCGTTCCCCGGGCCGGGCCTTGCGATCAGGATCATCGGCGAGGTCACGAACGAGCGGCTGGAGATCCTCCGCGAGGCGGACTCGATCCTCCAGGAGGAGATCCGGCGTGGCGGCCTCTACCGCGAGCTCTGGCAGTCGTTTGCCGTGCTGCCGGCGATCCGGTCGGTCGGCGTCCAGGGCGACGAGCGGACTTACGCGTACCCGATCGTCATCCGCGCGGTGACCTCCGAGGACGCGATGACCGCCGACTGGGCGCGGCTGCCCTACGACCTCCTGGAGACGATCTCGAGCCGGATCATCAACGAGATCCCGGGTGTGAACCGCGTCGCGCTCGACATCAGCTCGAAGCCGCCGTCGACGATTGAGTGGGAGTGAATCTGGGGTAAAGGGCGCGGACCTGGTCGACGAAGCCCGCGAGCCGCTCGGCCAGCTCCAGGTCGGTCACCTCGAGAACGTTCTCCGCGTTCAGCTCGCCTGAGCGCGAGAGGTTGAAGCTGCCGACGAAGATCGTGTCGTCGGCGACCGTCAGCTTCGCGTGCATGAAGTTGTGCAGGCTGCCCGTCGGCTCCCACGGAGTCGACGGCTTCGCAGAGAAGGGCGCCGTCAGGACGCGCTCGAGCAGCGGCAGCTTCCAGAAGATGTTGCCGTTCTCGCCCCACTGGTAGATGACGCCGTCGATCTGCGGCCGGTCGACGCAACCGGCGACATCGACGCGGGCCTCCGAGATGACCTCGGCCAAAGCGGCGAGGACCGGCGCAGCTGTGATTACCGGCGATGCGATCCGAACGCGACGCCGGGCCTTGAGGATCGCGTCGGCAATCCGCTGAGAGAGATCCTCGCCGTGGCCCGGCGTGAACCACGTGCGCACCTGATGGTCGCCGACCGGCACCGGCGTCGTGTCGACGAACCCGCTGCGCTCGACTTCGCCGGTCTCCCAGAGCTGCTCGAAGTCCTGGATGAAGCGCGCGGCCATTTCGCGCGACTCCGCGACGGCGACAACATTCTCCTGGGCCGTCCACGAGTCGTCCGTCCAGTTCATCGACCCCGTGAAGACGGTGGAACCGTCGCGCACCACGAACTTGTGATGCATCAGGTCCGGAACGCCCGCGATCGGGCGGACCGGGACGCCGAGCGAGTCGATGAGGACGCCGTCCGGCTCCGGCGGCGGCGGAACCGGGATCGGGTTTCGGTGGTCGAGGTTGTAGACGAAGCGCACAGCCACTCCTCGTCCGGCGGCGGCCCGGATTGCCTCGGCGACGACAGCGGCCGGCTCCGGGCTCAAGTGGAAGTCGTAGTGCGCGAAGTCGAGCGAGCGCTGGGCGGGGCGGATGAAGCCGACGATCTCCTCGGCCACGTCCATCGCGGTCTGGCCGCCGTCGGTGTAGGTCCGGAGCTCGAGCACAGGCCGCATCTTCGTGGAAGAGTCTTGAGGTGCGCCTGGCGCTCGATCACTGTGTCATCGCGGTCTCCGACTGGGACCGTTCGAACGCCTTCTACCGCGACGTCCTCGGCGCCGAGATCGTCCAGCGCAACGAGACCTTCGCGCACTACGTCTTCCGCGAGTGGCATCTCAACGTGCACGGGCCGGGCTTCGAGGGTTTGAACGCGAGACTGCCGGTTCAGCCGGGCAACAGCGACTTGTGCTTCGTCTGGCCCGGCACCTTCCACACTGCGATCGAGCACCTCGAGCGGCATGGGGTTCCGGTGGAGGCCGGCCCGATCGGTCACGAGGGTCCGAGAGGGAAGGGGACGAGCGTTTACTTCCGCGATCCCGACGGATCGCTACTCGAGCTGCTCTCGTACGCCTGAACGCAAACTAGCAGTGGTTATTCGACGTCCGATCTAGTGGCGGAGGGATCCATGCATTCAGACATAGGCATTAGCGGCGTGCCTACGAACCTAGGAGGTGTGTCGATGAGCGTGGTAAGGAAAGTCCTGCTCCCGCTGGCGGCGGTAGCAGCGAGTGCCCTGTCGGCTGGTGCAAGCGCCGGAACCTTCGCGGTGGCGCCCCTGACAACGGTCTCCGGCGTGAGCCCGTTTGCCGGTTGCACCGTCGGAGCGGCGCCCGGGAGCGTGCTCTATCCGAACGCGGAGGAAGAGCCCTGGGTCGACGTCAATCCGACGAACCCGAACAACCTGATCGCGGTCTGGCAACAGGACCGCTGGTCTGACGGCGGCGCCCACGGACTCGTGACTGCCGTCACCCACAACGGTGGTGCGTCGTGGACGCATACGTTCCCGCACTTCAGCACCTGCGCGGGAGGCACGGCGCAAAACGGCGGCGACTTCGACCGCTCCTCCGATCCCTGGGTGTCCTTCGGGCCCGACGGAACCGCCTACCAAGTCAGCCTCTCGTTCAACGCGATGAACAATGTCAACGCCGTCCTCGCCAGCCGTTCGACCGACGGCGGCGACCACTGGAGCGAGCCGTGGACGATCATCCGCGACTCCGGCGATCGCGACGTGGCGTACGCGTTCAACGACAAGGAGTCCGTCACGGCCGACGCGCTCACGCCCGGCTACGCCTACGCGGTCTGGGACCGCTTCACGTCACCGAGCGGCACCTCGCGGGCGAGCATCGAGGGCCTGATCCACTCGCGCTCGTTCCGCGAGCCGATCTGGTTCTCGCGCACGACCGACGGCGGCCTCACGTGGGAGCCGGCGCGGAACATCTACGACCTCAGCGAGTTCAACGGCACGATCGGCAGCCAGATCCTCGTGGCGAACAACGGCGATCTGCTCAACTTCTTCGACGAGTTCCTCATCCACAAGAACGCGCACAAGTCGCGCGGCGAATGGATGTCGGTCATCCGCTCCACGGACAAGGGCGTGACGTGGTCGAAGGATTCACTCAAGATCGCGCCGAGCCGGGAGAGGGTCGCCTTCGATCCCGACACGGGGCGGAACATTCGCGCCGAGGGCGGACTGCCCGAGGTGGCGATCGACCGGGCCAGCGGGGCGTTGTATGTCGTCTGGCAGGACGCGAGCTTCAGCGGCGTCGACGAGATTGCGTTCTCGATGTCCACCGACAACGGGCAGACCTGGTCGATGCCGATCAAGGTCAACCAGACGCCGCGCAGCTCGACCGCCGCGAACCAGCAGGCGTTCGTCGCGGGCGTTCACGTCACGCCGAACGGCGCTGTCGGGGTTACCTACTACGACTTCCGGAACAACGACTCGAACCCGGGCGTGCCAACGGACTACTGGATCGTCCACTGCCACTCGAACTGCGCTAGCCCGGCGAGCTGGACTGGCAACGAGAACCGGCTCACGTCGACCTCGTTCGACATCGAGCAGGCGCCGGCGGCCCGCGGGCCGTTCGGCTACTTCCTCGGCGAGTACGAGGGCCTGACGAACATCGGCAACCTCTTCGTGCCCGTCTTCGTCGCCGTGAACAACGGCAGCCCGGGGAACCGCACAGACGTCTTCTCGACGACCGCCGGCTGAGGAAGCCTCTACGGGGGGCCCGCGTTGGCGGGTCCCCCGCCTCTAGCCGGCCGGCGCAGCTACGCCGGGGAGCTCCTCCTCGAGCGACCCGATCACGTAGTCGGCTCCCGCGCGGCGCAGATCGTCCTCGCTGTAGTGCCCGCTCGCCACTCCCACGGCCAGGGCGCCCGCGGCATGGGCAGCCTCGATGTCGAGCGGCGTGTCCCCGACGACGAGAACGCGCTTCGGATCGACCGGGCGGCGCAGGACTTCCGCCGCGCGCTCGATCGCTCGGCGCGTCAGCGCCGCGCGGTCGGGCGAGTCCGAGCCGTACCCGCCGAAGGTGAAGAACCGATTGAGGTCACCGCGCTCCAGCTTCGTGTGCGCCGCTGCCTCGGTCCCGCCTGTCGTGAGCCCGAGCAGGAACCCCGCGTCGGCAAGCCGCTGCAGCGTCTCGTCGACGCCGGGTAGCACCTTGTAGCCCTTGGATTCGGCAACGGCGTCGGGGAGCGCCGCCTGCCGCCGCGCCATCAGCGTGGCCATCTCCTCCTCAGTCGGTTCTCGGCCGATGACGTTGGCGAAGGTCAGGCGGCCGACCTCCGGGTCGGTCATCCCGGCGTCCGTGAACTGACCGATGTCGGCCGGGATGCCGTAGAGCTCGTTGAACGCCCTCCGCCAGCTCTCTGCGCCGGCACCGCCGCTCGAGATGAGCGTGCCGTCGATATCGAAGAGAATTGCGAGCGGCTTCTCCACCTTGCCTCCGCTGGTCACACCCGAGCGTACCGTCGTCCACGAGCTTGCAGCGCTCCGAATCGGCGCGACGTTCAACCAGTACGCCGACTCCGAGCTGCGTCGAGAGCGTCTCGCGGGCTACCTCGAGCGGCGGAAGAGCGCCCGCTACCTCCTGGTCGGCGAAGCGGCTGGTTATCGCGGGGCACGCGTCAGCGGCCTGCCGTTCACCTCGGAACGCCAGGTTTCCGGTTTCGGCCCTGCCGAGGCGACGGCGACGATCGTTCATCGCGTGCTGGCCGAGCTCGAGCTCGAAGAGGACGTGCTGCTCTGGAACGTCGTCCCGACGCATCCGCACAGGTCGGCCGAGTCGAGCTCGAACCGACGGCCGACACGTGCCGAAGTACGTGTTGCGATGCCGTTTCTCGAGCAGCTTGCTGCCGGCAGGACCACGATTGCAGTCGGCCGGCTTGCCCACTCGGTTCTCGGCGGTCGTTACGTACGGCATCCCTCGCACGGGGGTTCCGAGTGGTTTCGGGCCGGACTCTTGCTATCCATCCAGCGATGCGAAACGCGCTGATCGTGGCGGCAGCGGTCATCGTGGCCGCCGGGCTCTTCATAGTCTTGCGGCCCGATAACGGGAACGACAACGCGAGCGGCAACACGACGACGCCCGGCACGGCCACGTCCGCGAGCGCCACGACGTCCACGACTTCGCCGGCTCCGCCGCCGCCGGCCAACATTGGGATCGTCGTTCGGGGCGGCGAGCCCGTGGGCGGCATCCGCAACGTCACGGTCTCGAAGGGCCGCCAAGTCGTCTTGATCGTGAACTCGGACGTCGCCGACGAAATCCACCTTCACGGCTACAACCTCAAGCGCGATGTGACGCCAGGCACGCCGGCACGCCTCCCGTTCCGGGCCACCATCAACGGAACCGTCGAGGTCGAGCTCGAGCAGCGCGGCGTACCGCTCGCGCGCATCACCACTCAGCCATGAGCCTCACGATTCCGCTCGCCCACGGGATCGGGGGGATCCGCGACCCGGTCCTGCCGGACTGGCTCATGTACTACGCGGCGGCGCTCACGCTGATCCTCAGCTTCGTCGCGCTCGGAGTGCTCTGGCGCAAGCCGATCCTCGAAGGCCGGGACCGCGGGCGGCCGCTCTCCGAGCG
>JBKPGE010000287.1:0-9862 GCA_046729215.1 Actinomycetota bacterium | reverse complement strand
CAACCCGAACACGCGGCGCCAACTCGATTGCGAGCGCGCGCGTGAGCATCCCCAACGCCGCCTTCGCCGGCGCATACAGCGCGAAGCCCGGCCGAGGGACGTACTCGTGGACGGACGTGATGTTCACGATCACGCCGCCCTTTTCCCCCATCGCCCGCGCCGCGGCCTGCGACGCCAGGAACGCGCCGCGGACGTCGACGGCGAAGATCGTGTCGAAGTCATCGGCAGTGAGCTCGAGCGCCGGCTTGGAGAGAGTGACGCCCGCGTTGTTGACGAGCACGTCCAGACGTCCGAAGGCGTCGACGGTCTCACTCACCAGCCGCGCCGGAACCTCCGGATCGCTCAGGTCGCCTAGGACCGGCTGAACCCGCCCGCGCTCCCCCAGCCGGCGCACGGTCTCCTCCTCGGCCTTCCGCGCTGCGAAACCGAGCGCATAACCGTCCGCAACCAGGCGCTCGGCGATCGCGAGCCCGATGCCCGTGTTCGCACCGGTGACGAGCGCGACGCGGTCGGCCGTTTAACTCATCTCCCGGCGCTGCCCCGACGCGATCGCGGCCAGCTCGGACTGATCGAGCAGCTGCTCCGGGATGACCACCACGCGACAACGGGTCGCGGCCCGCAGCGTCGACGATCGCAGCCCTCCCTCGAGCGAGGCGCGAACGCCCAGAATTGCGCCGGGCCCGACCTCGGCGATGATGTCGCCGTCCACCTCGACGTCCAGCATCCCGTCGAGGACGAGGTAGAGCTCCGTGCCAGGCGCGTCCTGCTCGACCAGCGATTCGCCTTCCTTCAGCTCGCGACGCTCGAGCGCCTCGGGCCGCGTCATCACGACTCGCGACAGCTCGCGTTCGAGCTCGGACTCGGCCGCCGCGAGCAGCGTCGGTGAATCCTCTCCGCCCCAGGGCATGTTCGGCCCGAACGACTCGCGCCACCAGCGATCGAAATCAATCGTGCCGCTCTTCTCGACGAGCTTGCCCTCGTCGTCGTAGATCCAGTGGCGCGGGAACGGGCTCGCGCCTGCCAAGGTGTACTTCGCGGTCCCGTCGGCGTAGATGATGAGCTGCAACGTCGTCCAGGCCGAGGCGGACGCGATCTGGACGAAGGGCTTCCCGCGGACGTGTCGTGGCGCCGGGACGCCCATCCGCCCGCCCGCGCTCTGCACGAACCTGACCCAGTCGGGCCCCCGCTCGGGCTCGTTCTGGATCAGCGGGTACCTGACATCCGCGAACGCGAGCGTCTTCGGCCCGAGCTTGATCTGCGTGGAGCCAAGGAGGACTCCTCCGGAGTAGCCGGCGTCGAGGATCTTGCCTCCGTCGATCTCGATCCAGGCCCGCAGCTGGTTGGCCTGGCGGAAACGGTCGGCATCCCGCAGCGCCTCGAGCTCGCGCTCGTCGATGCGGTCCGGCGGTGGGTCGTCGTAATGCGTGATTCCAAGCTTGAACGGCAGTTTCGGCATGCCTTCGATCGCTTCGGAGGGGATCCATGTGACAGATGTGACGGACTTCACGATCCTCATCCCGACTCTCCTCATTGAGTTCAAAGAATCCTTACCGGGTTCCGGCTTTCAGTTCAAACGGCGTTGGTATTCCTCACCGCGAGGAACATCGGTAAGCGATGTAAGGGGAACCGCTAATGAGAAAGGTGCAAATCGTTCTGGCTGCGGGCGCTGCATCGGCGCTCACCGCCATGGCAACACTCGTCGGCCTCGCCGACGCTGAGCCGAATGTTGTGCCCGCGAACACCGAATCACCTGCCGTTGTCGGCACCGCACAGGACGGCGAGCTCGTCGTCGCCAAGGACGGCGAGTGGTCCGGCACGAACCCGATGACGTTCACGCACCAGTGGCAGCGCTGTGACGGCAACGGCGCCAACTGCGCGAGCATCGCCGGTGCGACCGCCAAGACCTATCGTGTCGCGACGGCTGATGTCGACCATCGCCTGAAGGTCCAGGTCACGGCCCGGAACGTGACCGGCACCGACACCGCGACCTCGCGTGGGTCGGCGATCGCTGCCCGGCCCGCGGGCGCCACACGTCTCGCGGACGGCCGTTACTCGATTCCGGCCACGAGCGTCCAGCTGCCTCAGCGGCTCGTCATCTCGGGCGTCGAATTCGCCCCGAGAGTTCTGGCCTCGCGGCAGCCGTTCACTGGACGCTTCCGCGTGACTGACACGCGCGGTTACATCGTCCGGGATGCAATCATGCTCGTGACCGGCGTGCCGCTCGGTTGGATCCAACAGCCGCAGGAGGTCAAGACGAACGTCGACGGCCTCGTAACGGTGCAGCTGACGCCGACTATGCGCCTGCGGCTCGTGCGCGGCGGCTCGATGGTCATGTTCATCCGCGCCCGCAAGGACGGGGACAGTCTGCTCGCCGGCATCTCGACCCGGCGTCTCGTCCGCGTGCGGACTGCGCGGCCTAGCGCCTAACCCGCTCGACCCAGGCCGGACGACGGCGGCGGGACTATTTCTCGGTCTCGTCGCCGCCGCTCCGGCGGCGCCAGAACCAGAGCGCTCCTCCGGCTGCGGCCAGTGCTGAACCCGCGGCGGCCGCGGCCTTGCCTCTACTCCCGTCTTCGGTTTTGAGGGACTGCTTGGCCTTCCGCTTCGCCTGCATCTTGCCGACCGTCCAAACGCCCCAGCCGAGAATCGCGTTTCGTCTGTTGATGATGGTCATGGCGGCAGGTTACTGGCCGATCCGCGGAAGCGGCGGAGGCGGCGGAAGTGGTGGAGGAGGCGGCGAGACCGGCGGCAGCGGAACGGGCGGAAGTTCCACGGGAAGCGGCGGCGGCGTGACGGTCACCGTGGGCACGCTTGGGACCGGGACCGGAACCTGACCCAGCGCCTGTCCGGCAGTGTCGGCCACCGTGGGAGCCGGCTGCGGGATAGCAGGAGCCGGAGGCTGAGCGGCAACCGCCGGAGCTGCGGGCCCGCCGTTGCTCGGGGTGGCACCGGGATCGCCCTTCGCCGGGCTCTCGCTCGCCGGCGGGCGAGCGGGGTGCCGGACGCGCGGCGTGAACCGGCGCGTCGTGGCCTTCTTTTGCGCCTTCGCGGCGGCGGCCTTCCCTCTCGCCGCGTGCTGATGAGTCGCCTTGGCGGAAGCGGGCGAAGTGCGGTGAGCCTTCGGCTGCGGCGTTCTTGTCGGCTGGTTTGCCGCGAGGCCCTGCACCGCCTCATGGCCGACACCGCCGGCCACCATACCCGCCGCGACGACGGCCGCAGCCTTCCCGACCAAACCTGACCCGACCGCTGCGCCACCGCTGACCGAACCGCCTCCGCCTCCGCCCATGAAGCCGGCGAGCGGAGGAGGAAGCTGGACGGCGCCCAGGCGCTTGAGCGCAGCCATGCGCGCGCGCTGCTTGCGCTCGAGAGCCGAGCACTCCGGGCACTCGCGGAGATGGGCGCGAAGTGTGCGCCGCTCGGACGCGGAGATGCGTCCGTCCATCCGCCGGATGAGCGTCGCCTCTGCCTCGCCGCAGGTGAGCGCGCCCTCGAGCTGCTCTCGAAGCGCGCGCCGAGCACGGAAAAGGAGGGTCTCCACGGCGGAGCCGGACACCTCGAGGATGTTGCCGATCTCGGCGTACGTCCGGCCCTCGAGCTCTCGCATGACCAGCGCCGAGCGCTGGTTGAAGGTGAGCGCAGTGAGGGCTGTGCGGATCTCGTCCGCCGTGGGGATCGCCTCATCGGGCGGCGGCGCTGCCGTCCGGTCCTCCCACTCGACGACCTTCGGTCGCCGGGTCGCGGCCCGGAACCGCTGCCGGCACTCGTTCTGGGCGATCTTCAGCAGCCAGTTGCGTGGCTTCCGCGGCTCGTCGCCGCGAAGGAACGCGCGATAGGCGCTCAGGAACGTCGCCTGAGTCGCGTCTTCGGCGTCGGCCTCGTTCCCCATGACGGCCAGGACGTAGCGATACACCTCGTGAACGTGGCTTCGGTACAGCCGGTCGAACGCACGGTCTCTCGCCGCAGCAGGGGTGAACAGCGCGCTTATCTTGCGCCTTTTCCCGAGCATCGCCTCGGTGAAACGAGCCGCTTACGCGGTGGCTCTCGCTCGCTTCCTATTCGGCAGGTGGATCGCGCGTCCGAGCGCGACCAGACCGGCTTCCTTGACGGCCTCGGAGAGCGTCGGATGTGCAGCCATTCCGTCGGCCACCGTCTCGACGGTGGCCTCGGCGTCGAGCGCGACGACGCCGGCCTCGATCAGGTCTGTGACGTGCGGTCCGACCATGACGATCCCGAGGAGCTCGCCGTAGCGGCCTTCATGGATCGACTTCGTCCAGCCGACGGTCTCGTTCTGCATTACCGCGCGCGCGTTGGCGACCCAGGGGAACATGCCGACCTCGACGTCGTCGCCGTACTGCTCCCGGGCTTCGGCCTCGGTCAGGCCGACGCTCGCGATCTCGGGATCCGTGTAGATCGGACGCGGGACGCCTCGGTTGTCGACGACGGCCTCGTGGCCCATGGCGTTCTCGGCGGCGACCTCGCCCTCCCGGAACGCCGTGTGCGCGAGCTGCCAGTAGCCGGCGCAGTCGCCGATCGCGTAGATGTGCTCAACCGTCGTCCGGCGATGCTCGTCGGCGGCGATACCGGTGCGCTTGTCGAACTCGACGCCGATCTCCTCGAGGCCGAGGTTCTCGACCAGGGGGCCGCGGCCGACGGAGACGAGCATCAGGTCGGCCTCGACCGTCTCGCCGTCGCCGAAATGGACGGTGAGCGCCGAGCCCGAGTCCTCCACCTTCGTGCACTGCTTCTCGAGGTGGAGCGTGATGCCCCGCTTCTGGAACTGCTTCGCCAGCTCGGCGGAAGCGGCGTCGTCCTCCATCGGGATCAGTTTCGGGAGCATCTCGATGATCGTCACCTCGGAGCCGAAGCGTCTGAAGATCGACGCGAACTCGCAGCCGATGATCCCGCCACCGAGGACGACGAGTCGCCCGGGGACCTGCTCTTGCGCGAGCAGCCCTTCCGAGTCGACGCAGCGAGGGGAATCGATGCCCTCGATGGGCGGAATGAGCGGGAAGCTGCCCGTGGCGATGATGGCCTGCTTGAACGTGACGTCCTCGCCGCCCTCGACCGCGATCGTGTTCGCATCCTTGAAGCTGCCCTTGCCCTTGACCCACTCGACGCCGTTCGCCTTGAAGAGCGACGCCACGCCGCCCGTCATCTGATTGACGACGCCCGCCTTCCACTCGTTCGCGGCCGCGAAGTCGAGGTTCGGCTCGCCGACCTGGACGCCGAGCTTGGCAAAGGTCTCCTCGGCCTCCTTCATTGCGAAGGCGGTCTGCACCCAGGCCTTCGTCGGGATACAGCCGATCCGCAAGCAGGTGCCGCCGAGCTCGGCCTCCTTCTCGATGCAGGCGGTCTTCGCGCCGAGCTGCGCGGCGCGGATCGCGGCGGTATAGCCGCCCGGGCCCCCGCCGAGGACGGCAACGTCACATTCCATGAGTCTCTCGCTCCTTGGTCGCTTTGTCGGCTCGACGTTACAGATTCAGGCGCATCGTCCAGGAGTGGTCGGTCTGCTCGACCTTCTGGAAGCCCTGCTTCTCGAAGACGTGCATGGCCGGGCTGTCCTCCGCGACGCTGAGGCTCAGCGCGTCGTAGCCCTGCTCGCGGGCCCAAGCGACCAGCGCGTCCAGCAGCTCGGAGCCGATGCCCCGCCCGCGCCTGCTCGGGACGACCGCCATCGAGACCTCGGGTACCTGCTCGTCGACGAACCCGAAGCCGGGTTCGCCGGGCGGAAACAGCCGGAACCAGGCCGCCCCAATCGGGAATCCACCCTCGAGCGCGATGACCGCGGAGTCTCCGCGTCTCCCCCACCCGGCCACGTAGCGCCACAGTGTCGCGTCCTCGATCTCGCCGCCCGAACGCCAGTAGTAGGCGTGCCGCAGCATGTCCCGCAGGAACCGGACGTCCTGCCGATTGCCGCGCCTAATCACGCCGAAGCTGTTCGACGAGCTGCACCCGATTGCCGTCCGGATCGAACACATCGAGCAGCCGCACCTCGTTGTGGATCTCGAGCACTGTGCCCACCTCGACGCCCTGGGAGCGAAGGCGCTCCGCCTCGGCTTTGGCGTCGTCGACGTCGATCGCCGCTACGCCGGCGTCCTCGGGCTCGCCCTCGGCAAGGGCGATCTGCATGGAACCGCGTTCGAGCTTGGCCCACCGGCCGCCCTCATCCAGGTACGTCTCGGTGAAGCCGAGCTTGCCCGTGTAGAAGCCGCGAGCCGTCTCGAGGTCGCGAACCAGGTACCAGACCCGCACGCTGCGACCTTAGAGCGCCAGGCCCGGCTCTTCCAGGAACGAGCGCACGGTGCCCAGGAACTCCGCTGCCACCGAGCCGTCCAGCGCGCGGTGATCGGCGGTCAGCGTCAGGCTCATCATCGGCTTGACGTCGAAGTCGCCCTCGACGACGACCGGCTTCTCCTCGATCGCGCCAACCGCGAGGATGGCGACCTGCGGCGGGTTGAGCACGGCGATGAAGTGCTCGATCCCGTACATGCCCAGGTTGGAGACGGTGAAGGTGCCGTCTTCGAGGTCGGTCTGCTGGAGCTTTCCGCTGCGGGATCGCTCCACCAGCTCGGCGCGGGCTGCGGCGATCTCGCCAAGCGTCAACCGCTCGGCGCCGCGGATGACTGGGACGAGGAGGCCGCGGTCCGTGGCGACGGCCATCCCCACGTTGGCGGTCGGGAAACGGGTAAGCGTCTCGTTCTCGTAGTGCGCGTTCACCTGTGGGTGCCGGAGCAACGCTGCCGCCGAGGCCTTGGTGATGAGGTCGGAGATGGTCGGCTTCGTCTCACCTTCGCGCGTCAGCTCGACGAGCCGATCTCGGAGCTCTTGCGCCCTCGTCATGTCCGCCGACATCGAGATCTGGAAGACCGGCGCTTCCCAGGCCTTGGTCAGGCGTCGCGCGATGGTCTTGCGGATCGAGGTCAGCGGCTCGACCTCGGGCTCGCCGGCCACGGCTGCTGGGGCGGCGACCGGCTTTGGCGCCGCTTCGGCGCGCTCGACGTCCTCGGCCACGATCCGGCCCTCGGGCCCTGTGCCGCGCAGCCGGGCGAGGTCGATACCCCGCTCCCTCGCGATGCGCCGCGCGAGCGGTGAGGCTTTGACGCGGCCGTCCGTCGTCGACGGCTGTGGCTCCGCCTCGGCAGGCGCGATCTCGACGGCCGCCTCGGCCTCACGGCCGCGTTCGCGTTCCTCGTCGCGGGCTGGGGCCCGCGAGCCTTCCTCCTGGGGCTCCTCGTCCACTGGAGACTCGGCCTCCGGCTCGGCTTTGGGCACGTCCTCGCCCTCTTCGCCGATGACGGCGACCGTCTGGCCGACCGGGACCTCACCCTCCTCGACGGAGATCTTCAGGAGGACGCCGGAAGCGTCCGCCTCGACCTCCTGTGTCACCTTTTCCGTGTCGACCTCGTACAGCGGCTCTCCCTTCTCGACCCGGTCGCCTTCCTGCTTGAGCCAGCGCACGACGGTGCCGGACTCCATTCCCTGGCCGAGCCGAGGGAGCTTGATCTCAGTTGCCATCTCGTCCGACGGTCGTGAGGACGGCCTTGAGAACGTCGTCGGCGTGGGGAACGACCCACTCCTCCATGACGGGTGCGAAGGGAAGCGGCGTGAACTTGGCTCCGACGCGCTCGACGGGGGCGTCCAGCCAGTCGAAGGCCTGATGCTGGACGACGGCGGCGATCTCGGCGCCGAAGCCCATGCGTGTGACCGCCTCGTGGGCGACCACGCAGCGATTCGTCTTCTTGACCGACTCGATAATGGTTCCCTCGTCGAGTGGCTGCAGCGTGCGGGGGTCGACGACCTCGACCGAGACGCCCTGCTCCTCGGCCTGCTCGGCGGCGCCCAGTGCTTCGTGGACGAGGCGCCCCGTTGCGACGACGGTGACGTCCTCGCCTTCGCGCTGCACTCGCGCCTCGCCGAGCGGGATCGGCTCGAGCTCGTCAGGCACGCTCTCCTTGATCCCGTACAGCGTGCGGTGCTCGAAGAAGACGACCGGATTGTCGTCGTAGATCGCGCTGTAGAGGAGTCCGCGGACGTCCGTGGGCGTCGACGCGAAGACGACCTTGAGCCCGGGGATGTGCACGAACCAGGCCTCGAGCTGCTGCGCGTGCTGCGCGCCGGGTGACCAGCCGGCGCCGCCCTGCGTCCGGATCGTGAGCGGCACTTTCACCTGTCCACCGGACATGTAGCGGTGCTTGGCGGCCTGATTGACGACCTGCTCGGCGCCGAGGGTCAGGAAGTCCTCGTACATGATCTCCACGACGGGGCGCATGCCCTGCATGGCGGCGCCGATTCCGGTCCCGACGATCGCCGCCTCCGAGATCGGCGAGTTGCGGACGCGTTCGGGGCCGAACTCGTCGAGCATCCCCTGCGTGACGCCCATCGAGCCGCCCATCTCGGCGATGTCTTCGCCCATGATGAAGACGTCCTCGTCCTCGCGCATCGCGGTCGAGAGGGCGTCGCGGACGGCCTCGCGGTAGCTGAGCTCAGGCATGGAGAAAGGTTCCCCGGTGCCAGACTGAAGTCTGGCACCGGCGTCTATGCATAGCTGCGCTATGCGTAGACATTCTTTAAAGCATCCTCCGGCTTCGGGTCGGTGCCGTTCTTGGCGAACTCGACCGCGCCCTCGACGAGCTCCGTCACCTCCCGGTCGAGCTCCTCGAACTCCTCGTCCGGGATGTCCAGGGCGCTGTGGAGCTTGTCGACCGGATCCTGGGTTTCACGGAGCTTCTTGAGCTCGTCCTTCGGCCGGTAGACCTGTGGATCGCCGATGTAGTGGCCGGTGAGTCGGTAGGTCTCCGCGAGGAGGAAGACCGGGCCGCGACCGGAGCGCGCACGTTCGACCGCCTTGGAGGCGGTCTCGTATACCTTGCCCACGTCCTGTCCATCGACCTTCATCGCCTCCATGCCGTAGGCGACAGCGCGCTTCGTGAGGTCCTTGATCGGCATGTGCTGGCTCGCCGGCGTCGACTCAGCCCAGTGGTTGTCCTCGCAGACGAAGACCGCTGGCACGTCCCAGAGCTGGGCGAGGTTGAGCGATTCGTGGACGGTGCCGATGTTCGTCGCGCCGTCGCCGAAGAAGGCGACCGCGACGCGAGGCTCGTCGCGGAACTTGAAGGCGAGGGCGGCACCGACGATCGCCGGCAGACCGCCGCCCACGACGGCGTTCGCGCCCAGGTTCCCGCGCTCGATGTCGTACAGGTGCATCGACCCGCCGTAGCCGTGGGAGCAGCCTTCGAGCTTCCCGTAGAGCTCGGCCATGAGCTCGTTGGGATGCGTCCCCTTGGCGAGCGCATGGCCGTGCGCCCGGTGCGTGGAGGCGATGACATCGCCCTCTTCGAGCGCCCGGCAGACGCCGACGGCGACCGCCTCCTGCCCGATTGCGACATGGAGAAAGCCCGGCAACTCGCCTGCTCGGAAGCGCTCCTCGACCTTCTCCTCGAAGCGGCGAATAAGCAGCATCTCGCGGAAGAACTCCCGCAGGAGCTCGGGCGAGGCCGTCCCTTTCTTTTCCACCTTGGCCATCGGCGTCAGTCTATGCTCGGGCTCATGCGCGTCGCCGACCAGTTCCGTGACCTCGAGTCCCGCTTGCCGGCGGACTGGGCCGATGCACAGCTGGTTCTGACCGTCGACGATGACCGTCAGTTCGAGCGCGCGGCTGAGCTGCTTGCGCCGCTCGGGCCGGGCCGGCGCGGCGGTCAGGTGCGCTTCGTCGCCTCCCGGCGGGAAGGACGGGTCGACCTCCTGCGCCGTTTGCTTGCCCGGTTGGATCGCGAACGGATTCGCGGGAAGCTGGAGGTCGTCACGTACTCGCAGACAGTGCCCGAGCCTCCGGCGGAGTCGCGTGCCTCATGGCCCCCGCTCG
>JBKPGE010000286.1:0-19852 GCA_046729215.1 Actinomycetota bacterium | reverse complement strand
GCTGCCGGAGCGCATCGAGGGCGCGATCTTCATTGGTCCGTCGTTCGTGGGCGGCGGTGAGCCGCTCCCGGAGCGAGCCGTCTACGACTTCGATACCGAGTACGACACGGACGAGGGCTGGGCGAAGCACAACCGGTTCCAGTGGCTCCGCGACTACCGCGATTGGGTCGAGTTCTTCATGTCGAAGATGTTCACGCAGCCCCACTCCACAAAGCCGGTCGAGGACGCCGTCGCTTGGGGGCTCGAGACCGACGCCGAGACGATGCTCGCCACGCAGTACGCGCCGGGGCTGACGCCGGAGGAGTCGCGCGCCCTCTGTCGGCGCGTCCGCTGCCCGGTGTTGGTGATCCACGGGGACAGCGACGCGATCGCCTCGGTCTCGCGCGGTGCGGCGTTCGCCGAGCAGACAGGCGGCAACCTTGTTGTCCTCGAGGGATCCGGACACGCGCCGCACCTCCGCGATCCAGTCAAGGTCAACCTGCTGCTCCGAGACTTCGTCGTTCCGGCAAAGCCGGCCCGGCGCTGGATTCGGGGAAATCACGGCGGAAGCGCGCGCTCTATATCTCCTCCCCGATCGGGCTCGGCCACGCCCAGCGCGATGCGGCGATCGCCGACGAGCTGCGCAAGCTGCATCCCGACCTCGAGATCGACTGGATCGCGCAGCACCCCGTGACAGCCGTGCTCGAAGCGCGCGGCGAGCGGATCCACCCGGCGAGCACCTTCGTGGCGAACGAGTCGGGCCATATCGAGAGCGAGTCCGCCGAGCACGACCTGCACTGCTTCCAGGCGATCCGGCGAATGGACGAGATCCTCCTCGCGAACTTCATGGTCTTCCACGACCTGGTGCGCGACGACCACTACGCCCTCTGGATCGGCGACGAGGCGTGGGAGCTCGACTACTACTTGCACGAGAATCCCGAGCAGAAGCACGCTGCCTACGTCTGGCTGACGGACTTCGTCGGCTGGCTACCGATGCCCGACCGCGAGGAGCGCGAGGCTTTCGTCACCGCGGACTACAACGCGGAGATGATCGAGCACATCGCGCGCTTCCCGCGGCTCCGCGACCGCGCGATCTATGTCGGCAACGACGATGACATCGTCCCCGACGCGTTCGGGCCAGAGCTGCCGCGGATGCGCGACTGGACGCGCGAGCACTTCGCCTTCGCGGGCTACGTCACCGGCTTCGATCCCGCCGACTTCGCCGATCGCGCCGCGTTGCGTCACGAGCTCGGTTACCGCGACGACGTGCAGGTCTGCATCGTCACCGTCGGCGGCTCGGGCGTCGGCGGGCACCTGCTGCGGCGCGTGATCGAGGCATTCCCGAAGGCGAAGGAGAGGGTTCCCGCGCCGCGCATGGTCGTCGTCGCCGGCCCGCGGATCGATCCGGCCACGCTCCCGCAATACGACGGGCCTCGAAGTGCGCGCCTACGTGCACCAGCTGTACCGGCATCTCGCCGCCTGCGACCTTGCAGTCGTGCAAGGCGGGCTGACGACGTGCATGGAGCTGACCGCCAACCGGCGGCCGTTCCTCTACTTCCCGCTCCTTCACCACTTCGAGCAGAACTTCCACGTGCGCCACCGGCTTGGGCGCTACGGCGCTGGACGCGTGATGGACTTCGAGGTCGAGACGCCCGAGACGATCGCCGACGCGATCGCCCAGGAGATCGGGCGCGAGGTCGATTACCGCCCTGTCGAGCGCGACGGCGCCGAGCGAGCGGGCGCCCTCATCGCCGAGTTGCTCTGAAGCTAGAGCTCGCTTGCGGGCCTGGCGCCGCGAGCTTGCAGCCACTCGACGAGCTCGCCGGCGGCGCTTCGCTCGGCGGCGTCGAGCGGTGTCAACGGTTCCCAGTATGGGATCCAGTTGATGTCTGCGCCCCGGTCGAGCAGGTACTCCGCCGCGCCCTGCTGCCCGCCATGGCAGGCACCCCAGAAGGCAGCGTTGATCTCGTCGGCGGAGGGCTCCTGGTCCAGGTTTTCGTCAAGGCGGTCCATTAGCCCGAGCGTCGCGGCATCGCTCAGCGTCGTCTCCGCGCCACGCTCGACCAGCCGGTAGGCCGCCTCCCACTGCAGGAACGCCCGTGCGTCCGCCAAAGGAGTGCCGCCGCCGATGACGCCGCCGCCTGCCTCGATATCGGCGCCCGAATCGAGCAGTGCGTCGAGCGCCTCCACGTCGTTGCTGCTGGCCGCCCAGTGGAGCGGAGTCTCGGCGTGCCGTCCTCGGAAGCGAGCGTTTACGTCGGCTCCGGCCTCGACCAGCGCCGCGATCGTCGCCGCGACGTTGGGAAAGTGGCCTGGCCAGTCCGTCGCGACGTGCAAGAGCGCCCGCGACATGGCCTCGTCGCCGAGTCGGGCCGCAGCGAAGCCGGGATTCTCGTCAAGGAGCTGCTTCAGGGCCGGCAGATCTCCCTTGTGGATCGCCTCGACAAGGGCGACGGCGAGTGGAGCCTCAGCGTCGATCGTCACGGTATGCCTCGAGACGTTCCGCAAGCTCCTTCGGGCGGCTGAGCGCGACGCAGTGTCCGCCGTCCATCTCGTCGGGGGCAATGCCCAAGCGCTCCTCGACCACGCGGCCGAGGAAATCGGCGGGAAAGAGGCGGTCGTCGCGGCAAAGCACGAACCGCGTGGGAACATTAGGCCAAGCCTCGAGAGGCCACGGCTCGCGCGTCGGCGTCTCCGACTGCCCACGCGCTCGCTTCAACGCCTCCGCCGCCAGCTCCGGCGGAACGTCGTGGTAGAAGATCGCGATCTCGTCGTCGTCGCCCGCGCGGCTCTCGTGCTCGTAGCCGGTATTCGCCCACCAGTCCCGAGGCGCCTCTCCCGGGGACGGGATCATCCCCGCGACCAAGACAAGCAGCTCCGCGGGTGTCCGGTCGCAGACCAGCGGCGCGGTGAACCCGCCGAACGACTGCGCGACCACGATCAGCTCGGCGCGGTCGCCGATCGCGTCGAGCACTGCGTCCGCGTACTCCGACAGTCCGGCCGAGTCGTCCTCGCACGGGAGGTCCGGTGCCACCACCTCGTGGCCTCGGTCACGCAGCTCGCCGCCCACGAGATGCCAGAACCAACCAACGTCGCCGGCACCGTGAATGAACGCATACGTGGCCATCGAGGTCAGCTCTGGCGTTGCGAAGCCGGCGCCCAATCCGCTTCGCGCGCCCGCGATGTGCCCGCTTCCCTGCTCACGGCATAGACGATCTCCACCGAGCCGCCCGGAAGCGCACGCTGACGTTCGAACGTCAGCCCGGCGTCGGGACTGACCGAGGGCGTCAGCTGCATCCCACCGCCAAAGAACACCGGCAGGACGACGAGCTCGAGCGTGTCGAGCGCTCCGAGGACACGAAACGCCTCGATCGTGCGCGGGCCGCCGACCAGGTGGACATCGCCACCCTCGTTCGCCGCCCGGAGCTTTTCGAGCAGCTCCTCCGGATCGCTTTCGACCACGACGTCGTCGGGGGTGCCGGCCGGGCGGTGCGAGCCGAGCACGAACACGTTCAGGTTCGGCCACGGCCACCGCTCGTTCGTGAGAGCAGGCTCGAACGTCGTGCGGCCCATGAGCGCCGCTTCGCAGCTCTCAAGGAACTCACGAATGCCGTGGCTCTCGCCGGACACGAAGGCGGAGTCGGCGGTCAGCGCCGGCCATCCGCTGGGTGTTGTCACATAGCCGTCGGCGCTCATGCTCATACGGGCACGGATCTGCATCTGTCGCTCCTTCGGTCGTCGATTGCCTTTGACAGACTGCCTACATGCCCGAGGACCACTTCGGTGAGCGCGTCGCGGAGCGGTACGACGAGTCGTCCGCCGACATGTTCGAACCTGCCGCCGTCGACCCGGTTGTCGACTTCCTCGCCGAGCTAGTCGGCTCCGGCGCCGCGCTCGAGCTCGGGATCGGGACGGGTCGGGTCGCCCTGCCGCTCGCAAAACGCGGCATACGTGTTCACGGAATCGACCTCTCCGAGGCGATGGTGGCGCGGCTGCGGGCCAAGCCCGGCGCCGAGAACATCGAGGTCACGATCGGCGACTTCGCCACGACGAGGGTCGACGGGAGGTTCTCGGTCGCCTACCTCGTCTTCAACACGATCCACAACCTGACGACACAAGATGAGCAGGTCGCTTGCTTCCAGAATGTCGCTTTGCATCTCGAGCCGGGTGGCTGCTTCGTGATCGAGGTCGGCGTTCCGCAGCTCCAGCGGGTCCCGCCGGGCGAGACGATCCGGGCGTTCGACGTGAGCGAGACGCACCTCGGCTTCGACGAGTACGACGTCGCGTCCCAGGGGCTTATCTCCCATCATTACTCGGTCGTTGACGGCAAGCTCGAACTCCACTCGGTGCCGTTTCGCTACGTCTGGCCGGCGGAGCTTGACCTCATGGCGCGTCTCGCCGGGATGAGCCTGCGCGAGCGCTGGAGCGATTGGCAACGGGAACCGTTCACGAGCGAGAGCCGCAAGCACGTCTCGGTCTGGGAGCTCGACGCGTAGCTAACCGATCACGCGGCGATCTCCACCGGGCTCGGATGCACGAGCTGCCGCTGTTGCCGGACGGCTGGGCGATCCCCACCCAGCCGTCCCGCAGTTTCGAAGCGCCTCTAACGTGCGGTGACCATGGACCGCGCCCGACGAACGGTCGTGCTCGTCGAGGGGGTCAGCGACCAGCTGGCCCTGGAGACGCTCGCCGAGCGGCGGGGCCGCAGCCTCGAAGCCGAGCGGGTTTCCGTCCTGCCCATCGGAGGTGCCCAGGCGGTTGGCAGGTACGTGGAAGAGCTCGGCCCACGCGGTCTCGACGTCAGGCTCGCGGGTCTGTGTGACGCCGGAGAGGAAGCCGACTTCCGGCGCGGTCTCGAGCGGGGCGGCCTCGGGTCCAACCTCACTCGCACCGACATGGAGGAACTCGGGTTCTACGTGTGCGTCGCGGATCTCGAAGACGAGCTGGTCCGCTCCGTCGGCGCCGCCGGCGTCGAACAGGTGATTGCCGCCGAGGGCGAGCTCGGAGCGTTTCGCACGTTCCAGAAGCAGCCCGCGAAGCGCGAATTGAGCTATGAGGAGCAGCTTTGGCGGTTCATGTGGAACCGTAAGGCGCGCTATGCGACCTTGCTCGTCAACGCGCTCGATCTCACGCGAGTCCCTCGGCCGCTTGACGGCGTCCTTTCGGCCGCGCTCGGCTAGACCCGCCGAGCGACATGCAGCAGATACTCCTCGCGATTGAGCGGGTTGTGATCCCAGCGTGGCCGCGTCGGCGTCGGCCCGCGGACTGCTTCGTAGCGATCGAACGTGCACTCCAGCACGCCCTCGCCGCGACTCAACCTCGGAAGGCGAAGCCGCAGCTCGTGCACCCGGGCCGCCGGGATCGCGCCCTCCAGCGTGAATGACGACCCACTCTGCGACGGCAGCTCGGGAACGGCCCCGAGCCGAGCCAGGACGGGCAGAAGCGGTCCGAGCGTGTCAGCCGGAGCCTGGAGGCGGAAGCGGTGGATCGGCTCGCAGACGACGGTGCCGGCCTGCTTCAGCGCCCTCATCAGAACCAGCGGCGTCAGGTTGCGATGCTCTGCCGGAGTGCTCGTCGCGAAGTGCCGCAACCTGACGGAATGCGTCATGGTGACGATGCAGTCGGTGACCTGCCAGCCGTAGAGTCCTTGCTGGAGCGTCTCGTGCACCGTGTCCTCGACTGCTTTGTGGAACGAGAGCGGCAGAGACCCGGGGTCCACCTCGAGCCGGTATTCCACGCCGGAGTTCGCAGCAGCCGGCTCCACGCGTAGCCCGACCGTGGCCAGGAATGGCCTAGGCGCTTTCTCCAGGGCTCGACCGGTGCCGATCGGCCGCTCGATGCAGATCGTCGTCGTCTCCCTGAACGCGACGTCGATGCCGAAGTCGGCGGCCAGCGTTGCCTGGATGACCTCCTTCTGCACCTCCCCGTAGAGAGAGACGTAGAGCTCTTGCCGGCTGTCATCCTGTCGTACCCGGATCAGCGGGTCCTGCTCCGCGAGCTGGCTGAGCGCGACGTGGAGCGCACCCTTGTCGTCGGGGCGGCTCGGGACGACGGCGGTCTCGAGCGTCGGCGGCGCGAAATGGTGTTCCTGGGCGCTTCGCCCTCGCCCGATCGCATCGCCGATCTGCACCTCGCCGAGGCCCCAGAGCTTCGCGATCTGGCCGGCGGCCACCGCTCCGCTCTTGGCGGCCGAGCCGCGCTCGAAGACGTTGATCGCGGTCACCTTGCCCTCGCTGTCTCGACCGAACTGCACGCGATCACGCGTACGGACAGTGCCGGAGAACATGCGGCCGAACGCGATCTTCTCGCCGGCCGGACCGCGTTCGATCTTGAAGACACTTCCCGTAACGGGACCGTCGCCGCCTCCGTCGGTTGAAGGCAGGAGCTCGGCGATGCCTGACATCAGTGTCTCCACCCCCGCCCCCGTCATCGCCGACCCGAAGAACACCGGGTGCACCAGCGCACCCTTGGTCTGAGCGGCGAGCTCAGCCTGAAGCCGGTCGTACGAGAGGCTCCCTTCGTCGTCGACGTACGCGGCCAGGAGCGCGTCGTCGTTCGCCGTGAGGACCTCGGCCAGAGCGGCACGCGTGGCTCCCATCGGAACGATCGACGGCGTGAGCCTTTCGGCTATCCCGAGCACGACGCGTTCGGGCTCCGCCCCGAGACGGTCGATCTTGTTCACGAAGATGAGCGTTGGAACGTGCAGCCGCTGCAGCGCTCGCATCAGCAGGCTCGTCTGTGCCTGCACGCCCTCCACAGCCGAGATCACGAGCACTGCGCCGTCGAGGACGCTCAGCACGCGTTCCACCTCGGCGATGAAGTCCGGGTGGCCGGGCGTGTCGATCAGGTTGACCGTGACGTCGTCGATCGCGAACGACACGACCGCCGACTTGATCGTGATGCCGCGCTGGCGTTCCAGCACGAGCGTGTCGGTTTGGGTGCTGCCGTCATCGACGCTGCCGAGCTCGTCGATGACACCGGCCGCGTAAAGCAGCCGTTCGGTGAGAGTTGTCTTACCGGCGTCTACATGCGCCAGGATCCCTAGGTTCAGCGTTCGGTGCAGCAAGCGTCATACCCTCCGAATAGGTCGCAAAGCCCTTCGCGATTGGCATGAACGCTGCGTGCATGTCCGCTCCTTGGATCGCTGGCGCTCGAGCTAGGAGTAAAGCATCAGGTGCCCGGCGGTGCCAACACGACGACGGTCGGCGCATCCCCTGTCCCGAGCAGATCCTCCGCGACAGCCTCGCTCGTGTCGAGCCGTTGGACGTCGGGACCTAGCGCCTCCAGGAATTCGTCCGGCGGTTCGAGGAAGTTGACGGCAGCCGTCCGGTAGTGCATCGGAATGACTAGCCGGGGCGAGAGCGAGCGAACGAGCTCGGCTGCGGCGGCACCGCCGATCGTCGGTCCGCCGCCGACCGGAACGAACAGAACGTCGACGGCGCCGATCGCCTCACGCTGCTCGGGCCGCAGCGCCGGCTGTCCGAAGTCGCCCAGGTGGCAGACCCGTAACCCGTCGAGTGAGAAGCAGAAGATCGTGTTGGGCCCGCGGGCCGTGCCGGCGACGTCGTCGTGCTCGGAGGCGATCGCGACGACCTCGCCGAGCGGCGAGTCCAATCGCCCTGCGGTCGAGCGCAGGACGACCGGTGAGCCGTCGACGACATCGACGCCGTTGTGGTCGCCGTGCTCATGCGTGACGAGCACGAGGTCGGCCGTCACGCCTTCGATCGGCGGATAGTTGAACTCGATACCGCGCGCCGCCGCACCGCTCATGTCGCCGAACGGGTCCACGAAGACTGTCTTTTGCCCCACGAGCAGGAATGCCGACTGACCGAACCAGCGCACCCGCATGGAACTCAGTACCCGCTGAACCCTTCCGGACGGACCTGCTCCTCGGGGACGGCCGCTGCCCGGAGGACCTCCTCCATGGACTCCACCATCGCCGGCGGGCCGGCGATCAAGTAAATGAAGGAGCTCAGGTCGCCGTCGAGGTGATCGCGCAACACGTCGGCGTCGATCCGCCTCGTCTCGCCTTCCCACCCCGGGTCCTCCGTCATCGTGATGACGACGCGGAGATTCGGATTCCCGCGCTCGAGCTCGCCCAGCTCGTCAAGAAACGCGGCCGATTCCCGATCGCGGTTCGAGTAAAAGAGGGTGACGCGGTGAGGGAGATCTTCCTCGGCGATGTAGCGAAGCATGCACCTGAAGACGGTGATTCCGATGCCCCCCGCGATGAAGACATACGGGCGGTCGGTTTCCCTCGGGAGCACCCAGCTCCCTTTTGGCTCCTCGACTTCGACATCTGCTCCGACCGGGAGCTCGACAATCGTGCGCTTGAAGGCCGTGTCACGAAGCCGCGTGCAGAGGCCGAGAACGCCCCGCTCGTTCGGTGACGTCACAACGGTGATGTGGCGGCGCAGTCCCTTCTCGTCCTGGTAGCCGATGTTGGGAAGCGTCACGAAGAAGTACTGGCCCGGCTCGAAGTCGACCTCCCGGCCAAGCAGATCGAAGGTGACAAAGAGCGTGCCTTTCGCGACCTCCCGCTTTTCCTTGACCTTGGCCTCCAAGCGCTAGACGCCGATGGTTGCGAGGAAGACGAGCACCACCGTCGTGACGGCGAGAAGCCCGTGCAGGGCGACGATCGGAACCGGGAAACGCTGCTCGGCCGGCTCGTCGGGTGTTGTAGCGGGCTCGACTGCCGCGCGCGTCTGCCGCCGCTGCCACCAGATGGCGAACATCGTCAAGCCCAGAAGAGCGACCAGCAGGATGATCACGAACGCAATCCACGCGAGGGCGTCGCTGTCGGTGAAGACGTAGATGATCCACAGAAGGAGGCCCGTCGCGGCCAGCCCGAAGTGGCTCAAGACAAGCGGCGGCCTGATCTGCCGGCCTGGTCCCCGCTGCTGCATCCCGCCGTGCTGAATCCACAGCGCTAAGAGCACGAATCCCCCGCCGGCAGTGAGGATCCAAGTGATGAGCGCGGCCCACTCCATCGGTTCTCCTTTGCTCGATCGTCGCAGTGGAAGCGACGACGCGAGCGTAACGTAGGAACGCGGCACGATCAGGGAGGTACGCGCGGGTAAGAAGACGCTTTCAACGCGCACGTACAAGGAAGGAGACGCATGAACCTCAGCTACCTCCTCAAAGGGCTTCCGGGGCATCCGCTGCACCCGCCGCTCACCGACGCGACGATCGGCATCTACACCGCCGCCACGGCGTTCGGTGTGCTCAGCGCTCTCGGCGTCTCGGAAGACAACATGGCGACCGCGTGGTGGCTCGCGCTCATCATCGGACTGGTCGTCACCGTCCCGACCGCCACGGCCGGCTTCATCGACTGGCTCAGCATCGAATGGGGCACGCCGCTCTGGCGCACGGCGACGTTGCACCTGTTCTCGATGCTGACGGCGACCTTGTTCTTCCTCCTCGCCGCAGTCTTCGGGCACGGAGGCTACGTCGATCACGCGGTGACGAGCGGCTCGCTGATCCTCACACTCATCGGCTTCGCGTTCCTCACGCTGGGCGGGTTCCTCGGTGGGACCGTCGTGTTCGTGCATGGGATGCGCGTCCTCAGCCTCGTGGAGGAGCCGACGAGGCGAGCCGTCACTCCGCTTCCGCATCCGGAGAAGGAAGAGGCCGAGGGCGGCTGAGCATTAGCGCGTAGTTCCGCACCGATGAGTCATCGGCGCGCCGTCCGTCGCTATGAGTGAACCCGACGAGAAGGAGGTACCGATGACCACCGATGGATTCACCACGTGTCTGTGGTTCGACGGGCAAGCGGAAGAGGCAGCGAACCACTACAGTCGATCTTCGCGAACTCGACGCTCGGAAA
Source organism: Actinomycetota bacterium (assembly GCA_046729215.1). Classification (GTDB taxonomy): domain Bacteria; phylum Actinomycetota; class Thermoleophilia; order Gaiellales; family Gaiellaceae; genus JACDAN01. The sequence continues at coordinate 10,047 of JBKPGE010000286.1, read as the reverse complement.
GGTGAGCGCATTCGGCGTCGAGTTCGAATGAACGGCCAGAAGTTCTTCGGCCTCAACGGAGGACCGCAGCACACGTTCACCGGAGCCATCTCGTTCCAGATCTTCTGCGACGACCAGGACGAGGTCGACTACTACTGGAGTCGGCTCACCGACGGTGGTGAGGAGAGCATTTGCGGTGGCTCAAGGACCGCTAGGGCTTGTCCTGGCAGGTCATTCCGAAGCGGTTCATGCAAATGATGGACGACCCGATCCGGAGAAGGCCAAACGGGCTGCCGACGTGATGCTCGAGATGCGGAAGCTCGACATCGCCGCGCTCGAAAAGGCCTATGCCGGCGCTTGAGCCGGGGGTGTCCCTTTCCGCGTCCGCCGTTCGTCTCATCGGCGACCATTCCACAACGTAGGAGGAAGCCATGAAGTACGTGCTGCTGATCCAGCAAGGAGACACCCCCACGCCCGACTCGCCGGAAGAGTGGGCCAAGCTCTCGGAGGAGGAGCAGCAGGCGGTCTACGCCGACTACCAGGCGATCAACCAGACCTCTGGCGTCACGCCCTCTGACCTGTGGCTGCAGCCCCCGGAGACGGCAACCACAGTTCGCGTGCAGGACGGCAAGACGCTGACGACTGACGGCCCGTTCGTCGCCGTCAAGGAGGCGCTCGGCGGCTGGCTCGTATACGACGCCGACGACCTGGATGCCGCGATCGAGCTCGCCTCGCGCATTCCAGCGGCCCGCATGGGCGGTTCGGTGGAGGTTCGCCCCGTCAAGGAGGGTTAGGAATCCTCGAGCGGGTCTTCCGCGACGAGTGGGGCCGTGTCCTCGCAACCCTGATCGGCTTCCTCGGCGACTTCGACCTCGCCGAGGAAGCCGCGCAGGAGGCATTCGCGATCGCCGCGGAGCGCTGGCCGCGAGAGGGAACGCCCGCCAACCCGCGGGCCTGGCTCGTGACGACCGCGCGCAACCGCGCGATCGACCGAATCCGCCGCGATCGGAGGCTGGCGGTGAAGACGCGCCTGCTCGAGCTACCAACGGCAGTAGGTGACGACGTGGACTCTGAGAGCCGTAGGCTTCCAGATGAGCGGCTCGAGCTGATCTTCACGTGCTGCCATCCGGCGCTCGAGCTCGATGCGCAGGTGGCGCTCACACTGCGGACGCTGGGCGGGCTGAGCACCGAGGAGATCGCCCGCGCCTTCCTCGTCCCGCAGGCGACGATGAACAAGCGGCTCGTGCGCGCGAAGCGCAAGATCAAGGCCGCCGGGATTCCGTTTCGCGTGCCGCCGGCTCATCTGCTCCCGGACCGCCTTGCGGCCGTGCTTGCCGTCGTCTACCTGATCTTCAACGAGGGCTATGGCGGGCGTGGCGACCTTGCGGCCGAGGCCATCCGGCTGGGCCGCGCGCTCGCCGAGCTGATGCCCGACGAGCAGGAAGTGCACGGGCTCCTTGCGTTGATGCTCATCAACGACGCGAGGAGCGGCGCACGATTCGCCGACGGCACGGTGGTCCTTCTCCGCGAGCAGGACCGATCGCTCTGGGACTTCGATCAGATCGAACAAGGCCGGGCAGCACTCGAGCGCGCGTTGGCGCTCGGCGGACGCGGTCCGTACGTGCTGCAGGCGGCGATTGCGTCCCTGCACGCCGACGATCCTCAGGACTGGGAGCAGCTCGCCGAGCTGTACGGCGAGCTCGCACGCCGCACGGGCTCATCCGTTGTCGAGCTCAATCAGGCTGCTGCGATGGCCGAGGCGGGCGACGCCGAGGCCGCCCTCGACCTGGTCGAGCGCCTCGAGCTCGAGCGCTACCACTACCTCCACGCGACCCGCGCGGAGCTGCTGCGCCGGCTCGATCGGATCGATGAGGCCCGCGCCGCCTACAACCGGGCGCTCGAGCTCGTTCACTCGGACGCCGAGCGGCGGTTCCTGGAGCGGAGGCTGGCGGAGCTCCCGGGCTGACCGGCAACGGGGTCAGGCTGGGCGGTACGTCAGGATCACGCCACCGGTGCTGGTGGGCTTCGAGTCGACCAGATGCAGCTTTCTGACCTGGTCGGAGTCACGAAACAACCGCTTGCCGCTCCCGAGCACGAGCGGATACACGGCCAGGAAGAACTCGTCGACCAGGTCGTGCTCGAGGAGCGTCTGGACGAGGTCGCCACTGCCGAGAACGGCGATGTTCTTGCCCGGCTGCTCCTTCAGCCTGGCGACCTCCTGGGCAACGTCGCCCTCGATCAGCGTGGAGTTCCGCCACTCGACGTCCTGCAGTGTCCTCGAGGCCACGTACTTCGGCGTGCTGTTCATGTGCCTGCCGTACGGATCGTCTTCAGGCGCCGTAGGCCAGAAAGCGGCCATCTTCTCGTAGGTCTTCCGTCCGAATAGGTACGCGTCGGTCTCGGCCATGCCCTCGGCGGCCGTCGCGCCGAGGACGTCGTCGAAGTACGGCCGCTGCCACCCACCGTGCCGGAAACCGCCTTCGGTGTCCTCGTCGGCTGCACCCGGAGCCTGCATGACCCCGTCCAGCGAAAGGAACTCGATCACTCGAAGCAGCCTCATGAGCGGATACGAGCCGGGCTGGACAGGCTCTTCGAGAAGAAGTCGAGCGCGGTCTTGGTCTTCGTCTGCTGCTCGCCGGACAGATCGACGCCTCGCTTGCGCAAGAAGGCCCTGGTCTCGAGGGCCACCTGGAAGGCCTCGGCCGGCACGCATTTCGTGGAGAGCTCGAGGATCCGCGAATTGTCAGGGTAATTCCAGAGCTCCGCAACGAGCTTCCGATCGTAGTCCGGAGGCCTGAACTTCAGCTTGAAAACGAGAATCGGGCCGAGCAGAACCAGATCATCGAGCTCGATGCCGTCTGGGGCGTGAGAGGCGAAGAAGCTCCGCTGCTCTTTCGAGAGAAGCCTGCGGAGCGGCCGTGTCCCCTCGGCAACTCGCTTCACCTCGGCGTTTTCGATTGAGGTCTTCATGGCCGCCGAGCACACGTAGCCCCCGGGCATGGCGTCGACCTCGACGGCCAGGTTGGGCGAGCTACGCAGCTTTGTCGGCAGCTCACCGGGGACGACCGGTCGGAGCTTGACGACTGAGTCGCCTTCTTTGTTCTGGACCCGGCGGGCGCGCACAACGAGGCCGCGTCTGTTCAGGGCGAGGTCCGCCGTGTCGAAGAAGAAGGCCTGCCGAATCTCGGCCTCGAGCGGATCCATCCCGAGCGCGGCGACCGTCGAGCGCTGGTCGGACTCGGGCACGGTCAGCTTCAGCTCGACACTGTCAGCATCCTTGATCAAGGCGGACAACTGCTCGAGCTCCTCGCCCGAGAGCGGCCTGGGCTTCTCTGCCGGCGCCATGCGAGCGACTCAGACCGCCGCGACGCGCCGCGCGCCTGCGAGTGCGGCTTCCTCGAGGCGGGTCTGGGCGTTACTCAGCGCCGAGCCGTTCGGCGCCGCCCAAGTCCCGTCTGGAGCAAGCGCCCACGCAAGCTCATCGTCCGAGAGGAGGACATCGAGCATCTCATCGATCCGATCCCGGAGCGTCGGCTCGAGGATGGGCGCCAGGACCTCCATTCGCCGGTCGAGGTTGCGCGGCATCAGATCGGCCGACCCGAACAGGTATGTGGCCTGCGGCCCCCGCCCGAACCGGTAGACGCGGGAATGCTCGAGGAAGCGGCCCACGAGTGAGCGGACCCGGATCGTCTCGGAGAGGCCGGGCTCTCCGGGGCGCAGGCAACAGATGCTTCGTACGATCAGGTCGATCCGCGCGCCGGCCTGCGAGGCGTCGTAGAGCGCTTCGATCACCTCCGCGTCGACAAGGCTGTTCAGCTTCATCGTGATCGAGCCGTCCTCGAAGGCCTGCCCTCGAATGAGCTCGAGGAGCCCCTCGCGCATGCCGCGTGGTGCGACGAGCACCGTCCGGAACTCTTGCTGGCGGCTGTAGCCGGTCAGCAGGTTGAAGGCGTCGGAAACATCGGCGGTCACCTCCGGGTCGGCGGTCAGCAGTCCGAGATCCTCGTAGGTGTCGGCTGTCTCCAGGTTGTAGTTCCCCGTGCCGATGTGCGCGTACCTGCGGATCCTCCCCTCCTCGTTGCGGACTGCGAGACACATCTTTGCGTGCGTCTTCAGGCCGACGACGCCGTACGCGACGTGAACACCGGCATCTTCGAGCTTCTGGGCCCAGCCGATGTTCGCCTCCTCGTCGAAGCGCGCCTTCAACTCGACGATGCATACGACCTGCTTCGCCTCGCCCGCTGCGCGGATGAGAGCCTCCATGATTCGGCTCTCGGCCGGGGAGGTGCGGTAAAGCGTCTGCTTGATCGCCAGCACCGAGGGGTCGCGGGCGGCTTGCTCGATGAACGTCTCTACGGACGTCTCGAACGACTCGTACGGATGATGGACGAGGACGTCGCCGGCTCGGATCACAGCGAACAGATCCGGCGGGCCGTCTTCGGTCGAAGCGAGCCGGATCGGGGTGACCGGTGTCCAGGGCTCGAGCTTCAGATCCGGGCGGTCGAGCGCCGCGATCGACCAGAGCCCGCTGAGATCGAGCGGACCGTCGACCCGGTAGACGTCGCTGTCTTCGAGCCGAAGCTCTCGCTCGAGCAGGCTCCGCGCCTCATCAGACATGGACGACTCCACCTCGAGCCGCACGACGATCGGGGAGCGCCGCCGACGGCGCAGCACCGACTCGACCGCAGCAACCATGTCGTCTGCGCCGTCGAGATCGATGTCGTAGTCGGCATTGCGCGTCACGTGAAACGCGGAGTGCTCGACGATCTCCATTCCCGGGAACAGCGCCGACAGGTGGCGCGCAAGCACCTGCTCGATCGGCACGCAGCGCTCGCCGTCAGGAAGAACGACGAAGCGTGGGAGTAGCGAGGGCACCTTCACCCGTGCGATCCGCTTGGTCAGCTCGCCCGGGGCTCTGACGACGACGGCGAGGTTGAGCGAGAGGTTCGAGATGTACGGGAACGGGTGTGCGGGGTCGACGGCAAGCGGCGTCAAGACGGGGAAGATCTGCTCGTCGAACATCGTGTCGATGAACGCACGGTCGTCCTCATCGAGCTCGTCCCAGTTCGACAGGTGGATCCCGGCTGCCGCCAGATCCGGCACGAGTTGGGCGGTGAAGACGCTGCTCCGTCGCTCGACGAGGTCTCGAACGCGGGCGGTGATCGCGCTCAGCTTCGCTCCTGTGGGCTCCTCGCCCGGGCCACTTGCGATTCCCGCCTCGACCTGCATCTTCAAGCTGCCGACGCGTACCTGGAAGAACTCGTCGAGGTTGTCGCTGAAGATCGCAAGGAACTTGGCCCGCTCCAGCACCGGCAAAGAGCGCCGCTCTGCGAACGCCAGCACGTGCTCGTTGAAGTCCAGCCAAGAAAGCTCTCGATTCAGGAAGCGGACTTGGCCCTCGTGCCCTGCAAGCGAGAGCCTTCCATCGCGGGAAGCCGCCGGAGCTACGCCACTCGAGGCTGGAAGGGGCTCTTCGTTCTCCAACTCACACCAAAAGACGCGCTACGGATGAGATCCAGCGGCTTCTACGCCGCGAAGAGATCACGAGCCGCACTTCGCGTCACTTCCAAGCTTAGTCCGCACGACTGGGTGCGGAAGCCGCACGGCCGTTCTCTCGCTTTTTTCACCCGGCGCTCACAGGGCCGTAACCCATCTGCTCGTCGACACCTCCTAGCGTCGCGAGCGATTCCCAACCGCCAGGAGGTCGCCGTCGTGAACAAGCGTTGGAAGCTGATATTGGCAGCCGTGATCCTCGTATTCGCCATCGTGGCCGGTGCAGTCTCTGCGTCGCAGGGCCGCGCAAGCCGCGGAAGCGACGAGCGAAGATCGCACGTGCGTCCCATCGTGATCCGCCACCGCGGAGCGAGCGGGTACCGTCCCGAGCACACCCTCGCCTCGTACGAGCTCGCGATCGCGATGGGAGCGGACTACATCGAGCCGGATCTGGTCTCGACGAAGGACCACGTCCTCGTCGCCCGCCACGAGAACGACATCTCCGGCACAACTGACGTCGCCGAGCATCCCGAGTTTGCGGGCCGGCGCACGACGAAAGTCGTGGACGGCGTCTCGATCACGGGTTGGTTCACAGAGGACTTCACGCTCGCCGAGCTCAAGACGCTGCGGGCGAAGGAGCGCCTGCCGGACCTGCGCCCGGCGAACACGGTGTTCGATCGTCAGCTCCAGATCCCGACCTTCCAAGAGGTGATCGCGCTCGCCAAGCGCGAGGGCGTCGGGATCTACCCCGAGACCAAGCATCCGACGTATTTCGACCGCATCGGCCTCTCGCTCGAGGAGCCGCTGGTCGCGACCCTGCGGGCGAACGGCCTCGACCGCTCCAAGGCGCCGGTGTTCATCCAGTCGTTCGAGGTCTCGAACCTGAAGGAGTTGAGCCGGATGACGAGGGTCAGGCTCGTGCAGCTCCTCGACGCCGTCGGGAAGCCTTTCGACTTCGTGGTCTCCGGTGACCCGCGGACGTATGCAGATCTCGCCAAGCCCGCCGGCCTCGCGGAGATCGCACGCTACGCCGACGGCATCGGGCCGAACAAGAACCTGATCGTCCCGCGCGACGCATCCAACCGCCTGCTCGCGCCGACGACTCTCGTCCGCGATGCTCATCGAGCCGGCCTCGTCCTGCATCCCTGGACCTTCCGCCGCGAGAACTCGTTCCTGCCGGAGGATTTCCGCCAAGGGAACGCGGCGCATCCGCTGTATCTCGCGGCGCCGGGCAACCTGCCGGGCGAGCTCGAGCTCTTCTACAAGCTCGGTGTCGACGGCCTCTTCAGCGACAACCCGGACACCGCCGTCTCAGTCCGCTCGAAGGTGTTCGGCTAGAAGCGCGTTACCGCCGCTATTCGTTCCGGGGCTCAGTCCGTCGGCGCTGCCGCCAGCGACTGGGCGCCGGCCACGCGCACGGCTCCCGACAGCGTCCTGATGTCGTAGGCGCCGTGGTGGCGGCGGCCGTTGATGAAAAACGTGGGAGTCCCCGTGACGCCGCTCAGGTCGGCGCTGTCGACGTCCTCGGCGATGCGGGGGGCGCCGGTGTGCTCACGCAAGTCGACCATGAAGCGCTCGCCGTCGAGGCCGAGCTCCTCCGCGTAGCCAACCAGGTCGGTCGGGGTCAGCGCGTCCTGGTGAGCGAACAGCATGTCGTGCATCTCCCAGAACGCGCCCTGATTGCCTGCGGCCTCCGCCGCTTCCGCCGCGATCTGCGCATGCGGGTGGACATCGTTCAGCGGCAGGTGCCGCCAGACATAGCGGACGTCGGCGAAGTCGCGCAGGAGCTCTCGCACGACCGGTTCGGCCATGCCGCAGAAGGGACACTCCAGGTCACCGTACTCGACGAGCGTCACCGGCGCGGCCATCGGCCCGCGGATGTGATCCCGCTCCGGGTCGACGTCGATGTAGAGGTCGACGAGCGGCTCGGCGGTTCCCAGGAGGGCGCGGGCGCGCGTCCGCAGGGCCAGCATCGCCGTTGCGCGGAAGACCAGCCAGGTAATGAGCGCCGAGCCGAGCGCTGCGGTCAAGATCCCGAGCTTCGCCTCCTCCAGCTGCGCGCCGTCGAACGCAAGGGTGGCGACCAGCAGCGCCACGGTGAAGCCGATTCCGGCGATCGTGCCCGCGCCGGCGACCGCCACCCAGCCCACGGGCGGACGGAGGAGCCCGCCGCTCAGCCGCGTCAGCAGCCATGAGCCGCCGAAGATGCCCACCGGCTTCCCAACGACGTAGCCGAACAGGATCCCGAGCGTGATCGGCGAGGTGAAGCCGCGCGCCAGGAAGTCGGAGTCGATCGCGATGCCTGCATTCGCGAGCGCGAACAGCGGAACGACGACGTAACTCGTCCAGGGGTGGAACAGCTGCTGGAGCCGTTCGTTGGACGGCGTCGCCGCCCTGAGCTCGAGACCGGCCACGCGGGCGAGCTCCGCCGTCGGCTGCTCGCGAAACTCGCGAAACCGGTCCGTGACGCTTTCCAGACTGGACCGCGGAGCCGGGAAGGCGTAGACGAGGAGCCCCATCGCGAGGCCGATGACGACAGGCTCGACCCCCGACTCGAGCAGGCCGACCCAGGCCCCGGCACCAAGGACGAGGTACAGGGCACCTGCACGGATCTGCAGGCTGCGTGCGACGAGGACGGCGCCGAAGAAGCCGACGGCCACGAGCAGCGGCCCAAGGTGGAGCGTCTCCGTGTAGACCGTTGCGATGACGACGAGCGCCACGATGTCGTCGACGACGACGAGCGTGAGCATGAACGCACGCAGGCGGTCGGGAAAGCGCGGGCCGACGAGCGCCAGAACGCCGAGCGCGAACGCGGTGTCGGTCGACATCGCGATCCCCCAACCCGTCGCGGATGAGCGCCCGGCGTTGAAGGTGAGGTAGATCCCGATGGCGACCGCCATCCCGCTAATCGATGCGAGCAGCGGCAGCGCGAACCGCCGCCGCTCACGGAGCTCGCCCAGATCGAACTCTCGCCGCGCTTCGAGCCCGACGACGAAGAAGAAGAACGTCATCAGGCCGCTGTTGACCCACTCGCGCAGATCGAGGGCGACGCCGTGGCCGCCTATGTCGATCGCGAGCGTCGTCCCCCAGAAGGAGTCGTAGGACGACGTCGCGACGTTCACCCAGACGAGCGCAGTGACGGCGGCCGCGAGCAGGATCGCGGCGCCGCCGGTCTCGGTGCGGAGGAACTCGCGGAGCGGCGTCTGGATGCTGCGCGCCCATGCGGTTCGCCCGGAGAACCCGGCCGGGCGGCCGCTCCGATCTGGCCTACTGCTCGTAGCCCTCCACCACCTCCGACCGCCGGGCATCGGCGGCGGACGGGTCGCGGCCGGCCTCGCGCAGCGCGCGGCGCTGGCGCAGCAGGTCCCAGCACTGGTCGAGCGAGACCTTCACCTCTTGGAGCCGGCGACGGTCGGCGTCGGTCGCATCGCCGCTCGACTCCCGTTGCCAGAGCTGGTGTTCCTCGGCCACGAGCTCCTCGATCGCGTCATGGATCTTCGGGTCGTCCATCGGTCCTCCCACGTCGTTTGCGAGCCAGCTTAAGCCAGGGACTTGCTCTTCCAGTTGATATATTCCGATATAGGTATATAATCCTTCCGTGGCACGAGCAGCAACGACAGCAGATGCGTTCAACGCGGTGGCCGAGCCCCGACGGCGGCAGATACTGGACGTCCTCGCCGGCGGGGAACGACCCGTGAACGACCTGGTACACGTGCTCGGCCTCAGTCAGCCGCAGGTCTCAAAGCATCTGCGGGTCCTCCGTGAAGTGGGGGCGGTTGACGTGCGTGATCAAGGACGGCAGCGGCTCTACCGGCTGAACGGCCGGGCGCTCAAGCCCATCCACGACTGGGTGAAGGACTACGAGCGCACGTGGTCGGAACGGTTCAACGAGCTGGATGTCGTGTTGGAAGGCCTCAAGCAAAAGGAGGAAGGAGATGGCAGACGTGACGGCTAGTCGGGCGGCGACGCTGACGCTTCCGACGGATCAGCAGATCCTCATCACGCGGGAGTTCGACGCGCCGAGGCACCTCGTCTACAAGGCCTACACCGAGCCCGAGCTCGTCAGGCGCTGGTGGCACGCAAACCGCGGCGAGGTCACGATCGCCGAGATCGACCTGCGGGTCGGCGGCAAGTGGCGGTCCGTCGCGGTGACCGAGGACGGATCCGAGGTCGGCTTCCACGGCGAGTACCGAGAGATCGTCCCGAACGAGCGGCTGGTCTCGACCGAGGTCTACGAGGGCGTGCCTCAGCCAGAGGACGGGCCCGAGCAGGGAACGCTGAACACTGCGACGTTCACAGAGGTGGACGGGCGCACGACGCTCACGATCCTCGTCGAGGCGCCGAGCAAGGAAATCCGCGACGCGATCATCGAGTCGGGGATGGAGGCGGGGATGCAGGACGCCATGCAGCTCCTGGAAGGAGTCGCGCAGTCGCTTCGCTGACCCGGCCCGCCGCAGGGCCACCGGGGATCAGTCTCCCGGTGGTCCGGCGGGCGCCTCTGCGGCCTTCGACGCCTCGAGCACTCCGCTGAGCCAGCTGTCGATCCCGGCGGCGACTTCTTCCCAGCCGTCGCCG
>JBKPGE010000285.1:0-4158 GCA_046729215.1 Actinomycetota bacterium | reverse complement strand
TCGATCGCCGACGCCGTCGACGGGGTGCTCCCACATCTGCACGCTCGCGACGTGACGTTCCTGCTCGTCTCACAAGCACCGCTGCAGAAGCTGCAGGCCTACAAGCGCCGCATGGGTTGGAGTCTTCCCTGGGTCTCGACTGCACGCACGGACTTCAACTTCGATCTCGGCTTCTCCCACACGGAGGAACAGGGCCGTGAGGCGGTGGCGGAGATGACGGGGAGCGGGCTACCGCCGATCGTCGAGCAGAACGCCAGCGCCACGGGCACCGACATCGCCGGTTACCTGACGGAGAGCCCCGGGTTCAGCGCGTTCGTAAGCGACGACGGCACCGTCCATCACACCTACTCGACGTCGTGGCGGGGATTGGAGTTTGTGATGGGCTACTACCCGATCCTCGACCACGCACCGAAAGGCCGCGACGAAGGCGAGGCGTGGCAGCTCTGGATCCGCCGGCACGACGAGTACGAATGACACGCGTGCTCGGAGTCATTGCTCCGTGGCGATGCTGAAGGCGTAGATCGCCCCGTCGACCTGCACGGTGGCGAAGGCGGCCTTCGGCGGGACGTGATCGGGGACCGGGATTGCGTGATCGCCGTCGGCGATTTGGTCGTCGAGGAGTAGGAGCGAATCGCTCTTGGGGTCTGGTGGCACGAACGAGCTCTGCCACCAGACGGTCACCTTGACATCGGCCGGGTTTGCGAGAGTCAGCCGGATCGCCCGATCGTCGGGCGTGTAGGTCGGTGCTTGGGTCGCGTCCTGGTAGTTCGCCGTGAACGCGCCCTGCACCTGGTTGACGATGAGGCCTGGAATGCCGGCCAGTCCCTGGACGAAGATGACCCCCGGGTTGACGGCGCGGATCTCTTCTCTCAGCTCAGCCTTGCGGTCCGGGGGGACTTGTCCGCCGAAGACGACCAGGTCGAGCTCTTTCACGTCGAACCGGCCGGTGATGTCGGTGAAGTCGTTGGTCGCCTCGGCCTTGTAACCCAAGTCGCGGAGGCCGGCGACGGATCCGTCGAGGACGAGTTGGCTCTTGCCGATCAGCAGCACCCGTCGCCGGGCGTTTTCGGCGGTCATGTCAGCTCCTTGTTTCACTTCGATTGGTGTGGGATCAGACTCCCAGCGACGCCCGCTTGACGCGGTCACCTATTGTTGGCACGCCCAATGTGGGTACTACCAACATAGCGCGTGTTGGTATGACCCACAAGTTGTTACGCTCGCCCTTGTGGCCGAGGAGTCGCACGGACATGCGTCTGCACCGTCCCGGCTCCGGGACCGACCGACCTGGCTGATCAGCCGCACCTACGCCCGCTCGCACGGGCTACTGAACGACGGTTTCGCGGCCAGCGGCACAGGACTTCGTAGCTACCACTACCGCCTCCTCGCCGCGCTCGAGGAATGGGGTCCTATCGGCCAGGCGGACCTCGGGCGCAGCACCAGCGTCGACCGCAGCGACCTCGTCACCTGGCTGGGGCAGCTAGAGCGACTCGGGCTGACCGAACGCACGGTCAATCCCACCAACCGGCGGCGTAACATCGTCTCGATCACCACGGCCGGAAGAAAGCAACTCCGAGCGTTCGACAACGTGATCGACGACATCCAAGAACGGGTACTCGCGCCGCTCTCGCAGAACGAGCGCCGTCAGCTCGTGAAGCTGCTGCGCAAGCTGGCAGACCCCGACTGATGCACCTCGCGCTTTGGAAGAGATCCGAGCTCGCGCCCGTTTCATGCTTGAGAGGGCTGACCTGGTAGTGACGCATCTCCTCGACGTCGTGCACGCCGACCGTGCAACACGGCTAGCGCCGTAGTCTGTTCTCCTGGAGGCCACGTGCGGGCGGAGGATCGATTCGACATGGTGGTCATCGGCTCTGGCCCGGCGGGGGAGAAGGCAGCGGCGCAGGCGGCCTATTTCGGCAAGCGTGTTGCTGTTGTGGAGCGCTCCCCCTCGCCCGGCGGAGCGGTGGTCCTAAACGGCGAGATCCCGAGCAAAACGTTGCGCGAAACGGCCCTCTATGTCACCGGTTTCCGTCGGCGGGAGGTGTACGGGTTGGGTCTCACGCTGGATCCCGAGTCGACGGTCGCGCAACTCAGAGCACGCACAGGCGAGGTCATCGAGACGATGACGGATGCGGTGCGCTCGAACCTCGACCGTCACGCGATCGAGCTCGTGCGCGGTGAGGCAAGCCTCGGCCTCGACCGAACTGTCCATGTGACGCTCGATGGCGGTCGTGAACGCGCGCTTCAGGGGCGCGTCGTCCTGATCGCCACGGGATCGCGTCCATTCCACCCCGAGAGCGTCCCTTTCGATGACCCTGACGTCCACGACTCCGAGACGGTGCTCGACATCGACCGGCCCTTTACCAGCCTGGTGGTAGTCGGAGGAGGCGCCGTTGGATGCGAGTACGCCTCCATCTTCACCGCCCTGGGCGTCAAGGTCACACTCGTCGACTCAGGAGAGCGTCTTCTCTCCTTCTTCGACCGCGAGATCTCGCAACTCCTCGCCAGTGCTTTCTTGGGCATGGGAATGCGGCTTGTGTTGGGCGGCGGCCGAGCGCTGGTCAAACGCGACGGCAAAGCGCTGAAATGCACGCTCGCGAGCGGTGAGGAGATCCGACCCGACAAGGTGCTGTTCGCGTCCGGCCGGGTCGGAAACATCGAAGAACTGGGTCTCGAAGAGGCTGGAGTCCAGGTCGATGCTCGGAATCGCATCATCGTGGATGAGCAATTTAGGACCAGCGCCGAATCGATCTACGCGGCTGGGGACGTCATCGGACCGCCCGCTCTTGCGTCGGTGTCGATGGAGCAGGGTCGCGTCGCCGCGTGCTACGCGCTTGGGATTCCTTTCAAGGAGACCGTCGACCCGATGCCGCCGTTCGGCGTCTACTCGGTTCCCGAAGCCGCGATGGTGGGGCTGACCGAAGAAGATGCCGTCGTGGAGGGCATCGACCACGAGGTCGGCCGCGGATGGTTCGCTGGCAACACACGGGCGACCATCGCCGGGGCCACCGATGGACTCGTCAAGCTTGTCTTCCGGCGCGAGAACCGGGAGCTATTAGGGGTGCACGTCCTCGGCGACCACGCCGCCGAGCTCATCCATCAGGGGCAGGCCGTGCTCAACTACGGCGGAACGATCGATTACTTCATCCACAGCACCTTCAACGCCCCGACCGAAAGCGAGGCATACAAGTACGCGGCCTACGACGGGCTGCAGCGCCTTCAAGCGCGCCCATACTCACGGGATCCGTGACAACCACTTCGGCGCCGACTTCCCGATGGACGAGACCAATCGCATCGGTTCTGAGAGGAGGGCATGAACGGGATGCCCGCGCGCGGCCCGCGGCAGAGCGTGCGCGGCATGTCCGTCATCATGCATCGCGCATGAACAAACCGCGCATCTTCGTCGGGTCGTCGGGCAAGCAGGCCAGGCTGCTCCAAGCGATCACGCGCGGGCTCGAGGACGTCGCCGACGTCGAGCCCTGGACGACCACGTTCAACCCGGGGCGGTCCACCCTCGACCGGCTCGTCGAGCTCTCCCAGGAGGTCGATTTCGCGGCGTTCGTGTTCGCCCAGGACGACTGGACCACAACGGACCCGTCCCAGTCCGGCCAAGCGTCGCCGCGCGACAACGTGGTGTTCGAGGCCGGGCTGTTCGGCGGCACGCTCGGCATCCGGCGCACGTTCATCCTCCACGCGCACGGTTCGAAGCTGCCGAGCGACCTGCTCGGGCTGACCTCCGTCCGCTACGACCCGGCCACCAGCCCGGCGGAGGTTCGCGCGATCAACCAGAAGCTCCGCAAGGCGATCGAGACCGAGGGACACCGCGGCCCGATCGAGGGACTGTGGTGGCAGCTCTCGCTCACCGCGCGGAGCGAGGAGGAACCCTCGGCGGTGAGCCTGCTGCAGATCTCGCGGGACCGCGACGGTGACCTGAGCGTGACCGGGCGCGCCTGGCAGGAGGACGCCACCCTCTCTTCCCGCTACTGGAGCGAGGCCGCGAAGGAGCGCAGGGATCCGGCGGGCATCTTCTACTTCTGGAAGGGCGAGCGCCCTCGGGACCCGAATGCCCCGCAGCTCGAGGGCACCGGCGAGATCAGGGTGGAGAGCGCCGACCGCGCCACCGGGTACTGGACGACACGGTCGGATCGCGACCCCGGGCTG
>JBKPGE010000284.1:0-6357 GCA_046729215.1 Actinomycetota bacterium | reverse complement strand
TGAACCTCGAGCTCACGCGGCGGGGCGCGGCCGCGCCGTACTTCTATCGAGGCGACCGAGGCCGGTACGCCGGCTCGCTTATGCGGTCCGCTCAGAACGCAAAGGCCGCGAGGCGCGGCCTCTGGAGGGCCTGTCCCCGGACAGCGCTGGATCCGTTCCGGGCCGTAGCGACGGGCCAGAGCGGCCCGCCGTCCCGGACGGCGCCGACAAGCGGCAAGTGCGACCCGAACTACGCGGGAGGGTGCGTTCCGCCTTATCCCCCGGACCTCGATTGCGCCGACATCCGGGCCATGGGCATCGCGCCGGTCCGAGTGATCGGATCCGATCCGCATCGCCTGGACGGCGACGGCGACGGGCTCGGCTGCGAATGAGAGACGGCCGGAGCCGGCCACGAGGACTGTGTATGGAAGCCTGGCGGCATCCGGACTACCTCGACGCAAAGTCTGATCTACAGGCTGGTGGCGTCATCCGGAAACTGCATCTACCGCGCACGGACACCGCCGCCTCCGGTAACGCAAAAACATAACTCCGCCGACCGGCTGATCGAGATCTACTGCTCCGCGCCCTTTGACTGGCAGTCGCTATCGGCGGACGCGCGCTGTGTTCCGGCTCCGGAGACCGAACGGCGGAGCGATCGACGGTTCCGAGCAGCGCGGCACGATCCTGGGCCGGCAGCCGGACGGGTGCTGCGGGTGCGTTCTCAGCTCGCCGAAGTACGCCGGCCCCGGCGGTGAGAAGTCCCGATCGAGCGGCATGGGCGCGAGGCTTGCGCGCACGAACATGACCGGCTTCGTGACGCGGATCCGAATCCTCGCGCAGCCCCGAGCGTTCGTTCGTCTGTAGACGTACTCGTATCTGCGCCAGTCGAACATAAGGCGAAGGCGACGGGCTGTCCGCCCGGCGAGGATGTACACACGGATGCCGCGGATCGGGTAAGCGCTCTCAGTGAGGCAAGCGGTAACAACCGCGAACGTTCGCTTTCCGAGCTTCTGCCGTTTCGCCGTCATCGCGAGCCGTGCGGGCAGCCGGACGAACGACGTGCTCTGCACGGCTTTCGCGTGGTCGAGCGTCGCCGTGCCCGCCGTGTGGGGCACGAAGACGCCGTTCCAAGTGTACGAGCCTTGCGTGTTGGGGTTCCAGAAAACCCCGTGGACGGAAAAGACGACTGTGTGTAGCCATCCGCCCGCGGGCAGGCCCAGGGGCGGCGGGAGGAAGGGCGAGGGGAGGCAGATGCTCATCCGGGCCGACGCGAACGCCGACTCATGGCCACTCGTCACTCGGTCAACGTAGATGACGAGGCGGACCTTGGCGGACTCGTCCACCGATTGCTCCTCGATCGTCCAGACCGCGTCGTGCAATCCCGGCGAGCATGTGTTGGCGACGTACGCCGCCGGGTCCCCGGCTCGAAGGGTTCCTCGGAATCGGAGGCCGTCCGTAGTTGTCTCCAACGGGCGAGTGAATTGGATGTCCGCCGTGAGCGCACCGACCGGCGCGCCGTCTCGCTGCCCAAGCTTTAAGCGGTAGGCGCGCGGCGAGTAGAGGGTGATCATGCCCGACGCCTCGTCCAGATTGTCCACCGGCTGGTAATCCGTGAAACCGATGAAAACGGCTCCACCGCCGCCGGTCGCGTGGCTCGTCCCGGCGACGACGAGTGCCGGCTTGTACGCCGCGAATGCGGTGGCTGCGAAGGCCAGTGCAAAGCATCCAGTAGCCGAAGCCACGAGTAGGCGAAGGCTTGTCGTCAAAGGAGCGCGCTCACAGGGACATACGGCGTCAGTCAGCACGAACGCCTTGCTTAAATTGTGACTCACGCACCGACGTTTCTCTTCACCCAACTGGGGGAATCGACGCGGCGCTTCGTCGCTCCTCCGTACCGGGGGCACGGTAGTCAAGCTTTGGCGTGTGTGCGTCCCGTGCCCTCCAGCAGGTCTCGCACGCGGACCTGCTCGGTCAGCAGGCGACGGAAGCGCTCCGGATTTTCGCCTACGTACGCGCCGCAGAGCTCTCGCCCGGCGGGGTAGGTGAGGATGTAGGTCCGCTGGGTCGGCTCGGTGATGAAGCGGATCATGTGGTCCACCCACTCCGGCCCCATGAGACCCCAGCGCTCGAGGTACGCGTGCGCCTCGGCCTCGCTCGCTCCGTCCTCGTGGAGCATCAACGCCGCGTTGACCTCCGCCCACCGGCACGGCTCGAGTGCGCGCCTCACGGCCAGAGCATGCGCCAAGTCGAGCTCGATGCCGGCGTCGTGCACCACCGAGGCAAGCGCCTCCGCGCCGTCGCCCTCGAGCAGCATCGGCGGTGCGAGCACGGCGATTCCCTCCGTGACGACCGACTGCGGCGTCGGGCCCATCACCAGCGTCTCCTCGAGCAGCCCGCGGTCACGCACGAGCATGTGCTCCTTGCAGCTGCGCTCCGTGTGGTGGCCGGGGTACGCCTCGTGGCTCCCGAGGACGAGCAGCTCGACCCCCGCCATCGGGAGGTCGACGTTGATGGCGATCCGGCTGCGCAGGTCGCCCAGGTAGTCGCACGACGCCCACCACGGCTTGTCGTGGACGGCCTCCAGCAAGATGCCTTCGCCCTCAGGCAGCTCGACCAGGCGGCGCGTCCAGGTGCGCGCCTCCTCGATGACCGACGCCAATGCGCGCTCGATCCGATCGCTGGGCACGCGGGTCGACTGTTCCCAACGGGCGTAGCGCTCGACGAGGGTCCCCTCACCGGGAAGTAGTGCGTCTAGCCGCTCATGCGCGGCGGTGAAGACGGCTTCGTCGGTGAAGGTCGGCCGCACGCCGTAGCAGCCCTCGACCTCGTCGGCGTATGAGCGGGACTCACCTGCCAGCACGCCGGCGTAGGTGCGAAGTCCGACGACCTGGTCGCGCAGCCAGCCGTCATCGAGCTCGTCGAGCAGCGCCTCGGCGGCGGAGACGAGCGCCCGAGGGTCCACCGGCGGCTCCGCGTCGACCTCGGCAGCAAGCTCGGGCGGGCCGAAGTATGCGTCGACGATCCCATCGACGTGCCTGCCGAGCTGCAGTCCGAGCCGGACGTAGCGCTCGGCCGCGGACGCTGTCACGCCGCTGGCGTTCGGAGGAGCACGATCCTGGCCTCCTCGAAGACGTCGTCAAGGGTCGCGATCGCCTCAGAGTCGACTTCGGTCTCGAGGAAACGCGGAACGATCCCTAGGAGGCGTTGCTTGCGGAGTGACCGGACCATGAGCGCCCATTCGTCCTCTGCGCCGGGCGCCTCGTCTGGGTTGTGGTAAATCGAGATCTCCAGCACCGTCTCGTCGGGGCGCTTCGCGTGGGCTTGCCAGCCCCAGTCCTCGTCGATGAAGGAGGCATCGAGACCGCGTTCGTCGAGCCCCGCGGTGATGAACTCCGCGATATCACGACCGTAGAAGCGGTTACCGGCGTTCGCGTCGGGCGGCAGCTCGGACGTGTGGTCGAAGCGGTCCGAGGTGAACCTGAACCATGCTGCCTTGTCCCCGAACCGCGCCAAAGGCGGATCCTAAGAGAGTAGGAGCAGCGTGAGGGCGTTGTCTCGGCGCAGCACGGCGATGCCGCCGTCGACTAGCGAGTTCTGAGGTCGGCGAGCTCTTCCTAGATCGTCTCGAAGCTGGCGCGCCGCCGCCCTTCGAGCTCGAAGAGCTTGAAGAGCACGAACGCGGCCGCCGCATAGGCCACGCCGATCCCGAACTCGGTCCAGACGAGCCCGGAGACGTCGGAAAGCGACGAGCCGTCGGCGATTGCCCGCGCCGCCTCGATCCCGTGCGTAAGCGGCAGGCGGTTGGCGACCTCCTGCATCCAACCGGGCAGGGTGTCGAGGGGGATGTTCACGCCGCAGAAGAGCAGGAGCGCGTAGACCACGAAGTTGGCGAGGAAGAAGACGTCGCGCATGCGCAGTCCGAGCGCCCCGACTACGAGGCCCAGAGAGGTGCAGGAGAACGCACTCACGGCGACCACGACCGCGAGCGCCGGGATCTCGCTCCGCGTCAGCTCGAAGTCCAGCAACAGCCAGCCGACGAAAAAGGCGAAGGCCGACGTGATGATCCCGTTGGCGATCAGCGGCAGCGCTCGTCCGAGGAAGAGCGGCAGCCGGTTCGCGGGCGTCGCGAGCAGCTGCGAGAGCGTCTGCGTCCACCGCTCGCCGCCGACGGTCATCGCCATCCCGTAGATCCCGGCCATGGCCGAGAGCTGGACGGCGTTGCCGACGACGAAGAACTCGTCGCTCTCGACCTGGGCATACCGACCGATGTACGCGAAGAAGAGGATCTGGAAGACCGGCGCACCCAGCATCGTCGGGATGTAGTACGACCAGTGCATCCAGTTGAAGAGCGCGCGGTACGAGAGGTACCCGCCGATGAAGAAGACGCGCAGGTTCTCTCTCATGTGAGCGTGAGCGTCGCGCGCTCGCGGGCGAGCCGTTCGAAGTGCTGGAGCGCGAAGTACCCGATCACGAGGTACACGGCGCTGAGGAGTAGACACATGCCGATCTCGGGCCAGGCGTTGCCGGCGATCGCCGCGTCCCTCAGCGCGTTGATTCCCCAGGTCGGCGCGAGCACCCACGAGATCGGCCCGACCCAGACGGGCAGCAGCGACAACGAGACGAGCAGCCCCGTGACCAGCCAGACCGGATACTCGAGCAGGTTCGAGAGCGCGTTGGCGTTCCGGTACATGATGAACGTGGAGGCGAGGATCAGACCGAGTAGCCCAAGGCCCAGGACGGTGACCGGGAGCGCCACGATGAACGCGACCGGATGGGCCACATCGAGTGGAACGTCGAAGAAGAGCCGGCCCCAGACGAGCGTCGCAGTCAGCGAGTAGAGGCCGATCGTCGCCGTCGCCAGCGTGAGCGGGACGATGACGAGCAGGAACGGCGGTGGGACGGCGATGCAGTACTCGAGCGTCCCCTGCCACCGCTGCCACTGGATCGCCCCGCCAGACCCGAAGAGCGTCGACGACCAGATGCCCATCATTCCAGCGCCGAGCGCGACGTAGAGAAGCGTCCCTTCGCGGGCTCCGGCGCGGAACATGAAGTAGGCGAGCGAGGCGAAGATGATCGGCTGGAGGACCGACGTGAGGATGAAAAAGCCGGACAGCGTGAGGCTCTTCACATGGAACTTCCAGCCCACCCAGATCAGGCGGAGCGTCTTCACTCTTTCGCCACCAGCGTGACGTAGGCGTCCTCGAGGGTCGGCTCGCGGCGGGAGATTCGGCCCACGCTCGCCCCGTCCAGAGTGCCGAGGATCGACTGCGTGAGCTCCACCTCGGGCTGGGTCTGGACGATCAGCAGCTGAGCCTGTTCGCGCTCCTCGATCGACACGGAGGTCACGCCGTTGAGGTCGCGGACGCGGTCGACGGTTCCATCGGGAACGCCGAAAACCTCGACCTCGACCACTGTCCCTTCGGCCACGTCTCGCTTCAGCTCGGCGGGTGTGCCGTGAGCGACGATCTCGCCCCGGTTGATGACCGCGATTCGGTCGCAGAGCGCATCCGCCTCGAACATGTAGTGCGTCGTGAGGAGGATCGTCTTTCCGGCGTCGGCGAGCGACGCGATCGTCGCCCGGAGCTCTCGGGCGCCGACGGGGTCGAGGCCGATCGTCGGCTCGTCGAGAAAGACGACGGGCGGGTCGTGGAGCAGGCCGCGCGCGATGTGGAGCCGCTGCTTCATCCCGCGGGAGTAGCCTTCCGCGCGCTCCTGCTCGCGGCCCTTGAGGCCGACGAGCTCGAGCAGGTAGTCGATGCGCGCGTGGATCTGCTTCGGCTCCACGCCGAAGACCTCGGCGCTGTCGCGCAGATTGTCGTAGCCCGACAGCCGGTCCTAGACGCCGCGCTCGCCGCCGAAGACGTAGCCGATCCGCCTGCGCACCTCACGCGCGTCCTTGACGACGTCATACCCGAGCACCCGCGCGGTGCCCTTCGTCGGGATCAGGAGCGTGATCAGCATCTTGATCGTCGTCGTCTTCCCAGCGCCGTTCGGTCCGAGCAGGCCAAAGAGCTCGCCCTCCTGGATCTCGAAGCTGACGCCGCGGACCGCCTCGACGTTGTGCCACCTGCGGCGGAACGTTCCGGTGGACGTGCGGTAGGTGCGGTGCAGGTCGTGGGCCTCGACGACTGCCACGGCGTCAGCCTAGCTACGGCCGAAACCGCCACCTCCGGGCGTTTCGATGCGGAGGACGTCCCCGGGCGAGAGGTCGACGCTGGTCTTCGCGGGGAGCTCCTCTCCGTTGAGGAGATTTCGTCCGCGGGCGCCCGGCTCGCCGCCCCTCGCGCCGGCCGGCGCGTGTTCGCGGCGCTCGCTCAGGATCGAGGCTCGGCAGTCCTCGAGCGCCTCGAGCTCGCGGGCGACGCCATCGCCGCCCCT